>JANXXS010000094.1 GCA_025350505.1 Burkholderiales bacterium
GTAGCTTTCGGCCAGGCGCTGCTCGATGCCGGGCTGGACGCGGATTCGGTCGATGACGACGTCGATGTCGTGCTTCTCCGCTTTTTTCAGCTTCGGCAACTCGGTCGCCTCGACCGTCTTGCCGTCGACGCGAAAGCGCACATAGCCCTGCGCCTGCATGTCGGCGAACAGATCCGCGAACTCGCCCTTGCGATCACGCACCACCGGCGCGAGCAGCATCAGCCGCGTGCCGGCCGGCAGGGCCAGCGTCGCGTCGACCATCTGGCTGACGCTTTGCGCCTGCAGGGCGAGGCCATGGTTCGGGCAGAACGGCGTGCCGGCGCGGGCGTAGAGCAGGCGCAGGTAGTCGTGGATCTCGGTGACCGTGCCGACCGTCGAGCGCGGGTTGTGCGAGGTCGCCTTCTGCTCGATCGAGATCGCCGGTGAAAGGCCTTCGATGACATCGACGTCGGGCTTGTCCATCAACTGCAGGAACTGCCGCGCATAGGCCGAGAGGCTCTCGACGTAGCGACGCTGACCTTCGGCGTAGAGCGTGTCGAAGGCCAGGCTCGACTTGCCCGATCCCGAGAGGCCCGTGATCACGACGAGGCGGTTCCTCGGGATGTCGAGGTCGATGTTCTTCAGGTTGTGCGTGCGCGCGCCGCGCACGCGGATGAAGGCCGCGCCGCCGGCCGAGGCACCGCGCAGGTCACCGAGGTAGCGGCCGGCTTCGGCGCCCGCTTCGCCAGTGGCTGCGACCTTGGCCGGGCCACGCGCCGGGCGCGGCTCGGCGCGGCCCTCGACGCTTTCGTCGAGGGGTGGCGGAAGAGGCTGAACGGCAGACATCGGTGCGTGAAAAGGCGAACCGAGCATGATAAGCGCGCGCCCTTTCCCGGCGCAAACCGCCGGCCGGTCGGCCGTGGGGGTTCAGCGCGTGGCGGCGGGCATGGTCGCGCGCAGGCGCGCCACGACGTCGGGCGGCAGCGGCGCGAACCAGGCTTGCCCGGGCCGCGTTTCGAAGACCACGCCGGCATCGTCGATCCTCACCATCGCGGCGGCGCGGCCTTCGCGGTAGAGCAGCATCGTGCCGGCGTCGGGCGACGACGCGGAGGCGCCGTCGAGCCGCGACAAACGCTCGGAGACCGGTTGCCACTGCGACGCGGCAGCCGCCTCGACGCGCGCGAGCCAGGCTTGCGTGGCGGCGTCGGTGGCAACCGTCTCGCCGGCCGATGTCGGCCGCGACCAGCGGGCGTTTTCGTTCGACAGTGCGGCGAGCAGCGGTGCCATCGGCCGCGTGGTCGTCGGCGCCGACTCGGCGGCGCGTTGTCGTGCGAGAGGCGCGGGCCGTGGTGCTGCCGCGAAGCGGCCTGCAGCGGCGCCGCTGTCGATCGATGCGCCGGTCGCTGGCTCGAGCGCTCCGGTTGACGCCGCACCCGCCGTCGCGGGCGCGGCAGAGGCGAGCCTGTTCTGGGCGACCGCGGCTTGCCGCTTCTCTTCGGCGTCGGTCTTCTCGGCTTTCCCCGCCTTCTTCGCCAATGCCGCCGGCTCCGCTCGCGCTGGCGTTTGCATCTGCGACGGTGCCTGCGCATCGGCCTCGCGCGCGTCGCGTGCAGGGAATGGCGCTGGCGGCGTCGTCACGTTCGTCGCTGCGGGCGCGGCCGGTGCGGCGGGCGAGACGGGCGCGGCGGGTGCGATGGCCGCGGCGAGCGCGGCCGGCGCTGCTGGCCTGGCGGGCGCCGCGTTCGCATTTCGCGAGTCCGTGTCTTTGCGCTCTTCTCGGAAAGCATCCGCGGCAGTCTTCGCCTTCTCCGGGGCCGCAGCGACCGGTGCAGGCGGCTGCGCTTGCGGTGCCGCGACGATGCTGCGTCGCTCTGCACGGTCGGCCGCCGGCGCACGCTCTGCGGTGGCCGGAGGCGCACCTGGCACGGGCCGCGGCGCTTCGGCCGGCGCGACCGGCGCCGCTGCCGGAAGCGCAGATTGGGTCGCCGTGGTCGTCGCGGTGGACTGATCGGCAAGCGGTGGCCGCACCGCAGGGGCCGGTGTCGGACGCGCCGCCTCGGGTGCGGGCGCACGCGCGGCAACGACCGGCTCGGGCGATGGCGGCGCCATCTCGTCGAGCGGCCGGTCCCACCACATCAGGCCGACCAGCGTCGCCGCCATGACGCTGGCGAATCCGGCGGCGACCGGTGGCCGCGCGAGCCAGGACCAGAGTTCGGCGAAGCGATCGGCGAACGATGGCGGCGGCGCCGTGCGCGGCCCGGCCCGCGTCGCGGCGCGGGCTTCGGCGAGGATGGCATCGCGCAGCGACAGCGGTGGCGCTGCGCTCGCATCGGGCGCATGGCGCAAGGCTTCGCGCAGCCAGGCGTCGTGCTCGGGGCCTGGTGTCGGCATCGGCGTGGCCGGGTCGCTCATCGCGCGCCTCCGGGCAGCAAGGGTTCGAGGTAGGCGCCCATGCAGGTGCGCAGCTTGCTCATCGCGTAGCGCAGCCGTGTCTTCGCGGTCTCGAAGCCGACCTCGAGGGCGCGCGCCACTTCGTCGAGCGCGAGGCCGTCATCGTGATGAAGAAGGAAGGCGCTGCGCTGCGCCAGCGGCAGTTGCTCCAGACAGACGAGGAGCTTCTCGCCCGCCCGCCGCCAGAACGCCAGCTCCTCGCCCTGCGGCGCCGCGCCGGCCGGCGCCGGCCAATGCTGCCAGGCCGTGGCCTCGGGCTGCCAGGGCTCGTCGCCTTCACCCTCGAAGGCATCGATCGAGACTTCGCGGCCGCTCTTGCGCAAGAGGTCGATGACGCGGTGGTGGGCGAGTGTGAAGAGCCAGGTGCGAAAGCTCGCGCCCTGCGGCGCCCAGCGCTCGCGCGCGTGCACGACCTTGAGCCAGGTGTCCTGAAACACCTCGTCGGTCTGCGCGGCGAGCGCGGTGCCGAGCAGTCGCCGGATAAAGCGATAGAGGCTGGACTGGTGGCGCGCATACAGCGTCTCGAAAGCGGCCGCGTCGCCACGCGCATAGGCGGCCATCAGCTGGTCGTCGGGTGTGTCGTCGAGGCGGGCCATGGCGAGAAGGGAGTCTGCCGCATGCGAGTCTGATACGGCCGGCGGGCGACGACGGGGTGAATGACACTGAAATGAGAAGAGAAAGCTGGGCCTTAGACGTCCAGACGTCTACAATGGAAGATACTCATTCAATCAGGATTCAGAAGTGCGACGGAGACCTGGGGAAGTGCGCGACGCGATCGTTCGTGTTCTGGATGTTAGGGCGTCGGCCGCTAGCGTCCAGGAGATTACGGACGACGTGATCGAACTGATCGGCGATGTGCCGCCGTCGTCGGTTCGATCCTATCTTCGCCTCAATACTCCGGCGCTTTTCGCTCGCATGGATCGCGCGCAGTATTCGCTGGTCGGAATGGATGCCCTGCAACCAGATAGTCAGACGCCGTCGCAAGCGCCTTCATTTGTCCACGGTCGGGCTTCTCTGTTTTTGGATGAATGCAACGCGTGGATCGACCGCCGTGAAAGCAACTCGGTTCATGCGGTGGTCACTGATCCACCCTACGGCTTGCTCGAATACTCTGAGGCCGAGCAGGACAAACTTCGCACGGGCAAGGGTGGCGTCTGGCGCATCCCGCCCAGCTTCGATGGCGTTAAGCGAGCCCCGTTGCCCCGTTTCACAGTTCTTTCGCCGAGCGATCACGTCGTCCTGGAACAATTCTTTCTGACTTGGGCGCGACGACTTCAGCGCATCCTTGTTCCGGGTGCGAACGTCGTCGTTGCGAGCAACCCTTTGCTCTCCTTTCTCGTCTCGGGTGCGCTGGCGCGTGCAGGACTGGAGCGACGTGGCGAAATCGCTCGTCTTGTCATGACCATGCGGGGCGGGGATCGGCCCAAAGCCGCTCACGTCGAATTCACAGACGTGAGCGTGATGCCTCGTTCGATGTGGGAACCTTGGCTGGTCTTTCGCAAGCCACTGGTCGGTCGGGTCCAGGACAATCTTCGGCGCTGGGGAACCGGCGGATTCAGGCGGATCTCGTCTGCGCAACCCTTCGGCGACGTCATCGAGTCTTCGCCGACTCGCGCCAGTGAACGTAAGCTGGCACCGCATCCGAGCCTCAAGCCGCAGGCCTTCATGCGCCGACTCGTGCGCGGAGTCTTACCTCTCGGCGTCGGGGTCGTCTTCGATCCCTTCGCAGGATCAGGATCGACTCTGGCCGCGGCCGAAGCCGTCGGCTACGAAAGCATCGGGGTCGAGCGCGATCGACGCTACTTCGAAATGGCGAAGGAAGCGGTTCCCCGCCTCTCGTCGATGAAGGTCGAACCCGCCAGCGCTCTCAGAGCGCGTCGCGGTAGACCCAGTTCTCTCTGAGTCGTTTGATTCCAGCGGCGTGCAAGGTCGCAGTTCGCGTGCCCAGTTCGCCGCGAGCATTCCGCCGGAAATCGTCGACGCCGACGTCGCCTAGATAGACCTCTGTGAAGCGCATGGGGCGTCGATCGACGGCCGGCTCGGTCTCGTTGTCTACGGTGTAGACGAACACGCACATCCATTGCTTTCGAGCTCCATGTGTATCGGCGCGCGCCCCCTGATTTCCGGGTGGTCTTGATCTCGACACCTTGATCCCCGGCTTTTGCTGAATCGTTGGCATAGCGACCTCGAACGACTAGATCGGGATGACCATTGAAATACGTATTTACTACAAGGGTTCGCGAGTGCTTGGCAAGGCTGGCTGTCAACATATCCGAGAGAAGCCCTGACATCAATGCAGGTCGGAGCATGTCATCGGGTCGATCCAGACCTCGCGCCACCAGGCCAGTGTTCACGTCGTAGAAGAAATCGTAAACGTCCTGCATCGCGACTCGGAAGTCGACGAGTCGAAGTTCGAAGGGAAGCGACGCGTCCCGGTTGAATGCTTCGGAGTCGGGCGTGTTTCGATGAATCGACACCGCGAATTCTCACACGCCGAGGGTGGACGCCAACACTCTCAGGATGTCGTCGCCGTAGGCGTCGAGCTTCTTCGCGCCGACGCCGCTGATGCCGGCCAGCTCGTCGAGCGAGGCCGGGCGCGCATCGGCCATCTCGGCCAGGGTCGCGTCGTGAAAGACGACGTAGGCCGGCAAGTTGTGCGCGCGGGCGACCTCGGCGCGCCAGGCTTTGAGCGCCGCGAAGCGCGCCAGTCCCTCGGCGTCGAGCGGACGCGGCGGCGGTTTGCCCGTCGCGCCGCCACCGCCGGCGGCGGCGCCGCCACGACGCTTGGCTCCGCGCAGCCGCGGCGTCGGCGCGCTGGCCTCGCGCAGCAACAGCGCGACCTCGCCGCGCAGCACCTCGCGCGACGACGCGGTCAGCGCCAGCGTGCCGTACTCGCCCTCGCTCGCAAGATGCCCGAGCGCGACGAGCTGGCGAATCACCGATCGCCATTGCACCTCCTCGATCGCGGCGCCGACGCCGAAGGTGCTGAGCCGCGCGTGGCCGTGCTGCGCGACCTTGACGGTCGGCTTGCCGCGCAGCACGTCGATCAGATGGCCGGCGCCGAAGTGATGGCCGGACTGCTGCTCGATGCGGTAGACGCAACTCAGCGCCATGCGCGCCGCCTCGGTCGCGTTCCAGGTCGCCGGCGGCGTGCGGCAGTTGTCGCAGGCGTTCTGGCCTGGCCCGCAGGGCTGGCTCGCCTCGCCGAAGTACGAGAGCAGTCGGACGCGCCGGCAGTCGTGCGCTTCGGCGAGCGCGAGCAGGGCGTCGAGTTTGCCGCGCTGGTTGCGCTTGAACTCGTCGCCGGCCGGGCTCTCGTCGATCATGCGGCGCTGGTTCACGACGTCGGCCAGGCCGTAGGCCATCCAGGCGTCGGCGGGCAGGCCGTCGCGGCCCGCGCGTCCGGTCTCCTGGTAGTAGCCCTCGATGTTCTTCGGCAGGTCGAGGTGGGCAACGAAGCGCACGTCGGGCTTGTCGATGCCCATGCCGAAGGCGATCGTCGCGACCATGACGATGCCGTCTTCGCGCAGGAACCGGTCCTGGTGGCGCTGCCGCACGTTCGCTTCCAGGCCGGCGTGGTACGGCAAGGCGGTGACGCCCTGGTCGTTGAGCCATGCCGCCGTCTCGTCGACCTTCTTGCGCGACTGGCAATAGACGATGCCGGCCTCGCCCGCGTGCTCGTCGCGGATGAAGCCGAGCAGCTGCTCTCGTGCCTTGTCCTTGGCGACCACGGCGTAGCGGATGTTCGGCCGGTCGAAGCTGCTGACGAAGACGCGCGCCTTCTCGAGCGCCAGGCGCAGGACGATGTCGGCGCGCGTCAGCGCATCGGCGGTCGCGGTCAGCGCGATGCGCGGCACGCCGGGGTAGCGCTCGGCGAGCACCGAGAGCTTCAGGTAGTCCTCGCGGAAGTCGTGCCCCCACTGGCTGACGCAGTGCGCTTCGTCGATCGCGAACATCGAGAGCAGGCCGCGCTCGTGCAGCGAGTCGAGCTGCTCGAGCATGCGCGGCGTGGCGATGCGCTCCGGCGCGGCGTAGAGGAGGACGAGGCGGCCGCCCATCATCTCGCGCTCAATGCGCACCGCGTCGGCCAGCTCGAGCGTCGAGTTGAGAAAGGCGGCGTGCACGCCGGCCTCTTCGAGGGCGCCGACCTGGTCGTGCATCAGCGCGATGAGCGGGCTGACGACGATGGCCACGCCCTGGTCGGCGCGATGCCGGACGATCGCCGGGATCTGGTAGCACAGGCTCTTGCCGCCGCCGGTCGGCATCAGCACCAGCGCGTCGCCGCCGACGATGGTGTGCTCGACGATGGCGCGCTGCAGCCCCCGGAACTCGCCGTAGCCGAAGACCTCGTGCAGCACCTGGCCGGCCCGGTCTCCCGCGGTTCGGGTGTCGGCGGGCAAGGGCGTGGCGTGCATGGGGACGGCGATCGTACGCGAGGCACGCCGAACGACGCGCCGCCCGAACCGGCGGTGCGGTGGGGATTGCGGCTCAGACGAGCCCGATGTCCTTCGGCGTGCTGCCGGGAAAGACCTGCTGCAGTTGTGCCGACGAGAGCCCGTAGAGACGCGCGAACACGCCACCGAGGACAGCCCGGTATTCGTTGAGCACCGGGTAGTCGCGGTTCTGGAACAGCGACCCCGGCGCGACCGCGACCTGCTCGCCGGCGACGCGGCCGCCGCGCACCGCCCCGCCGAGCGCCCACGAGACGCTGCCGTGGCCGTGGTCGGTGCCGCGGTTGCCGTTCTCCTTGAAGGTGCGGCCGAATTCGCTCAGCACGAAGACGACGGTCGAATTCCATGCCTCGCCCGACTCCTCGGCAAAGGCGGCCAGGCCCTTGCCCAGCTCGCCGAGCCGGTTGGCGAGATAGCCCGTGCCGGCGCCCTGGCCGACGTGCGTGTCCCAGCCGCCGACGTCGATGAAGCCGAGCCGATAGCGCTCGCGCATCATCCGGCCGATGCGTCGCGCTTCGCCTTCGAAGCCCTTCGCGGTGATGGCGTTGCGGTTGGCCTCGACCATCTCGCCGGCGAGCGCCTGGGTCGCCTCGGTGCGCACCGCGAAGCCCTCGCTCACGGCATTGCCGAAGCGCGAGCCCTGGTACATGGCGGCGATGATTTCCGACTGGCGCGGGTCGATGCCTTGCCGGCCGACCGTGCTCAAGGCGAGATTGGCCACCTGGGCGCTGCCGCGAAAGCAGAGCGGCAATTGATCGGTGAAGGCGATCGCGTCGCGCGAGCCGAGCACGCCGGCGAGCCGGTTCATGAAGCCCGACTGGAAGTTGCGCGGGCCCTTCAGCGCCTGGCCGAGCTCGATCGAATCCTGCGTTTCGAAGTGGCTGCGCGAGCTGTCGTCGGTGCCGGCGAAGGGCACGAAGGCCGCCTGCTCCCTTTCGTAGAGCGGCAGCACCGATTCGCGCAACGCGGGGTTCAGTGCCCAGTCGGCGTCGAGCGGCATCGCCGCGTCGGCGGCGCTGCCCGGGCGGGCGACGGCGATGCTCGGCCGCTGCTCGTAGTAGTAGCTGCTCGTGAAGGGCACGAGCAGGCTGGCCGCGTCGTAGCCGCCGCGCAGAAAGACGACGAGCACGCGCGCCGGTGCATTCGGTGCGGCGACGAGCGCGCCGCTCGTCACGGCCAGCGGCAGCGTCGCGCCGAAGGCGAGAGAGCGGTGGATGAATTGCCTGCGTTGCATGAGCATTCCTTTCAGCGAAGCATGAACTCGGGCGAGGAGAGCAGGAACACGTTCCACTCTTGCGCCGAGGTCGCCCGATCGAGCGCGTCGCGCGTGGCGCTGCTCAGCGTCGGCTCGATGCTCTCGTAGTAGAAGGCGCTCGCCAGTCGCGGAAAAGCCGGTGCATCGGCGCTCTCGCCCTCGGCGCGAAAGAGGCCGGCGCTGCCGGTGCCGATGGCGCGCGCGATCTCGAAGCGGGCCGCCATTTGGCCAGGGCTGGCCCACGCCGATTCGTCGCTGGGATAGCCGTCGGGCGTCTGCCGGTTGTAGGGCGCTTCGCCGAGGCGTGTGAGCCAGCCGAGCATCGGACCGGTGTTGCGGATCGGCCGATCGTCGTAGGCGAGGCGAAGCGCCGAGACGACGTAGTGCATCGGGTCCTTGAACTTGTGGCCGAGCGTGGCGGGGAACTCCGGCGATTCGAACATCGCCGCCAGGGTCGCGGCGATCTCGCCGTCGCTGCGCGTGAAGGCCGTGGCCATGCGGTCGACCAGCGCCGGCGGCGGCGCATCCGCGGCGAAAAAGGCGGCGAGCTTGCGGCTGACAAAGCGCGCCGTGTTCGGTTGCGCCGCCAGGCGGGTCAGCTCGTCGAGCACCTCGTTCCAGCCGCGGCCGGCGACGCTTCGGCCGAGCACGACCTTCTCGCCCATGTCGTGGCGGCCTGGATTGAACTCGGTGAAGCCCTGGCGCACGTAGAGCGCGCGAAGCTCGGGACGCAGGTTCGGCGTCTTGTCGGTGAGGTTGACGCCGAGCCCGGTCAGCACCCGCGCCAGCTCCTGCACGTCCTTCTGCGAATAGCCGCCTTCGACGCCGAGGGTGTGCAGCTCCATCACCTCGCGCGCGTAGTTCTCGTTGATGCGGCCGGCGCCGTTCTGCTCGTTGTCGAGGTAGCGGATCATCGCCGGATGGGTGGCGCTGGCGATCAGCAGGTCGCGGAACTTGCCGAGCGCGCGCGGCCGCAGCGCGCGGTCTTCATAGTCGCCGACCATGACGCGCAGGTTGCTCTTGTACTGGTGCACGTTGAAGTGGTTGAACCAGAACCAGGTGAGCTGCTCCTGCAGCTGGTTCGGCGCGTAGAGGGCGCGCAGCAGCGACCGCGACGCCGCCTCGCGCGCCACCTTGGAGAGCGCCTGCTGGTAGGCCTGCTGCGCCGCCTGCTTGGCGGCGTTGTCACTCGCTTCCTTGGCCTTCGCGTCGCTCTCGCGGCGCAGTGCATCCATGTCGCCGACGAGCGCTTCGAACGGCGTCGAGCTGATCGCCATGGCATCGATCTGCGCCTGCGCCTCGGCCGGCAGGCGCGGCTGCAGCTGCGGGTGGAGCTGCGCATGCAGCCAGGTGGCGCGGCCGAGCCGATTGAAGTCGGTGGCGGTCGAGGCCGAGGCTCCCCAGGCGACGCGATTGACCAACGCATGGTCGGCCTGAGCGAGGGCGATTGCACGGCGCGGGCCGAGCGGGGCCGGGGCCTCGCTGGCGCGACGGCCCTCGGGCGCCGTGGTGCAGCCGGCCGCGAGCACCAGCCACGGCGCGGCGACGGTGGCCGCACCTTCGCGCAGGAGCGTGCGCCGGCTCAGGGGCAGGTT
Organism: Burkholderiales bacterium; assembly: GCA_025350505.1. Taxonomy (GTDB): domain Bacteria; phylum Pseudomonadota; class Gammaproteobacteria; order Burkholderiales; family Burkholderiaceae_C; genus Schlegelella_A. The sequence continues at coordinate 9,732 of JANXXS010000094.1, forward strand.
CGCGTGGACCGAAAGAGGGAAACGAGGCACGGCCATGGCGTCGTTCAGCAACGCCACCCGGGGCTGGAACGATGACAGACGGCGCTTGCCTTTACGTTTGTGACAGCCATCCCCAGCCTGCTTTGGACGTGCTACCTTATCGTCCCTGCCGATCGGCTGTGCGACACGAGCGCACAGCCGATTTCTTCATGGGCTACCCGCCCGATCTGAAAGACCGCTCCACATGCTGCAAACCTTCCGCAGGCTACGCTCGCTGGCGTTCGCCATCGCCGCCACCTCGCTCGCCGCGCCATCCTTCGCTCAAGCCGGCGGCCCGCCGCCGGCGCCTTCGAAAAGCGTCACCGAGACCTTCTTCGGCACGACCGTCGAGGACCCCTATCGCAACTTCGAGAACAAGGACGATCCGGCGGTCGCCGCCTGGATGAAGGCGCAGAGCGATCGCGACCACGCCACGCTCGAAAGGATCCCGGGCCGCGCGGCGCTGCTGCAGAGCCTCGTGAAGTACGACGCTGCCGTGACCGAGCGCGTCGCGCAGGTCGTGCGCCTGCCGAACGACCGCTGGTTCCTCGAGCGCCGCTCGGCCACCGCGAACCAGTTCAAGCTGTTCGTCCGCGACGGCCTCGGCGGCAGCGACAAGGTGCTTGTCGACCCCGAACTGCTCGAGAAGTCGACCGGCAAGCCGCACGCGATCAACTGGTTCACGCCTTCGGGCGACGGCAGGATCGTCGCCTACGGCCTCTCGAAGCAGGGCTCGGAAGAAGCGGTGCTGCATCTCGTCGATGCGCAGAGCGGCGCGGAGATCGGCGCGCCGATCAGCCGGGCCAACTATGGCGCTGTCGACTGGGCGCACGACGGCAAGACCTTCGTCTTCAACCGCCTGCAGGAGATGAAGCCCGGCATGGCGGAGACCGACAAGTTCCAGGACAGCCAGATCTGGATGCTCAAGGCCGGCGAGCCCGAATCGAAGGCGCGCGTCGTCTTCGGCACCGCCTTGAAGGATCTCGGCATCGGCGCCGCGGAGTCGCCCACGGTCAGCATCGGCTACGACGGCCGCTGGGCCTTCGGCCTCGTCTTCAACGGCACTCAGCGCGAGCTTTCGGCGTTCGTCTCGCCGCAGGCCGCCTTGCTCGCCGGCCGACCGACGTGGAAGAAGATCATCGCCGCCAGCGACGATGTCACCGGGCTTGCCTATCACGGCGACGTGCTCTACATGGTTTCGCACAAG
>JANXXS010000097.1 GCA_025350505.1 Burkholderiales bacterium
GTCGCGCCGACCCTGCTCCTCAACTACCACTTTTTCTCGCCCGGCGACACCTGGCGCCCGTACATCGGCGCCGGCATCAACTACACCCGCTTCACCAACATCAAGTCGAGCCTGGCGCCCGACGTGAAGATGGGCAGCTCGGCCGGCTTGGCGTTGCAGGCCGGCGTCAACTACGCCATCACCAAGGACATCGGTGCGTTCGCCAGCATCGCCAAGATCAACGTCAAGAGCAAGGTCGTGGCGACCGGCAGCACGGTGTTGACGACGACGGTCGACTTTCGTCCGATCGTCTTTTCGGCGGGGTTGAGCTACCAGTTCTGACGCACGCCACCCGGTCCTGTCCGGGGGCGGGGCGCGCCGCGTTGCTCAGGCGGATTCGCCGTTGGCGCGGCGCAGCTTCTTGTAGCGCTCCATGTCGGGCTTGAGCGGCAGGTACTCGGCCTCCGCCTGGCCGAGCTTCTTGCCGAGCGCGGCCAGCTTGTCGTAGTCGCGATTCCAGATCGCGTAGAGATCGGCCAGGTTGTCGAGGTGGTCGAGCACCTCGGTCAGATCGCCGCTCATGAAGCGGCCGTTGCGGCCCAGGAGCTTGTTCAGCGCGGCGAGCCGCGGCGCCTCCATCGGCCCGTAGCTCTTCAGCTCGCCGAGCAGCCGGGTGTAGTCGTGCCGGAGCGCGTCGGCTTCGTCCTTGTCGCTGGTCTTGCCCGAGTTCTTGCGCATCAGCACGAGCAGCTCGCGCTTGCGCTCGTTGATTGCCGAGAGCATTTCCGCCTGCGAGCCGGGACGAATGAAGTCGCTTGCGCCGGTGACCACGCGCTGCAGCTCCATCAGACGGTTGAACATCGTTTCGCCGAGTTTTCCGGCGCCCTCGGGACCGTCTTCCCTGGCCTTGTCCTCGACCTCGGCCAGACAGTCGCGGATGACCAGCTCGTCGTAGGGCCCGGCGTATTTCTTCAGGCTTTCCGGGAACTCGCTGCGCTTGCCGATCGCGGCGTTGCCGCTCGGCCGGACGAGCTGCATCAGCACGTTCATGCGCTTGCCCTGGTCCTTGCCGACGTAGAGCGCGAGCTGGTCGGCCACCCAGGCCGGGTCCTGGCCCTTGGCGGCGATCTGGTTGCCCAGGTCGCGCCACTGGTCGTAGGTCTTCTTGTCGTAGTTGCGGGCCGCGCAATCGGTCCAGCGATTGACGTCGCCCCTGGCGATCTCGACGATCTTCTCGATGTCGGCCTTGACCAGCCGGACGCCGGCGACGTCGTGGACCTGGTTGTCCTTCTCCTTACCACCCGCCGCCGCGGCGATCAGGCCCTTCTTGCGCTTCGCGGCCTCGCCATCTTCCTCGTCGTCGCCCAGACCGACCAGGTTCTTCAACGTCTTGGTCAGGCTCGTCTCCGACTTGGTGCGCTTCATGTCGAGCTCGAGCTTGCCCTTGTCGTCGTGCTTCGAGGTCGCCTTGTCCTGGCGCGAATCGCCGAAGCGCAGGCCCTTGCCGACGCCGATGCTGCCGCCGACCTCGTTCGTGCCCGTGACCTCGCTGTCGACGACCTTGCCCTTGTCGTCGGTGGTCACGTTCTGCTCGGTGCCGTGCTTGTACTTCAGGTCCATGTCGACCGCCAGCACGCTGAAGCCGACGTTGTCGGCGCGCTCGGCGGCGCGCTTGTCCTTCTTGCCGGTGACCTTGACTTGTCCCTTGTGCGCGGCGATGAACTGCTCGAGCGCCGACGACGACCTGCAGGCATGGAACGCCGCCAGCAACTTGCCGTCGGGGTCGGCGCCGGCATCGATCGCCACCATGTAGCCGATCGAGGTCTTCAACACCTGCTCGCCCTTGCGCGACATGCCGGTCAGGCCGGTGTCGACGCCGCCGCCGCCGCCGACCGTCGTCGTGTCCTCGTTCTCGCCGACGGCGTCGACGCCGCCCTGCTTGTTCCGCGTCGCCGTCGTCGCGTGCTTGTGCCCTTCGCTGTAGTGGCCCTGCGCGGTCACTGCCTTGAGCTTGACGTCGGCCGAGGCGCCGACCTTGGTCTCGTCGCCGAGCTTGACCGAATCGCCCACCTTCCCGCCCACCTTCGGGCCGCCGAGGTACATCTGCTTGGCGATCTCCCAGGTCTGGCCGGCGCCGACGCTGATGATCGCCAGCTCGTTGTACGTGGCGTCGACCTTGTTGCCGGTGTTCGCCTTCTTCAGCGTGTCGACGTAGTGCTGCAGCGCCTTCTCGTCGAGGTTCTGCGTGACCTCCATGGTCACCTCCTTCGACGCCTCGACCTCGACGCTGCCCTTCGACGAGCCGCCCTTCTTGTCGTGGCCGCTGCCGAGCGCGACCGAGGCGCCAAAGCGCACCTTGAGCGTCACCGGATAAAGACCGGCCTTCGGCTCGCCGATGTCGCAGGTGATGTTGCCGCTGAGCCCCAGCGACGCCTTGGTGTTGAAGCCGCCCTTGCGCGCACTGCCGACGCTGCCGGTCGCCTGCGAGCCGAGGCCGTAGCCGTCTTCGCCGGCGGTGACGCCGGTCTTTGCCGACAGGCCCTTGGTCGAGGCCTTGCCGGACTTGTCGGTGCGTGTCTTCTCCGTCGAGGCCGCAACGCCCACCTGGCCTTCGCCGCGAACGAGGCCGGAGCTGGTCTTGGTCGACATTGATGAGCCGTCGCTGCCCGTGATCGTGCGGGTCTTCGAGCCGCTGACCCCTTCCTTGCCGATTTCGAGCGAGCTCTTGTCCTCGACCGACACGGTCTTGCCGCCGCGCTCGATCTCGGTCTTGTCGCTGGTCTCCTTCGAGTAGCCCTTGAGCGAGACCTTGGTCTCCTTCTCGTGCGACTCCTTCACCGTCTGGTCGGCGGTCGTGGTCTCTTTCTCGGTGCTCGTCTTCTGCGTCACCGAGCCCGGGCCGATCTTGCGCTCGTTCTCGGTCTTCTCAACCCGGGCGGTACCGTTCTCGACGCTCGTCGTCGTGGTCGTGACGTGCTTTTCGCCGGGCAGGTGCTTATCGCCGCCGTGCGTGTCGACATCGATCTGGCGGCCGACCTGGGCCTTCCTGTCGCGCCGCGCAACGATGGCGTCGAGCTCTTCGCGCTTGGTGTCGGGGTTATCGAGCTTTTCGAGGTCAGCCTGGGCTTCGTCGCGGTGGCGTTCCGCTTCCTCGACCTGCTTCTCGAGCGGCCCGAGCTGGTCTTGCAGGCCGGCCTTTCGCTTGGGGTCGGACGCGGCGGCGATGGCCCGCTTGAGCGCCTCGAGGCGACCCGACTGCTTTTCGTATGCGTCGTGGTTTTCCTTGAGGTGCTTCTCGATGCCGGGCTTGAGCTTCTTCGCCATCTCGCGCGGGATCTCCTCGCTGCGCTTCTTCGCCGCCTCGCGCGCCGCCTGCATGTCGGCGAGCGCCGCCTGCATCAGCGCGGCGTGCTGGGCCGGATCGCTCGCCGCGACCGCCTGCGCGGCCTTCTTCTTCTCCTCGCAGGCCTTGAGCGCCTGCGCGAGCGCGAGCTTGGTCGGGATGTCGCCGAGACCGCCGGCGAAGCTGAGCGTTTCCTTCCAGGCCTTGTCGTAGTCGGCCTTGGCCGCCTCGGAAGCCTTCGCCGCGGCGGGCGACGGCGTTGTCGCCGCCGCCTCGGGTGCGCCCACCGTCGCCGTCGCGGGTTGCCTGGCCTCGGTGGCCTGGTGGGCGACCAGCGCCTTCGCCACGTTCAGGCTCGGCTTCAGGCCGAGCTTGGTCAACAGTGCCATCTTCTGTCCTCCCCGCAAGACGAAGCGGCCCGCAGGCCGCTCAGGTGCCGGGCCGAGCCCGGTGCGGAAAGTTTAGTGCGAGTCGACGGACGCGACGACTCTCTTCGGGACGAGCGCCGCCTAACGGAACTCGGGCAGCTGGACGCTCTTGAGCTCGCTCGGCAAGGACGACAGGTAGTTGGCCAGCGCCTTGATTTCCGGGTGCGTGAACGGCCGCGCCATGCCCATCATGATCGGGTTGTTGCGGCCGATGCGCGGGTTGTGCTCGGTCTGATAGGCCTTCAGGGCGACGTAGAGATAGTCGGCATACTGGCCGGCCAGCTTCGGGTAGCCGGGATCGATCGGCGTGCTGAAGTTCTTGCCGTGACACGACGCACAGTTGGCCTGCGCCAGCAGCTTGGCGACCTGCGCCGGCGGCGCGCCGACCTCGACCGGCACGGCAGGGCTTTTCTCGAGCTGCTCGTAGTAGGCGGCGACGTCGGCCATGTCCTGGTCCGACAGCGACGTGGCGATGGCACGCATGCTCGGATGCCGGCGATCGCCCTTCTTGTACGCCGTGAGTGCCGAGACGATGTACTTCGCGCTCTGCCCGGCGATCTTGGGCACCTTGTAGATCTCGGGAAAGCTCGCCTGGTAGCCCGGGATGTTGTGGCAGCCGAGGCACATCGACACCTTCTTCTCGCCGGCCTTCGCGTCTTGTGCGTTCGCCGCCGTGCTCACGGCCATCGAACCCGCGACGAGGGCAGCGGCGAGCATTGCGAGAGAGATCTTCTTCATGGCCGAGTCGGGTGGGATCAGTGGGCGCAAACCGCGAATTATAGGGGCGCCCTTATACTGAAACGCCCTTCGCCGCTCACCCTCGATGAAGTTCAAAGGCTCGGAAAACTACGTCGCCACGCCCGACCTGATGCTGGCGGTGAACGCGGCGGTCACGCTCAAGCGGCCGCTCCTCGTCAAGGGCGAACCCGGCACCGGCAAGACCATGCTCGCCGAGGAAGTTTCGGCGGCGCTCGGCATGCCACTGATGCAGTGGCACATCAAGTCGACGACCAAGGCGCAGCAAGGCCTCTACGAATACGACGCGGTGAGCCGGCTGCGCGACAGCCAGCTCGGCGACGCGCGCGTCAAGGACATCCACAACTACATTGTCAAGGGCGTGCTGTGGCAGGCCTTCACGGCGCTGGCGCCGGTCGTGCTCCTGATCGACGAGATCGACAAGGCCGACATCGAGTTCCCGAACGACCTGCTGCGCGAGATCGACCGCATGGAGTTCTACGTCTACGAGACGCGCGAGCTGGTCAAGGCAGTGCACCGGCCGATCGTCTTCATCACCTCGAACAACGAGAAGGAACTGCCCGACGCCTTCCTGCGCCGGTGCTTTTTCCACTACATCAAGTTCCCCGACGCCGACACGATGAAGCGAATAGTCGACGTGCACTTCCCCGGCCTGAAGAAAGAGCTGCTCGGCGCCGCGCTGAAGAGCTTCTACGATGTGCGCAACCTGCCCGGGCTGAAAAAGAAGCCGAGCACCAGCGAGTTGCTCGACTGGTTGAAGCTCCTCGTCGCCGAGGACATTCCGCTCGAGGCGCTGCAGAGCAAGGACGACAAGGTCGCCGTGCCGCCGCTGGTCGGCGCGCTGCTGAAGAACGAGCAGGACGTGTCGCTGTTCGAGAAGCTCGTGTTCATGCAGCGTCACAACCGATGAAGGCGAAGCTGGAATCGATTGCGGTGAGGCTCATGTCGCGCAGCGACGTGAAGGCGCGCAGCGCCGGCCGGAACCACGACCGCTAGGCGGATGCTTCGCGTCGAGCCGGTCTCACTCGCGGACGCACGCGTTCGCCTCGAGCCCCTGGGGCTGCAGCACGTCGATGGCCTGAAGCGCGCCGCCGCCGATGGCGAGCTCTGGAAGATCCGCGTCACCAGCGTTCCCGATCCCGACGACACGCGCGGCTACGTCGAGCGGGCGCTGCAGGCCTTTGCCGAAGGCCACCGCCTCGCCTTCGCCATCCTCGACGCGACGACCGGCGAGGTGATCGGCTCGTCGAGCTATCACGACATCCTGCCGCCCGTCGAGCGGCTGGAGATCGGCTACACCTGGTACGGGAAGACCCGGCAGCGCACGCACGTCAACGCCGCCGCCAAGCTGCTGCTCATGACGCACGCCTTCGAGACGCTCGGCGCGCAGGTCGTCGGCTGGCGCACCGACAACTTCAACTTCGCCAGCCAGCGCGCCATCGAGCGCCTCGGCGCGCGCAAGGACGGCGTCATCCGCCACCACGCGCTGCGCCGCGACGGCACGGTGCGCGACACAGTGATGTACAGCATGACCGTCGGCGAATGGCCGGAAGCGAAGGCGCAGTTGCACTGGCGGCTGAACGCCGCCGCATAGCACGAGACGCCAACCAGAACAGATCCGGGAGACCACATGGCCGAGCGCCAGGGCAAACACTTCGACGTTGAAGCGTTGTGGAAGATCGATCGCATCGGCGCCGTCTCGCTCTCGCCCGACGGCGCGCAGGCGGTCTGCTCGGTCTCGAGCTTCTCGATGGACGAGAACAAGTCGAAGGCGAATCTCTGGCTGCTCTCGACCTTCGGTGGTGAGCCGCGCCGGCTCACCTTGTGCGGCGAGAAGGACGGCCAGGCCGCCTGGTCGCCGAAGGGCGGCGCGATCGCCTTCGTCGCCAGGCGCGAACAGGAAGGCAAGAAGGACGAGACGGCGCAGCTCTACGTGATCGCGCCCGACGGCGGCGAAGCGCGCCGCATCAGTGACTTCGCCCCCGGCATCGAGGCCTTCAAGTGGTTTCCCGACGGCAAGCGCATCGCCTTCGTGTCCTGGGTCTGGCCCGAGCTCAAGGGCACGAAGGCGCAGGCAAAGCGGCAAAAGGAATGGAAGGAGCGCAAGGAAACGGGCTACGTCACGTCCGAGGCGCAATACCGCTTCTGGGACCGCAACCTGCCGATGGGCCGGGCCGCGCATCTGCACGTGCTCGACGTCGCCAGCGGTCGCATCGTCGACCTGTTCGAGGGCCGTGGCACCGAGCTGCCGCGCATGGACCCCGACGCCAACGTCTTCGACATCGCGCCCGACGGCCGGCACATCGTCTTCGTCTTCGACCCGGCCGCCGAAAAGCGCCTCGACAACAACAAGGCGCTGGCCGAGATCAACGTCGCGAGCGGCCGCATTGCGACGGTGGCCCGCGACGCCGCCTGGGACTTCGAGGCACCGCGCTACAGCCCCGACGGCACGCGCATCGCCTTCCTGGCCTCGAACCTTGGGCGTCGCCACACCGCGCCGGCGAACGCGGCCGTGCTCGAGCGCGGCGGCGCCTGGCGGGTGCTGACCGGCGCCTGGGACCACGCGGTCAACGCGCCGCTGCGCTGGTCGCGCGACGGCGCGGCGCTCTGGTTCATGGCCGAGGACCGCGCCCGCCGCCATCTCTGGCGCTATGCCATCGAAAGCGGCAGCGCCGCGGTGGCGACGAAGGGCGGCTGGGTGCATGCCTTCGACGTCGCCGGTGACGTGGTCGTCTCGGCCGCCGATTCGATGCGCCACCCGACCCGCGTGCACGCGCGCCAGGGCGACGGCCCGGCGCGGCGCATCGAGCGCTTCAACGACGAGCTGCTGGCGTCGTTCCGTCTCGGCGAGGTCGAAGAAAGAACCGTGACCGGCGCCAACGGCGACGCGGTGCAGATGTGGCTGGTCTACCCGCCCGGCTTCGACGCGAAGAAGGCGAAGAAGTACCCGGTCATACACAGCATCCACGGCGGCCCGCACGCCGCCTCGGGCGACGCCTTCCACTACCGCTGGAACAACCAAGTGTTCGCGGCGCAGGGCTACGTCGTCGCCTGCGTCAACTACCACGGCTCGAGCGGCTTCGGCAACGCCTTTCTCGACAGCATCACGCACCGCTGGGGCGAGCTCGAGCTGCAGGACATCGAGGCCGCCACCGACTGGCTGACGAAGCAACCGTGGGTCGACAAGGGCCGCATCTTCGCCACCGGCGGCAGCTACGGCGGCTACATGGTGGCGTGGATGAACGGCCACCTGAAGCGCGGCCGCTACCAGGCCTATGTGTGTCACGCCGGCTGCTTCGACTGGCGCGCGATGTTCGCCGACGACGCCTACACCTGGCACGCCCAGGAGCTCGGCGCCTACTACTGGGACGACCCGGCCAAGGTGCAGGCGCAAAGCCCCGACACCTTCGCCGCCAAGCTGACGACGCCGACGCTCGTCATCCACGGCGCGCTCGACTACCGCGTGCCCGACCAGCAGGGCCTGGCCTACTACAACACGCTCAAGGCGCGCGGCATCGAGGCGCGCCTGCTCTGGTTTCCAGACGAGAACCACTGGATCCTCAAGCCGCGCAATTCGCGCCTCTGGTACGGCGAGTTCTTCGCCTGGTTGAAGGCGCACGACCCGGGTGCCAAGGGCTCGCCCGGTACGGGCAAGGCGAAACACGCGGCCCCATGAAAAGCGGCTGGCTCCTCGCTGTGTCGCTCGCGGCATGTCTCGCCAGCCACGGCGCGGAAGCAGTCGAGTTGCGCGTGCTGAGCGCCGGCGCGGTCGAACTCGGGCTGACGCCGACGCTGGCGGCTTTCCAGCATGGCACCGGGCACACGGTGCAGGTGAGCTTTGCCGCGGCGCCGGCGCTCGCCGCGCAGTTCGGCAGCGCGCCCGGCTACGACCTGCTCATCGCGCCGCCCGCCGTGCTCGACGCGCTGGCCAGCGCCGGCGCCATCGCCGGCGAGCGCGTGACAATCGGCAAGGTCGGCATCGGCGTGGCCATGCGGGCGAACGCGAGCGCGCCCGACATCACGAGCGTCGAGACGCTGAAGCAGGAACTGCTCAGCGCCGAGTCGATCGTCTTCAACCGCGCCTCGACCGGTCTCTACATCGACACCCTGCTGCAAAGACTCGGCATCGCCGACGCCGTCAACGCCAAGGCGACGCGCTACGACGACGGCGCCTCGGTAATGCGGCACTTGCTCGCCGGCACGAAACAGCGCGAGTTCGGCTTCGGCGCGACGACCGAGGTCGTGCTCTTCAAGGACCAGGGCCTGAAGCTCGTCGGTCCGCTGCCGGCCGCGGTGCAGAACACCACCACCTACGTCGCCGCGCTGCCGGCGCGCCCTGCCACCGATCAGGCGCGCACGGACACGGCGGCGGCACTCATGCGTCACCTCGCGAGCCCGACCGCGCGCGCCGCCTTCGCCAACGCCGGCATCGAGTCGGCGCCGTGAGACGCCGCTTCGGCCTCGCCTTGCCATCGAGAAATTCATGACCCACGACGATCTCGCCTATCTCCGACAGCCGACCCTTCACGGCGAGACGATCGTCTTCGTCGCCGACGACGACCTCTGGTCCGTGTCTGCGGCCGGCGGTGTGGCGCGTCGCCTGACCGCCGGGCTCTCGGAGCCGTCGACGCCTTGCCTCTCGCCGGACGGCAAATGGCTCGCCTTCGTCGGCCGCGACGAGCAGCATCCGGAGGTCTACGTCATGCCGGCCGAAGGCGGCCCGGCGCGGCGCCTGACCTGGCTCGGCACCGACGTGATCGTGCGCGGCTGGACGCCGGCCGGCGAGATCGTCTACGTGACGACGCATGGCCAGCCCTTCTTCCGCAACCACCAGGGCTTCGTGATCGACGCGGCCGGCGGCACGCCGCGCGCCTTGCCTTTCGGCCAGGTCAACCATCTCGCCTTCGGCCCGGGCGAGCGCAAGGTGATCGGCAGAAACACCGCCGACCCGGCGCGCTGGAAGCGCTATCGCGGCGGCACCGCCGGCGCGTTGTGGATCGACGCCGAGGGCATGGGTGCGTTTCGCCGCATGAGCGAGCTCGGCGGCAACGTCACCAGCCCGATGTGGATCAGCGGCCGCGTCTGGTACCTGGGCGATGCCGAGGGCGTCGGCAACCTCTATTCGTGCCGGCCCGACAGCAGCGACATCCGCCGCCACACCGACCACGAAGCCTTCTATGCGCGCCACGCGCAGACCGACGGCGAGCGCATCGTCTATCAGTGCGGCACGAAGCTCTGGCTGTTCGATCCAGCCAGCGACGCCAGCCGCGAACTGGCGATCCGCACGCCCGCGCACCAGGCCCAGGCGGCGCGCAAGTTCGTGCCGGCGGCCGAGCATCTCGAGTCCTTCCACCTCCATCCCGAAGGCCATTCGCTGGCCCTCGTGGCGCGCGGCCAGCTGTTCGGCATGGCGCTCTGGGAAGGCGCGGCGCGCCGCTACACCGAAAGCGACGCCGGCCGCACCCGGCACGGCCAGTGGCTCGCCGACGGCACGACGTTGGTCGCGGTGAGCGACGCCTCGGGCGAGGAGCGCATCGTCGTCTACACCGGGCGCAAAGCGCGCACCTTGCCGTGGAACGTCGGCCACGTGACGCAGTTGCGCGCGGCGACCAAGGGCAGCGCGGTGGCCATCGCCAACCATCGCAACGAGGTCCTGATCGGCGACGTCGAGAGCGGCGCGCTGACGAAGGCCGACGCCAGCGATTTCGGACGCTGCGACGACCTGGCCTGGTCGCCAGACGCGGCCTGGCTCGCCTACACCTTTGCGACCAGCACCCGCCATGTCGCGATCAAGCTGCACGAGCTGGCGTCGCGCACGAGCACGCTCGTCACCGACCCCGAGTTCCGCGACTATTCGCCGTCGTTCGACCCCGAGGGCAAGTACCTCTACTTCCTGTCGCTGCGCACCTACGACCCGGTCTACGACAGCGTGCAGTTCGAGCTGAGCTTCCCGCGCGCTGCGCGTCCCTACCTGATCGCCTTGCAGGCAGGCGGCCGGCCGCCTTTCGAGGCCGAGCCCAAGGGCCTGAAGGGCGACGCCGCCAAAGGCGCCGACGCGACACGCGTCGCGGCCGATGCGACGCCGCCGCTGCGCATCGACCTCGACGGCGTCGCCGCGCGGGTCGCCGCCTTTCCGGTCAGCGAGAACCGCTTCGACCGGCTCGCCGGCGCGGCCGGCAGGAAGGTGGTGTGGAGCGTGCAGAACATCGTCGGCGCGCACGGCCGCGGCGGCCACAAGGAAGCGGCGGGCAAGCTCGAGATCTTCGACTTCGCGACCGGCCGCACCGAGACGCTCGCCGACAAGGCCGACGCCTTCGAGGTGGCGCGCGACGGCACGACGCTGGTCCTGCGCGACGGCAAGCGGCTGCGCGCCATCGCCGCCGACAAGAAGCCCGCGGCCAAGGCCGAGGCGGGCGAGAGCGAAGGCCCGCCGTCGCGCAAGAATGGCTGGATCGACCTCGAGCGCCTGCGCCTCTCGGTCGAGCCGCGCCGCGAATGGCGGCAGATGCTGCGCGAGGTCTGGCGGCTGCAGCGCGACCAGTTCTGGTCGGCCGACATGTCGGGCGTCGACTGGGACGCCGTCTACCGGACCTACGCGCCGCTGGTCGAGCAGGCGACGACGCGCGCCGACCTCTCCGACCTGATCTGGGAGATGCAGGGCGAGCTCGGCACCTCGCACGCCTACGAGATGGGCGGCGACCATCGCAAGCCCCCTTCGGTGGCGCTCGGCCATCTCGGTGCCGACCTGCGCTTCGACGCGGCCGATGCGGGCTGGGAAATCACGCGCATCGTGCGCGGCGACCCGTGGGACGCGAGCGCCGATTCGCCGCTCAACGCGGTCGGCGTCGAGGCGAAGGTCGGCGAGCGCATCACCGCGGTCGGCGGCGTGCCGGTCTCGGCCGAGCTGCCGCCGCAGGCGCTGCTCGTGCATCAGGCCGGCACCAAGGTCCAGCTGACGCTGAAGCACGGCACCGGCAGCGAGGCGACGCTGCGCGAGGTCACCGTGACGACGCTGGCCGACGAGGTGCCGGCGCGCTATCGCGAGTGGGTGGAGAAGAACCGCGCCTGGGTGTACGCGCATTCGCAGGGCCGCGTCGGCTACTTCCATCTGCCCGACATGATGGCCGCGGGCTTCGCCGAGTTCCATCGCTACTTCGGCGCCGAGTGCGAGCGCGAGGCCTTGATCGTCGACGTCCGCTACAACCGTGGCGGCCACGTCTCGCAGCTGCTGCTCGAGAAGGTGGCGCGCCGGCGCATCGGCTACAACCATTCGCGCTGGGGCCGGCCGGGCAGCTATCCGGAAGACGCGGCGGCAGGGCCGGTGGTGGCGCTGACCAACGAGCACGCAGGCTCCGACGGCGACATCTTCTCGCACAACTTCAAGCAGATGAAGATCGGCCCGCTCGTCGGCACACGCACCTGGGGCGGCGTCGTCGGCATCTGGCCGAGGCACACGCTGGTCGACGGCACGCAGACAACGCAGCCGGAGTTCGCCTACTGGTTCAGCGACGTCGGCTGGGGCATCGAGAACTACGGCACCGACCCCGACATCGAGGTCGACAACGCGCCGCAGGACCATGTCGCCGGGCGCGACCGCCAGCTCGAGACGGCGGTGGCGACAGCACTGGCGAAGATCGGCCCGACCGCCGCGCCGGTGCGCCGCGACGGCCCGCGACCGCGCCTGGCTCGGCCGGCGCTGCCGCCGCGAAGGCGCGGCTGATCGAATCTCAGCGCGGCGCGCCGGCCTCGTACCAGCGGCCGAGCAGGGCCCGCTCGTCGTCGGTGATCTGGGTGGCGTTGTTCATCGGCATCAGCTTCAGCACGACCGCCTGCTGGTAGAGCTGCTGCGCGTGATTGGCGATCTCGTCGGCCGAGTCGAGGCGCACGCCCTTGCTTTGCAGCGTCGCGTTGTGGCAGAGCTGGCAGCGCTGCGCGACCACTGCCTGGACCTGCGCGAAGCTCGGCGGCGGCGCTACCCTGGCGGCCGCCGGCTGCGGCGCCGGCAACAGAAACGCGACCGTGGCGACGACCACCAGCGTGCCGGCAACCGCCCAATGCCAGGGCACCGGCCGCGCCTCGGCCAGCGCCTTGTGGCGCAGCACGAACGAGACGCGGATCAGCGCGCCGGCCAGCATGAGCACGACCAGCACCAGCCAGTTGTACTTCGCGCCGTAGGCGAAGCCATAGTGGTTGCTGAGCATCGCGAAGACGACCGGCAGCGTGAAGTAGGTGTTGTGCACGCTTCGCTGCTTGCCGCGCTGGCCGTGCACCGGGTCTGCGGCCAAGCCGGCGCGCAACGCCGCGACCACCTTGCGCTGGCCGGGAATGATGACCATCAGCACGTTGGCGCTCATCGTCGTCGCCATCATCGCGCCGACGAGCAGGAAGGCGGCGCGCCCGGCGAAGAGGCGACACGACAACCACGAGGCGAAGACGATGAAGGCGAAGACGAGCCCGCCGACGACGACGACGCCGTTGCGGCGCCCGCCGAAGGCGCGGCAGATCGCGTCGTAGATCAGCCAGAAGGCGACGAAGAAGGCGAGCGAGGTGACGATCGCCGCGCCGGGCGACCAGTCGAACACCGATTTGTCGATGAGGAAGGTGCTGGCGTTGAACAGATAGAGCACCGCGAACAGGGCAAAGCCGGTCAGCCAGGTCGAATAGCTCTCCCACATCGACCAGTGCAGTTGCTCGGGCAGGCGTGACGGCGAGACCGGGTACTTCTGCTGGTGATAGAAACCGCCGCCGTGCACCGCCCAGAGCTCGCCGCCGATGCCCTTTTCGCGGTCGGCCTCGTCCTTGGGCGGCGTCAGGCTGTTGTCGAGACCGACGAAGTGGATCGAGGCGCCGATCCAGGCGATGCCGGTGATGACGTGGGCCCAGCGCAGCAGCAGGTTGACCCAGTCGAGAAGGTATGCGTCCATGCAGAAGATCGGGAAAGTGTATGCAGTCGGCCGCGCGATCAGCTGCCGCGGTAGGTCGAGTACGACCACGGCGTGGCGAGCAGCGGCACGTGATAGTGCTCGGCGGCCGAGGCGATGCCGAAGTCGAGCGGCACCTCGTCGAGAAAGGGCGGCTCGGCGAGCGTCGTGCCGAGCGACCTGAAGTAGGCGGCGACGCCGAACACCAGCCGGTAGCGGCCGGGCTCGAGGGCGGCGCCTTCCAGCAGGGGCGCGCCGGCGCGGCCGCCGGCGTCGAGAACGAGCGACTTCAACTCGCGCGCGACGCCGGCGGCGTCGAGGCGGTAGAGCACGACGCGCATGCCGGCAGCCGGGCAGCCGTTGGCGGTATCGAGCACGTGCGTGGTGAGCTTTCCCATCGACCCTTCCCGCGCCAAAGGCGCATGCCACGCTTGCGGCGGCTGCAAAAGTGTATACACTTTGCGCGGCCACGCAAAGCCCTCCATGCCCCGCTCCGCCGCCCGCCTCCAGGTCATCCGGGTGCCGGCCCCGCCCCGGGCCCGGCGCGCCGCCGGCGAGCGCGCGTCGGCCGACTCGGGCGACATGACCAAGCGCATCGCCGACTCGATCACCACCGCCATCGTCGAGCGGCGCCTGATGCCGGGCACCAAGCTCGCCGAGCAGAAGATCGCCGACATCTTCAAGGTCTCGCGCACGCTGGTGCGCCAGGCCTTTCATCAGCTCAGCCGCGACAAGCTGGTGAACCTCGAGCCGGCGCGCGGCGCGCGCGTCGCGGAGCCCGGCGTCGAGGAGGCGCGCCAGGTCTTCTAGGTGCGCCAGATGCTCGAGTCAGCCATGATCCGGCGCGCCGCCACCGACCTGGAGCCGGCGCAGATCGCCGAGCTGCGCGCCCACCTGAAGGACGAAGAGGCGGCGATCCGCCGCACCGACGTCTCGGGCCGCACGCGCCTGCTCGCCGACTTTCACGTCGTCATCGCCGGCATGCTCGGCAACGCCGTGCTCGCCGGCATGATCGGCGAGCTGGTTTCGCGCTCGTCGCTGATCGCACTGATGTACCAGTCGGCGCACTCGGCCGAGCATTCGTTCGAGGAGCATGTGGCGATCGTCGACGCGCTCGAGAAGCGCGACACCCGTGCCGCCGCCCGGCTGATGGAGAGCCATTTGCATCACGTCGAGCAGAACCTGCGCCTGCAGCCGCGTTTCCCCGATCTGGCCGCGGCGCTTCGTCCGCAATGATCCGCACATGAGCCGCTGGGCCGCTCCCGAGGCGAATACCGTAGCGCGAAGCGCGAAGGTTTCCCCATGACCTATCCGCGCGACCTCGTCGGCTACGGCGCCAACCCGCCGCATGCGCGCTGGCCGAACGGCGCGCGCATCGCCGTGCAGTTCGTCCTCAACTACGAAGAGGGCGGCGAGAACAACGTCTTGCACGGCGACCCGACCTCGGAGACCTTTTTATCGGAGCTGATCACCGCGCAGGCCTACGAGAACCGGCACATGACGATGGAGTCGATGTACGAGTACGGCTCGCGCGTCGGCGTCTGGCGCATCCTGCGCGAGTTCGACGCGCGCCAGCTGCCGCTCACGATCTTCGGCGTCGGCATGGCGCTCGAGCGCTATCCGGAGCTGGTCGCCGCCTTCATGGAACGCGGCCACGAGATCGCCAACCACGGCCTGCGCTGGATCCACTACCAGAACCTGCCCGAGGCGACCGAGCGCCGCCACATCGGCCTGGCCACGCACGTGCTGAAGGACCTGACCGGCGGCGCCTGGCCGCAAGGCTGGTACACCGGCCGCGACAGCCCGAACACGCGCCGCCTCGTCGTCGAGCAAGGCGGCTACGAGTACGACAGCGACTACTACGGCGACGACTTGCCGTTCTGGACCGAGGTCGCGACGACCGATGGACGCAGCGTTGCGCATCTCGTCGTGCCCTACTCGCTCGACACCAACGACATGCGCTTCGTGCAGACGCAGGGCTTCAACACCGGCGAGCACTTCTACGCCTACCTGCGCGACAGCTTCGACGAGCTCTATGCCGAGGGCGACCCCGAAGGCCTGGACCGGCCGAAGATGATGTCGATCGGCATGCACTGCCGGCTGCTCGGCAAGCCCGGCCGGATCGGCGCGCTGCGCCGCTTTCTCGACCACGTCGCGACGCGCGAGCATGTGTGGGTGGCGCGGCGCATCGATATCGCGCGGCACTGGAAGTCGGTGCATCCCTTCGTTCCAGCTGCGCCGACGAGCGCGGTCGCCTAGGCCCAGCCATGCAGCGCAAGCTCACCCTCGACGAGATCAACGCCGCGTCGCCCGAGGCCTTCATCGTCCTGCTGCGTGGCATCTACGAGCATTCGCCCTGGGTCGCCGAGTGGGCCGAGCCGCGTCGCCCGTTCACGAGCCTGGCGCAGCTGAAGCGCGTGCTCGAAGAGACGGTCGACGGCGCGAGCCGCGAGCGCCGCCTCGCCCTGTTGCGCGCCCACCCCGAGCTGGCCGGCAAGGCAATGGCGGAGAGCACGCTCACCGCCGAATCGACGCACGAGCAGGGCAAGGCCGGCCTCACGCGATGCACGCCTGAAGAACTCGCGACGCTGCGGCGACTCAACGCCGCCTACCAGGAGAAGTTCGGCTTCCCTTTCATGCTCGCGGTGCGCGGGCCGCGCGGCGACGGCCTGGCCAAGCAGACGATCATCGCCACCTTCGAGCGCCGGCTCGAGAACCACCCCGACTTCGAGTTCGAGGAGGGGCTGCGCAACGTGCATCGCGTCGCCGAGCTGCGACTCGACGATCGCTTCGATTTCCATCCGGTGCTCGGCAACCAGGCGTGGGACTGCGCCGAGCTGCTGGCGACGCACTCCGATCCGGGCTTTGCCGAGAACGGCCAGCTCACCGTCACCTACCTCACCGACGCGCACCGGGCTTGCGCTGCGCAGCTCGTGCGCTGGATGCGCGAATGCGGCTTCGACGAGGTCGCGATCGACGCCGTCGGCAACGTCGTCGGTGTCTATCGCGGCGAGCACGGGGAGGCGAAGACGTTGCTCACCGGCAGCCATTTCGACACCGTGCGCAACGGCGGCAAGTACGACGGCCGGCTCGGCATCTTCGTGCCGATGATCTGCGTGCGCGAGTTGCATCGTGCCGGCAGGCGCCCGCCCTTCGCGATCGAGGTCGTCGCCTTCGCCGAAGAAGAAGGCCAGCGCTACAAGGCGACCTTTCTCGGCTCGGGCGCGCTGGGCGGGCCGTTCGACCCGGCCTGGCTCGACCAGCGCGACGCTGCCGGCGTGACCATGCGCGAAGCGATGCGCCACGCCGGCCTGCCGGCCACAGCCGCAGCGATCGCCGCGCTGCGCCGTGACCCCGCGCGCTACCTCGGCTTCGTCGAGGTGCACATCGAGCAGGGCCCGGTGCTGAACGGCCTCGGCCTGCCGCTCGGCGTCGTCACCTCGATCAACGGCGGCGTACGCTTTGCCGGCGAGGTGCGCGGCATGGCCAGCCACGCCGGCACGACGCCGATGGGCACGCGGCGCGACGCCGCCGCCGCCGTCGCCGAGCTCGCGATCTATCTCGAGAAGCGCGCTTCCGAAGTGCCCGACCTGGTCGGCACGATGGGCATGCTCGAGGTGCCGAACGGCTCGACCAACGTCGTTCCCGGCCGCTGCCGCTTCACCCTCGACATCCGCTCCACCACCGACGCGGTGCGCGACGATTGCGCCGCCGATGTGCTGGCCGAGCTGCACGCCATCTGCGAACGGCGCGGCCTCTCCATGTCGCTCGACGAGACGATGCGCGCCGCCGCCGCGCCCTGCGATGGCGCCGGCCAGGCGCGCTGGGAGCGTGCCGTCGCCGCTGCGGGGCTACCGGTGCACCGCATGCCGAGCGGCGCCGGCCACGACGCCATGAAGCTGGCCGAAGCGATGCCGCAGTCGATGCTGTTCGTGCGCGGCGAAAACGCCGGCATCAGCCACAACCCGCTCGAGTCGTCGACGGCAGACGACATGCAGCTCGCGGTCGAGGCCTTCACGCACGTGCTCCTGCAACTCGCGGACGAGTCCGCGATCGAGGCCTCGCCATGATGAGCAGCTACGAGAAGCTCGACGCCTGGATCGATGCCCACTTCGTCGAGGAGACCGTCTTCCTGCAGGAGCTGGTGCGCGTGCCGACCGATACGCCGCCGGGCGACAACGCTCCGCATGCGCGGCGCGCCGCCGAGCTGCTCGCCGGCTTCGGCTTCATCGCCGACAGGTATTCGGTGCCGGAGGCGATCGTCAAGGAGCATGGCCTCGAATCGATCACCAACCTCGTGGTGCGCCGGCGTTACGGCGACACGGCCGAAGCGGGACTGA
>JANXXS010000118.1 GCA_025350505.1 Burkholderiales bacterium
GTCTTCACCACCGTCAAAGACCTCGACAAGAAGCTCATGCGCTACATCCGCCAGTACAACAAGAACCCAAAACAGATCAAGTGGAAGTACGACAACCCAAACAAACGAATCAGGTGCAATTCATCTGGTTCACTCGACTAGCGCAAGACCGCGGTTCCGTAGGGAAGGTCTGCGCGCAGGGCCGTGGCGTGGCGGGCGGCCAGGCACCGGTCGACGTGTGCCGCTTCCGAGGCAAGCCTCCGCTCGGCCTCGGTCGCGATGCGCTCGTACGTCCAGTCCGGGTTCTCGGCCTTGAGTTTGATGGCCATGTTGCCGAGGTAAGCGCCTCTGACGCTTTCGCGCCATACGACCGAAGCCGGCAGCGGACCGGAGCGGGGATGAAAGAAGCCGTATTCGGTGAATTCGGTCGTTCGCACGCCGACGCTTTCGGCCACGACCATGCCGTCGCTCGCCTTCAGCAGCTCGCCATGGCGAAGCTTGTACCGGTACACGGCGCGCCCCGGAATCGTCTTGTCGACAAGATGGGACAGCTCGTACTTGACGTTGGGCAGGAAGGGCACGGGTACACGCTGCTCCCAGCTCGTCGCGAACCGACTTCCGGAGCGTGAGCCCGGCACGACCCGCACGTCGACCGTGCCGGGGAAGAGATCCTTGTAGTGGCCCAGGTCGTCCAGCACTTCCTCGACCGCCGAAAGCGAGGCGTGGATGAGCGTTCGCCTCAATATGCCGATGTAGCTCTCCTCATCGGGCGTTGCGATGCATGTGAGCTCCACGCCGCGCGTCGCGTCGGCCTGGAAGCGCCGCGCGGGCCAGGACGTCAGGATGCGTTGCAGGCTTTCGGCATAGGCGCTGTCCGGACCGTCGAGCCTTTCGCCGACGATCTGTGCCGACGCGCCTGCGCTGGCGGCGAGGAGCAGGACGGCCAGGGCGCATGGGCGGCTTCGATGCATGGTCGGGACCCCGTGACGCGCTCAGGCAAACGCCGGCCGACCCTAGGCGCGCCATGTGTCGTGGCGATGTCCGCGAGCCGATGGCGCGCTCACGGCGGCACGATCCGTGGCAATTCACCACCCTTTCAAAGCGCCTGTCACAGTCGTCTGGTCAGATGCGCGCGAACAAGGCGGACCGGACCATGACGCGAAGCTTGCAGGCAGCGCCGCGCGACGCGTGGTGGAGAAACGGCGTCGTCTATCAGATCTATCCGCGCTCGTTCCAGGACAGCGACGGCGACGGCATCGGCGACCTGCCGGGCATCCGCCGCCGGCTCGACTACCTGGCCGACCTCGGCGTCGATGCGCTGTGGGTGTCGCCCTTCTATCCCTCGCCGATGGCCGACTTCGGCTACGACGTCGCCGACTACTACTGCGACGTCGATCCCCGCTTCGGCAGCCTCGCCGACTTCGACGCGCTCGTCGCCGCCGTGCACGCGCGCGGCATGAAGTTGATCGTCGACTTCGTTCCGAACCACACGTCGACACAACACCCCTGGTTCCTGGAGAGTCGCAGCTCGCGCGACGACCCGAAGCAGGACTGGTATCTCTGGCGCGATCCGGCGCCCGACGGCGGGCCGCCCAATAACTGGCTGAGCAACTTCGGCAGCCCGGCCTGGACCTTCGATGCGGCGAGTGGCCAGTACTACTGCCACCTGTTTCTCGCGGCGCAGCCGGACCTCAACTGGCGCCACCCGGAAGTACGCGTCGCGCTGCTGGAGGCGCTGCGCTTCTGGTTGAGGCGCGGCGTCGACGGATTTCGCCTCGACGTGATCTACCACGTCGTCAAGGACGTGCACTTCCGCGACAACCCGGCCAACCCCGGGTTCGTCGAGGGTATGGATCCAGTCCATCGTCTGCTGCCCGTCTACACCGCGGACCAGCCCGAGGTCGCGCAGGTGCTGGCCGAGATGCGGCGCGTCGTCGACGAGTTCAGCGACGCGGCATCGGCCCGCGTTCTCGTCGCCGAGACCTACCTGCCGATCGAGCGCCTCGGCGCCTACTACGGTGCCGATGCGGCCGGTAACCTGCTCGGGGCGCATCTTCCCTTCAACTTCCATCTGATCGGCACGCCCTGGAACGCGGCGTCGATCGACGCCCTCGTTCGCGCGTACGAGGCGGCGTTGCCGGCAGGTGCGGCGCCGAACTGGGTGCTCGGCAATCACGACCGGTCCCGCGTCGCCAGTCGCACCGGCGCGCGGTCAGCGCGCCTGGCGGCCATGCTGCTGCTGACCTTGCGCGGCACGCCGACGATGTACTACGGCGACGAGCTGGGCCTAGAAGACGTGGCGATCGAGCCGCAGGACGTGCAGGACCCGTTCGAGAAGAACCAGCCCGGCCTGGGCCTCGGCCGCGACCCGGTGCGCACCCCCATGCCGTGGAGCAACGCGCCGCACGCAGGGTTCACGACGGGTCGACCCTGGCTTCGCCTCAACGACGACTGGCCCGGTCGGAACGTCCTTGCGCAAGCCGCCGACGACCGCTCGATCCTGCAGCTCTATCGTCGCCTGATCGCCCTTCGGCGCCGCCACCCCGCCCTGCACCGAGGCGAGTGGCTGCCGCTCGGGGTCGAGGGAAGTACGCTCGCCTATGCACGCGAGCATGCCGGAGAGCGGCTCGTCGTGGTGCTCAACTTCGGCAGCGACAACGCCGAGGTCCTGGAGCGCCAGGCTCCGGCCGGTGCCCGCATCCTTCTGTCGACCCTGCTGGACCGCCGAGGAGAGCTCGCGCGCGGCTCGCATTTGCGGCCCTTCGAGGGCTGGATCCTCGGTCTCCAGTGAGCTGTCCGGGCCTACCTGTCGCGGGCCTGGTTGCCGACGATCGAGATGCGCGGCGTCAGCGGGTTCACATGGCGCGCGACGCGGCCGCTCTGCGTGTCGAACACCTCGACCGTGGGCAGCGCGCGGCCGCTGGTCGGGTCCGGAATCCAGCAGGGATCGATGCCGACCAGCAGGGCGGGACCGGTTCTCGGCCCGAGGCTGAAGTCGAGCAGGGCCGCGCCGCCCGGCGGCAGCCTGACGATTTGCCTGGCGACGATGTTGCCGGCGGTGTCGTGGAACATGAGCTCGCCACTGCACGAGCTGGGCGACAGGCCCTCGACGACGTGCTCCCAGCAGACGACGTTCAGACGAATGGTCTGGTCCGGGTTGATGCTGACGATGCCGAACGCCGGCGGATCCGGCTGGGGGTTGAAAGCGACGGCCGGGCCGCCCGTGGCGGCGGCGACGACGAGGGCGCATGCCGCCGCGAGCTTGTGCATCTGCATGTGAATCTCCTGAATGCCAACGAGGCGAACCTGGACCGCGAGCGAGGCAGCCTTGCCTCCCCTGCAGACAAAGACGCAATCGGCGCGCCGAACGGATCAGCGCGTGGTTCGATTCAGCCGCCGCAGTGCGGGCGGTTGCCGGCGCGGATCTTGGCGATGCTGGCCTGGTAGCCGGCCATGCGCTGGGCGAGCCGGGCGTCGTCGGGATGCAGGCGCTTCGCCTTTTCGGCCACCTGCTTGAACAGGCGCTCGGTCTCGTCGACGCGGCCGGCGATGAAGTTCGCCTGGGCCAGGCCGAGCTGCGCGGCGAGCACGTCGTGGCTGTCGGCGCCGGTGAACTTGGCGAAGCCGACGATGGCGCGTTCCATCAGCGGGATCGCTTCGTCGGCGCGACCGGCCAGCATGAGCAGGTTGCCGCGCGTCTGCGTCGCCTCGACGGTGAACAGGTTGTCGGCGCCGTAGCGGGCGATGGCGCGGCGCTGCAGCTCGTCGGCGGCGGCAAGTGCCTCGTCGACGTAGCCGGCGCGGCAGGCCAGGCCGGGCACGCCCATCAGGGCCTCGAGCAGGTTGTCGTCGTCGGCATAGCGCTCGCGCATGAGGCGCACTGCGCGGCGCAGCGGATGGTCGGGCCAGGGCGCCTTCGGTTCGTTGAACTGCAGGTAGACGCCCTGCCAGCGTAGCAGGTGCGCGCGCTCGGCCGAGGTGGTGTCGCCGGCCTTGTCGAGCAGGACCGCTGCATGGTCGAGCAGCGGCTTGGCCTCGTCGTTTTCGCCGCTACTCAGCAGCACGCCGGCGAGCAGCACCTCGGCCGGCGCGGTGCGCGGATCTTCAGCGCCGAAGCTGGCCCGCGCCGACGCCACGCGACGTCGCGCGAGCTTGGTCATGCGCTCATGGTCGTCGCCTTCGGAATAGAGGTCGACGAGCACGCCGAAGACCTCGTCGCGGATCTCGGGCTGCGCGGCGAAGGCGCTCTCGACGCGATCGGCGCCGGCGCTCAGGATGTCGTTGATGGTCGCCTCGCGCGCCTGCATGCCGTTGCTCTTGACGGCACTGCGCGCCTGATCGAACAGGTCGAGCAGGAAGCGCTTGACGGCCACTGCGCGCGATGCCTGGCGCTCGGCCTCGCGCTGCTTGACCAGGGTGCCGGTCACGCCGGCGGCGACGGCGACGGCGATCAGCGCGGCGGCGCCGACGCCGAACCAGTGCCGGCGCACGAACCGGGCGCTGCGGTAGGCGAAGCTGTCGGGGCGGGCCGCGATCGGCCGCTGCTCGAGCGTGGCGCGCAGGTCGTCGGCAAAGTCGGCGACCGAGCGGTAGCGCTCGGCCGGGTCGGCCTTGATCGCCTTGCTGACGACGACCGCGATGTCGCCGCGCAGCGCCTTGCGCAAGGCCGAGGCGCTGCTGCCGCGCGCCGCGGCGATGCGCGCGGCCGCCTCGCCGTCGTCGGGCAGCCTCGAGAGGGGCTGCGGGTTGTCGCGCGGGCGCGAGAGCGTCGAAGGCGCGGCCGTCGCCGCCGCGACGAACGGACGCGAGCCGCTGAGCAGTCCGTACAAGACCAGGCCGAGGCCGTAGACGTCGGTGGCGGTGGTGACGGTGCCGCCGCTCAACTGCTCGGGCGAGGCGTATTCGGGCGTCATCGCGGCGCCGCCGGATCGCGTCAGCTCCGAAGGGTCGCCGCTGTCTTCGAGCTCGGCGTCGAGCAGCTTGGCGATGCCGAAGTCGAGCAGCTTTACCTGGCCGTCGGCGGTGACGAAGATGTTCGACGGCTTCAGGTCGCGGTGCACGACCAGGTTCTCGTGCGCATGCGCGACCGCTGCGCAGACGACGGTGAAGAGCGCGATGCGCTGGCGCACGCCCAGGCGCCGCGCGTCGCAGTAGCGGTCGATGCGCTCGCCGTCGACGTACTCCAGCACCAGATAGCGTTCGCCGTTTTCGGCGACGCCGGCGTCGAGCAGGCGCGCGATGTTCGGATAGCTGAGCCGCCCGAGCAGCTGGCCCTCGCGAGCGAAGCGCGCGTTCGCGCTGGCGTCCGACGCCGACAGGCGCATCAGCTTGATCGCGGCGAGGCCGTCGTACAAGCCGTCGGTGCGCCGCGCCAGCCAGACCTGGCCCATGCCGCCGCTGCCGATCAATCGCTCGATCAGCCACGGCCCGAGGCGGCGGCCTTCGAGGCTGGCGGCGACGTCGGCGGTCGTCGGGCCGGGGCGCAGGAAGGAGCGTTCGTCGGCCTCGCGATCGGCGGCGATCAGCGCCTGCAGGCGGTCGTGCAGCGCGGGCTCGGCCGCGGCCAGCGACGCGAGCCAGGCGGCGCGCTCGTCCTCGGGCAGCTCGGTCCAGGCATCGAAGGCGGCCATCGCATCGGCCCACGATGGCGCACGAGACGGGTCGGTCATGGCGCCGTGCGTGATCCGGTCTAGCGCAACTGCTCGAACAGAAAGGCGCGCGCCTTGCGCCAGTCGCGCTTGACCGTCGGCACCGAGACCGCGAGCTCGCAGGCGATGTCCTCCTCGGTCATGCCGGCGAAATAGCGCAGCTCGACGACCCGACAGCCGCGCTCGTCGACGCTGCGCAGCACTTCGAGCGCATCGTTGAGCCGGGAAAAGTCTTCCTCGGCGGCGACGCTGTTGAGCACGCCGGTGGTCAGCGTCACCGGCCCGAGCAGGCCGCCGCGCTTGTCGGCGGCGCCGGCGCGGATGTGATCGACGAGTACGCTGCGCATCACCGTCGAGGCATAGGCGAAGAAGGCGCGGCGGTCGCGCATCGGCGTCGCCTGCCGGCCGAGCATGCGCAGGTAGGCTTCGTGGACGAGCGCCGAAGGGTTCAGCGAGATCGCGCCCGAGCCTGCGAGGTGCGAGCGCGCCAGGCGCAGCAGCTCGGCGTACAGCAGCTCGTAGACGCGGTCGCGCGAGTCCCTGTCGCCGGCGAGCGCCTGATTCAGGATCAGCGTGATGCCCGGTCCGGTCTCGGGGTCGGGCGGCCGTTCGGCGTCTCTACGAAATGGCGGCATGCGGGATGACGCGAAGGCTCGGAAACGGCGGTCGCCCGGATGTCGCGATGGTACGTGCCGGCAGACGGACGTGGCAACCGCGCCCTTGCCTTGGCGTAACGATTCGCTTCCATGACTGAAATTGGTGTTGGAATGGACGCCTCGACCTCACGCGAACCCGACATGTCGCAACTTCTAGTCACCCGCGCCCGCGTCTTCGACGGCAGCAACGCCGACTGCGCCGAAGGCATGAACGTGCTCGTCGCTGACGGGCTGATCCAGCAGGTCTCGGCGCAGCCCATCGCTGCGCCGAACGCGCGCGTCATCGACGCCGGCGGCCGCACCCTCATGCCGGGTCTCATCGACTGCCACGTGCACGCCTTCGCGAGCGATGTCTCGATGCAAAAGGTCGAGGCGCTCGGCGAGCCCTATCGCACGGCGCACGCGGTGCGCATGTTGCAGCACGCGCTGCACTGCGGCTTCACCACCGTGCGCGACATCGGCGGCGGCAACTACTCGCTCTATCGCGCCCTCGCCGACAAGCTGTTCGTCGGGCCGCGCTATTTCTACTCGGGCCGCATCCTCTCGATGACCGGCGGCCACGGCGACATGCGCCAGATCGAGGAGCGACCACGCTACGAGTCGGCCTGCGGTTGCAGCGGCATGGGCTTCAACTCGATCGGCGTGCTCGCCGACGGCGTCGACGAGTGCCTGAAGGCGGTACGTGAAGAGCTGCGCCAGGGCGCGCACTGCATCAAGATCATGGGCTCGGGCGGCGTCGCATCGCCCACCGATCCGATCTGGATGAACCAGTACCGCGAAGACGAGATCCGCGCCATCGTCGGCGAGTGCACCGAGCGGCGCACCTACGTCTCGGCGCACTGCCATCCGGCCAGCGCCGTGCGCCGCTGCGTCGACTTCGGCGTGCGCTGCATCGAGCACGCGACGCTGATCGACGCCGAGACGGCACGCTTCGTCGCCGAGTGCGGCGCCTTCGTCGTGCCGACCATGACCATCCTCGAGCAGCTCGTCGAAACCGGGCGCCAGCTCGGCTTTGCGCCGCAGAGCCAGGCCAAGGCCGACTTCGCCTGGCAGTCGGCGATCAGCGGCCTCGACATCCTGCGCAACGCCGGCGTGAAGCTGTGCTACGGCACCGACCTGCTCGGCAGCCTCTACCTGCACGAATGCCGCGAGTTCACGCTGCGCGCGCAGGTGTTCACGCCGGTCGAGCTGCTGCGCCAGGCAACGTCGATCGCCGCCGACATGATGATGCAGGCCGGCCGGCTCGGCTGCGTTGCCGAGGGCGCGCACGCCGACCTGATCGTCGTCGATGGCGATCCGCTCGCCGACATCGCCTTGCTGGCCGCCGACGGCGCCAGGCTGAGCGTCATCGTGCGCGGCGGCGAGGTCGTGAAGGATGTGCTGACGCGCTGAGACCTGTGGCAATGCGTGCAGGTGGCGACCCAAGCTAACATCCTCCGCGTAACGGCCCTGCAAACGATAGAGCCTTGAACGGGACACTCCCATGGTTTTGCGCGGCTCGCTGCGGACCGGCTCCGCCGCGCTACTGATCGTCCTGGCATCTTGCGGCGGGGGCGGCGGCGATTCGGGCGGCAACTCGCCACCGGTGCAAGCCAAGGAGCACCTGGTCGGTCGCGTCTGGATCGGGCCGGTCGCCCAGTCCGTGGTCACCGCGTATCGGCTGGCCGCGGACGGAAGCCGCACCCCACTCGAATCTGCAACGAGCAACGCCGAGGGCAGCTATGCCATGGACGCCGATGCGCCCGCCGGCTCCGTCATCCAGATCGAAGCAGTCGGCGGGCTCTACAAGGACTCGCGCACCGGCCTGGCTCGAACGCTGGACGTCCCGCTGAGGCTCACCTTCGTCGCCCAGACACCGAATGGCTCGCTGACCATTTCTGCGCTCAGCGAAGTCGCCACGCGAGTCCTGGCCAGTATGCCGCCGAGCGGCGATCTGGTTGCCGATGTACGAAGCGCGAATGACCTCGTATCCAACACTGCTCGCTTGCCGAATTTCGTCGGCTTGAACCTTGGCGGCCCCTGTTCGTTCGCGACGGTCTGCGAAGTCGCCTTCGTCGCGGCTTCGATATCGACGATGCAACGCCGTTGGGCGCTCTCCAGCCTGGAAGAAGTGCTCCAGAGGCTCACGGTCATCTGGAGCGGCGGCACCTACGACGAGCGGCTGGTGCCCGAGCTCGTTCGCGCCGAATACGAGCAATCGCAAGGAGCAGATCCGCTGATAGGCCAGCTGACGCTCGGATCAATTGGCCCGATCGACGCCAACGCACTTCCCTTCTGGATTCCAAACGGCGCGCCGGGCCCTGATCCGTCGATGCGCATGCCCGATGGCGTGTACGCGGTACTTTCCGACGAGCCTTCCAACCAGGGACCGGTGCAGGCCATGCACCGCTTCAATCAACGCGGCGCACTGGTCGCCATCGAGGGTGCCTCGACCGGCCACGCCATTCGCCAGTTCTCCACCGTTACCGATGATCTCTATGCGGATGGCGAAGTCAGCATCGGACGCTGGTTCGGCGGCGCGCTCGCGTCGGGTGTGAATGTCTTTGCCACCAACGGAACGAACTATGCCCTGGGGCTACCAGCGCCTCTCAGAATCGACTGCGCATTCGAGTTGTTCGACCTCGCCGCAGCGACCGCCGTCACGCAACCGTTCGTCACCAGGAATCCCGCGGTTCAGTTGCTGGGTGGAAGCAGGATGTCTGTCCAGCACCTCGGCGACGGACATGACCGTCTCGCCTTCGACGTCAGCTTCATGCTCCCCGACGGCAGCACGCAGCGTGTGCAAACCGACCAAGGAATACTTCAGGCGTGGCAGGGCGCGCGGTTCGAAGGTGCGCAAAGCAACATCGTTCACTTGTTGTCCAGCTCCCCGGGCGGCCTGTCCGGTCTCGCCTTCGACTATCGAGGTCAAGTCATGCGGGCGGGGGCCGCCGGCGACAAGATCGTGCAGAACATGCAGTTCAACGGGTCGCCGTTCGCTGCCGTCTTCAAGCGGACCGATGTCGTACCGCCACGCGCCGACATATGCGCGCCCGACAACGCGACAGCGACTCCCATTTCGCAGCTGCCGCCAGGCGGCCCGTACCGATATCTCTCCCGGGATCTTCAGACATCGGGCCTGGTCACGTGGAGAGGCGACGGATCCGTCGGCACCATTGTCGGTGACGTGAGTGCGCAGCCCGTAGAGCTGTCCGTCGATCCATCCGTGTCGTCGCGCGAACTGGCAAGCAGCGGGCTCGCAACAATCGGCCGCGTCTTCGGGCCCTACGGTGTCATTTTTGGCGACGAGCCGGCGACCCGCTCGGTCACCTACGCGACCGTTTCGTCGCTGGCCCTGGATCAATCTGCACCGCCGATGACGTTCCAATTGAAAACCGCGACCACGCCGGTGGTCCGCGCGGTGGACCCGGGCTGGTCGCGCGAGATCGTTTCGGGCCACATCGACAGCGCGGTTCTCGTGCTTACGCCGGGCATCTCCAACGGCATGATCAATCCCTACACAGGTGAAGGAACCCTGAGCATCACGGGAGTGGTTGGCGGCGTACCGTACCAGGTCGATGCCAAGTATGTGAGCCTGCACATGATGTCGGGCAGCTTTTCGGGCGAAGCCGTGCTCGGAAGCGTCTCGGGACCCGACGCCCGCTACGCGGTTGTCGTGGTCTATCCGCAATATGGTGCGGTGGCCGAGTTCGCGCTGATCCTCGAGCGCCAGCCCTAGCGGCCTGTACCGCGCCGGAGCGGACGTCATCCGGGCCGAGCCTTCAGCATCGACGAGGAAATCCGGGCTTGCCGAAAAACGATAAGTAAGATATCGTTTATCGATATTAGCCAATCGAAGGCTCACCCGTGAAAAATCCGTCCGCGCTGCCCCTGGCGAGGGCCACGCTGCGCACCCTCGTCATCCTCAACGGTCTGTTCGGCGCGGCCATCCTGGCGCTGCTGATCGCGACCCTCGTCGCCGAGCGATGGACGTTCACCGCGCTCGGCCTTCCGCCATCGGCGGGGATGGAACCGATGATGGCGGGCATGCGCGCGATCGCCGTGCTCGGCCTGGTCGCGATCCCGCTCAATCACGCCGTGCTCGGGCGGCTGATGGCGATCGTCGAAACGGTGCGCGAGGGCGATCCGTTCCTGGCGACGAACGCCAGCCGTCTGAACACGATCGCCTGGGTGCTGCTCGCCCTGCAGCTGCTCAGCCTCGTCATCGGCGGCATCGGCACGGCGATCTCGACCCCTGCTCACCGGCTTCACCTCGATGCCGGTTTCTCCACCAGCGGCTGGCTGGCGGTGATCCTGACCTTCGTCCTCGCGCGCGTTTTCGCCGAAGGCACGCTGATGCGGGAAGACCTCCAGGGAGTGGTGTGACGTGGCGATCTTCGTCAGGCTCGACGACCTTCTCCACGATCGGCGCATGACGCTGACCGAGCTCGCCGAGCGAATCGACATCACGCTGGCGAATCTTTCGATACTCAAGACCGGAAAGGCGCGCGCGATCCGCTTTTCGACGCTCGAGGCGATCTGCGAGGTCTTGCAGTGCCAGCCCGGCGACCTGCTTCAGTTCCAACCGGAGTCTCGCGCCCGCAAGGCGCCGGCGTCCGCGCGGGCCACTTACTGATTTCAAAGGAGTCGACATGACTGCGACCGCAGCATCCGTTTCCCGTTCGGTCGCCGATAGCGCAGGCGACGTATCGCTGGTGCGGCTCTACGTCCTGCGCGCCACCTACCTTCTGCTGGTGGTCGGCTTGGGCGCGACGACCGTGCCGGTCCTCTTCAGTCATGCGCCGACGGCGCGCGGCGTGATCCCGAGCCTGCTCTGCGGCATCTGGCTGCTCGCCTTCGTCGGCCTGCGCTATCCGCTGCAGATGCTGCCGCTGCTCGTCTTCGAGCTGGTGTGGAAGACGACCTGGCTGATCGCCTTCGGCCTGCCGCAATGGTCCTCGGGACAACTGCCGCCGACCTTCGCAGAAGACTTCCAGGCCATCGCCGCCGGCGTGATCCTGATGCCGATCGTGATCCCGTGGGGCTACCTCTATCGACACTACGTCAAGGCGCCGGCGAACCGCTAGCGATGATCGGCCCCGGGCGCGCAAGACTCAGCGCCGCCCCTCACCGAGCGACGTCAGGATCTCGTAGGCGGCGCTGACTCTTTCGTCGATCGGGACATTCTTGTTCGCCAGCATGACGATCCCCAGGCGCTTCATCGGCACGAAGGCGACATAGGCCGCGAAGCCGTTGGTCGAGCCGGTCTTGTTGATCCACACGTCTTCGCGCGCGGCCTGGGGTGGCTTGATTTCCGTCACCGGCTTCGCCTTGAAGATCATGTCCGGCGAGTTGCCTTCGAGCAGCTGCGCCAGCGCGACGGGATAGCTGTACTGCTCCCAGATCAGGTCCTGCGTCATCGCGCCCACCTGGAAGTAGCCGACGTGCGTATCGTCGATCGCCTGCTGGAACCGCCGCTCCACGGGGATCAGGTTCATGTTGCCCTGCACGAAGCGGATCAGGTCGGCCGCGGTCGTCTTGATTCCATAAGCTTCGGACGAGAGCACGCCCGGCGTCATGCGCACCGCAACGTCGTCGCCGGTATAGCCCTGGGCGTAGTCGGCCATCCTGGCCTCGGGAACGTGGATGAAGCTGCTGCGCATGCCGAGCGCAGGAAAGACGCGCCCTTCCATCAGCGCGGCAAAGTCCCGGCCCATGCTGCTCGCGGCGATCATGCCGAGCGCGCCGATGCTGGGGTTCGCGTAGGTGCGATGGGTTCCCCGCGCATAGGCCGGCCGCCACTCGCTGAAATAGCGCATCAACTGGTCGTTGTCGCGAACGCTCGCCGGTACCTGCAGCGGAAAGCCGCCGGCCGTGTGCGTGCCGAGGTCGAGAAGGCGCACTTCGCCGAAGCGGCTGTTCCGCTGCGACAGCAGGTATTTGCCCACCTTGTCTGCCAGCGAGAGATGGCCCTCCTGCTGCGCATAGGTGGCCAGCATCGCGGTGAAGGTCTTGGTCACCGACCCGATCTCGAACAGCGTCGAAGGTCCGACGGGATCGCGCGTTGCCATCGATGCCACGCCATAGTCGAACACGTAGGACCGACCGGCGACGATGACCGCGACCGCCATGCCGGGAACGCGGTGCCTGGCCATCAACGGCAGTACCGCCGCATCCACGGCATTCTTGACGCTGTCTCGCGCATCGTCGGCCGGCGCGCCGACCGCCGCGGTCGCGGCCAGGGCAAGCAAGGCCGCCGCGGCGCGGCCGGTGATGCTGGACTTCATTCTTCGGTCTCCTGAGGGGCGCCCAGAGGGGAGGGTAAATCGCTTCCATCCGCGATAAGGTGCGAGCCATGGCAAGCGAACGGCAGCGAGGCCGCCCTCCCCACGACGACGTGCTGACTCCGGCGGAGTGGCGCGTTGCCGAGGCTGTGCGGCACGGTCTTTCCAACCCCGAGATCGCGCGCCGCCAGGGCGTGAGCACCGACGCGGTGAAGTATCACGTCGCCAACGCATTGCAGAAGCTCGGCCTCTCGCGCCGGGCCGAGCTTCGCCATTGGACCGGGATTCGACGTGACAGCAACTTGTTCAAGAAGGAGTCGACGGTGACCGACACACTGAATCTGGGCCCGATCGCGCAGCTCTCGCGCACCGTGCGCGACATCGAGGCCTCGCGAACCTGGTACCGCGACGTGCTGGGATTGCAGCACATGTACTCGTTCGGCAACCTGGCCTTCTTCGATTGCGCAGGCATTCGATTGTTCCTGTCCGAAGGCGAAGGCAGCCAGACCGAGTCGATCATCTACTTCAAGGTCGACGACGTGCGCTCGGCCCATGTGACGCTCGCGTCACGCGGCGTCGAGTTCCTGGACGCGCCGCACATGATCCATCGCCACCAGGACGGCACCGAAGAGTGGATGGCCGCGTTCAAGGACAACGAAGGCCGCCCCCTGGCGATCATGGCCCAGGTGCGTTCCTAGGCACGGGTTGCGGCGGCGCCCGGGCGGGCGCATTAGCATCCGCGGCATTCGCACTTCATGCGGAGGCCGCCAGCCTTGAACTCGCCCGACACGACACGCCAACGCCTCGCCGCCATCCTGGCCGCCGACGCGGTGGCGTACTCGCGGCTGATGAGCGCCGACGAG
>JANXXS010000128.1 GCA_025350505.1 Burkholderiales bacterium
GTTGTGCAGCTTTTCGATGTGGCAGTAGCCGATGTCGCGGCCGGCCTTGTGGCCTTCCCAGATCAGCGACGCGTCCTTCGATTCGCCGTACTTCTTCGCGGTGTGCACGAAGGGCGCGTCCCAGCTCCAGGCGTCGGTGCCGGTCAGGCGCACGCCGCGCTCCAGCAGGTACATCGTCGCTTCGTAGCCCATGCCGGCGCCCGACGACACGTAGTCCGGGTGGCCGTAGCGCGAGCCGGCCCGTGTATTGACCATCACGATCTCGAGCGGCTTGAGCGCATGGCCGACCCGTTTCAGCTCCGCCTCGACGTCGTCGGCGGTCACGACGTAGCCGTCCTCGAAGTGCCTGAAGTCCAGCTTCACGCCCGGCTGGAAGCACCATTCGAGCGGCACGTCGTGGATCGCGATCGACGGCTTCTTCGTGCCGAGGGCGTCGTCCATCGTCGAGTGGAAGTGGTAGGGCGCGTCGAGATGTGTGCCGTTGTGCGTCGAGAGCTGCACCAGCTCGACCGCCCAGCCTTCGCCGTCGGGCAGGTCTTCCTTCTTCAGGCCGGGAAAGAAGGGCGCGATCTGCTCGTAGGTCTGCTCGTGGGTGAAGTACTGGATCTTCGGCGCGAAGGCCGGCGGATCGGAGAGCACGTCGTTCTCCAGGAAGATCGAAAGGTCGACGAATCGGCGGGTCATGGATGAGCTCCTTCAGGGGCGCTGCCAGCGCAGCAGTTTCTTTTCGGCAAGGGACAGCAAGGCGTTGCTCGTGAAGCCGATCAGCCCGAGCAGCACGATGCCGGCGAAGAGATCGCTGGCGCGAAACGCACGCGCCGCGAGCAGGATGGCCTGGCCCAGGCCGCTTTGCGAGGCGATCATTTCGCCGACCACGGCGACGATCAGCGAGATCGTCATCGACAGGCGCATGCCGGCCAGGATGTCGGGCAGCGCGTTGGGCAGACCGATCTTCCAGACGAAGGCGGCGCGCCGCATCTGCAGGCAGCGCGCGACTTCGGCAAGGCGAGGCTCGACGGCGGCGAAGCCGTGCACCGTCGCCAGCAGCACGGGCCACGTCGCACCGAAGGCGACGACGAACAGCACCATCGCCGGGTTGAGCCCGAAGATCGAAATGGCCGGCGGCAGCAGCGCCGAGGCCGGCAGCGGACGGATGAACTCGAGCGTCGGCTGCACCCAGACGCGCACGCCGGGCGAGACGCCGATCGCGGCGCCGAGCAGCACGCCGAACAACGACGCGAGCAGCCAGCCTTCGAGCATGCGAGACACGGTCGCGAGCGTGAAGGCGAGCAGCTCGCCGTCGCCCCTGCCGCCGAGGTTGAGGCCTTCGGCCAGGCTCTCGAGCGTCGCCTGCGGCGTGGGCAGGAAGACGCGGCTCACCCAGCCGGCGCTGCTCGCGGCCCACCACAGGACGATCAGGCCGGCGAGCACCGCCGCCGAGCCCAGCCAGTCGCCGGCCGCCGGGTTGGCACGCCGGTTCACGGCACGGCCCCCATGCGCCGCGCGACGGCACGCTGCAGGCGCAGCATCGCGGCGTTGACGGCGAAGCCGACGACGCCGATCCATGCCAGCCAGCCGAGCATCAGCGCCGGCTCGAAGCTCTGCTGCGCGATCATCATCGCGTAGCCCATGCCGTTCGGGTTGGCCGCGATCTCGACCGTGACCGCCACCACCAGCGCGACCGCGACGCCGAGGCGAAAGGCGACGAACAACCGGGGCACGATCGCCGGCAGGACGATCTTGCAGGCCCGCTCGCGCGCCGTGAGGCCGAGCACGCGGCTCACTTCCAGCAGGCGCGGCTCGACCTGCTGCACCGCCGACTGCACCAGGATCAGCATCGGCCAGAAGGTGGCGAAGGCGACGATGCCGAGCTCCATGCGCACGCCGAAGCCGAACATCAGCATCGCCAGGGGAATCAACGCCACCGAGGGCACCGGCCGCAACGCCTCGATCGACAGCAGGGATAGCCGCGCCGCGCGCCGCGACAGGCCGAGGGCGATGCCGAGGCCGATGCCCAGTGCCGCGCCGAGCAGCAGGCCGAGCGCCGCCGTGCCGAGCGTGAAGCCGGTCGCCCGCCAGAGCGAGCCGTCGAGCGCCGCGCCGGCCAGCGCCTTCAGCGCCGCGCTCGGCGGCGCCAATGCTTCGCTGCCGAGCGCGGCCGCGCGGCGCGCATAGCCTTCGTAGAGAACGAGCAGCACCGCCGGAAAGGCCCAGGGCCGCAGCCACGCGAGCAGATCGCGCACCGCGCGCCGCCGCGGTTCGGGCGGCGCCGCGTCGTGCAGAAGCGCGGCCTGTTCAGTCATGGCTTTGCCCGATGAAGGCGAACAGCTCGCGCCGCAGACGCAGGAATTCCGGGTGTTCCCTGGTCGTGAGCTGGTCGCGCGGTCGCTCGATGCCAACGTCGATCATGCGAGCAAGGCTCGGCCGGCCGGGGCCGGGATCGGCCTGTAGCGCGATGACGCGGTCGCCCAGGTAGATCGCTTCTTCGAGGTCGTGCGTGACGAACAGCACCGTCAGTCCGTCGTCGCGCACCAGGCGCGCGAGCTCGTCCTGCAGGCCCTGGCGGGTCAGCGCGTCGAGCGCGCCGAAGGGCTCGTCCATCATCATCAGCTCGGGCTTTTGCGCCAGGCAGCGCGCGATCTGGACGCGCTGCTGCATGCCGCCCGAGAGCTGCGCCGGAAACTTGTGCGCATGTCGCGTCAGGCCGACCTTGGCGAGCACCGCCTCGATGCGCGAGGGCCGGTCCGCCGCCGCGACGCCGGCCGCCTCGAGCGCGAGGGCGACGTTGCCGGCGACGCTGCGCCACGGCAGCAGCG
The DNA here is from genome assembly GCA_025350505.1 of Burkholderiales bacterium. Taxonomy (GTDB): domain Bacteria; phylum Pseudomonadota; class Gammaproteobacteria; order Burkholderiales; family Burkholderiaceae_C; genus Schlegelella_A. The sequence goes on from JANXXS010000128.1 coordinate 2,817, forward strand.
CCCGCCCGTAGTCCTGGAACACGAACGCGACTTCGCGCGACGGCCCGGTGATCGGCTTGCCGTTGCGCCGGACCGCGCCGGCGCTCGCGACGACCAGGCCGCTGGCGGCACGCAGCAGCGTCGTCTTGCCGCAGCCGCTCGGGCCGACGATGCAGACGAACTCGCCACGCGCCACCTCGAACGACGTGGGCGAGAGGATCTCGCGTCCGCCGAGGCGGATCGCCACGCCGTCGAAGCGCAGGAAGCTCGCGTCGTCCATGCCGCTCGCCTCACTTCGCGACGAGCTGGCTCACGTCGAGCGAGGTCTTCAGCATGTCCTGATCCTTCATCAGGCCGACCCAGTAGGCGAGCTGCTTCTCGCTCACCAGCGGGCCGGGCGGGGAGATCTGGATCTTCGCCAGCACCTCGGGTGGCAGCTTGATGTACTTGCCGATGCTCGCGCGCACCCTGGCGTCGTTCTTCGCCTGCTCGACGAAGGCGCCGGCCTCCTGCACCGCTTCGCGGAAGGCACGCGCGGCGGCCGGGTTCTTCGCCACCCATTCACGCTTGGCCGCGTGCAGGATGGTGTGCTTGCCGTCGGGCAGGAAGGTGCCGTAGTACGAGGCGACGTAGCCGGCACCGCTCTCGGTGATGCGGCTCATGAACGGGTCGGCCGTGACCACCGCGTCGACCGATCCGCCACGCAGCAGATCGCCGTGCTGGGGGAACGAGGCTTCGACGAAGCTGACCTTGCGGTAGTCGACGCCGCGGTCCTTGAGCCAGGCGCGGAAGGTCACGTGCAGGAAGGCGCCGAGGCCGGGCACGCCGATCTTCTTGCCGACGCAGTCCGGCGCGCTGCGGATGCCCGAGCCGGCACGGGCGACGAGGCCGAAGCCGGTGACCGACTTCGAGGTCACGCCGCCGCCGGAAACGACCACCAGATCGAGTCCGCCGTCGACCGCCTGCAGGAACACCGAGGGCGTCGGCCCGCCGATCTGCAGCGAGTCGGACTGCAGCGCTGCGGGGATGGTCGAATTGAGCGGGATGAACTTCAGCTCGACGTCGAGGTGGCGCTTCTTGAAATAGCCCTCGTCGGCGGCGACGAAGACGGTGGCGAAGTCGGTAACGGCGGTGTAGCCGAAGACGATCGTCGTGTCGGACTGGGCGCGCGCAGGCATTGCGACACAGGTCGGCGCGGCGACCAGCGCCGACAGGAGGGTGCGTCGATTCATCATGCTTGTCTCCTTGTGATGGTTTTCTTCGTGGCCGCCTTGGGCCGGGGCAACGCGGCGCGGAGGCCGCCGACGATGAAGCTCACCAGCAGCGGTGCGGCGGCCGGGTCGCAGCGGTGGTTCTCGCCATGCGACAGGCGTTCGACCCGGCTATCGGTCAGGTGATGCGACAACGCGCCGAGCGCGAACTGGTAGCCCCAGGCGACCTGGCCGCGCGTGGCATGCGGCAACGCGATCCGCAGCGCGTCGATGTAGGCCAGGGCGAGCGGGTCGAAGAACGCGCGCAGCACGCGGTCGGCCTCCTCGGTGGCGTGGTAGAGCTCGCGCGACACCAGCAGCGCGTAGTACTCGCCCTCGGCGCTCGCGCGCAACGCCAGCACCGGGCCGACGAAGGCCTCGATGATGCGCGGCAGGGTGCGCGGGTCGGCGGGGTCGTTGCGCACCGCGCGCAGGCCGGCGAGCCGCGCCTCGATCGA
>JANXXS010000226.1 GCA_025350505.1 Burkholderiales bacterium
AGCGTGTTGACGAGCATCGGAAAGAAAGTCATGACGACGACGACCGCCGCCTTCGAGTGCCAGTCGAAGCCGAACCACATGACCATGATCGGCGCGATGCCGACCAGCGGCACGGTGCTCGCCAGCGCCGCGACCGGCAACAGGCCGCGCTGCAGAAACGGGCTGCGATCGATCAGCACGCCGACGACGAAGCCGAGCGTGCAGCCGACGACCAGGCCGATCAGCACCGAGTGCAGCACGGTCTGCTCGAAGTCCGACACCAGCACGCCGAAGCTCGCGACCAGCGAATGGCCGACCAGGGTCGGCGCCGGCAGCAACACCTGCGGTACGTCGAAGGCCTGCGTCAGCACCTGCCAGAACACCAGCACCCAGGCGCCGAACAGCAAGGGCGTGCCGAAGCGGCCGACGATGCCTTGCACATCGCGCATCGCCAGCGCGCGCACGCTGACGACGGCAACGACGAGCAGCAACGCCAGCCCGGCGAAGAGCAGCGCGTCGCTCATCGCTTGCCGCCCGGCGTGAGCCAACGCTCGGCCAGCGCCACGGCGCCCGTGAGCACGAGCCCGAGCAGCGCCGACATCACCAGGGCCGACCAGATCTGCACCGTATTGCCGTAGTACGAGCCGGTCAAGAGCCGCGCGCCCAGCCCGGCCTGTGCGCCGGTCGGCAGCTCGCCGACGATGGCGCCGACCAGTCCCGCGGCGATGCCGACGCGAAGCGACGGAAAAAGAAAGGGCAGCGACGCCGGCACCCGCAACTTCCAGAAGGTGTCCTTGCCCGAGGCGGCGTAGGTGTGCAGCAGCTCGAGCTCCATCACGCCAGGCGAGCGCAGACCTTTGACCAGCGCCACCGCAACCGGAAAGAAGCACAGGTACATCGAGATGACCGCCTTCGGAAAGACGCCGGTCATGCCCATGCTGCCGAGGATGACGATGACGATCGGCGCGATTGCCAGCACCGGCACGGTCTGCGACGCGATGACCCAGGGAAAGAGGCTCTGCTCAAGAGTGCGAGAGTGGACGATGAGCACGGCGAGCACGGCGCCGAGGGCCGTGCCCATCGCGAAGCCGAGCAGCGTCGCCGAGCTGGTCACGGCGGCGTGATAGAGCAGGTTGCGCGGCGAGTCGAGCGGCCAGCCGAAGATCGAATCGAAAAAGTCGATCGCGATCTGGTGCGGCGCGGGTAGCACCGGCCGGTCCATCGACAGCGTCAGGCGCGCGAGGTCGAGCGCCGTCCAGCCCGGCTGCGAAGAGAGCGTGCGTTCGATCACCTGCGCCGCGTTGAGGGCGATGGCCAGTGCATACCAGAGCACGAGCACGACGGCGAGCACGGCCAGCACCGGCCCGGCGCGAAACCACGCCTCACCGAGCCGCCCGCGTGATGGCTCAGTGAGCGCCATGTCCTTCCTGCAGTGCGACGCGAACCCGATGCGCGATCGCCGTGAACTCGGGCGTATCGCGGATGTCGAGGGTGCGGTCGCTCGGCAGCCCCGACTCGATCACCTCGACGATGCGCCCCGGCCGCGGCGACATGACGACGATGCGCGACGAGAGAAAGACCGCCTCGGGAATCGAATGCGTGACAAACACCACCGTCCGCTTCTCGCGCTCCCACAAGCGAAGCAGCTGCTCGTTGAGCCGGTCGCGCGTGATCTCGTCGAGCGCGCCGAAGGGCTCGTCCATCATCAGCAGCTTGGGCTCGAAGCCGAGCGCGCGCGCGATCGAGACGCGCTGCTGCATGCCGCCCGAAAGCTGCCACGGGTACTTGCCTTCGAAGCCGGTGAGGCCGACCCGCTCGAGGTGCGCGAGGGCGACGCTCTTCGCCTTGGCCTTGTCGAGGCCGTGGATCTCGAGCGGCAGGCAGACGTTGGCGAGCACGGTGCGCCACGGAAACAGCGCCGGCGCCTGGAACACGTAACCGTAGGCGCGCGCCAGCCGGGCCTCGCGCGCCGACAGGCCGTTGACGCGGACGCTGCCCGACGACACCTGCTCGAGGTCGGCGATGACGCGCAAAAGCGTCGTCTTGCCGCAGCCCGAGGGCCCGATCAACGAAACGAACTCGCCTTCCTGGATCGTCAGGCTGACATCGGCCAGAGCCGTGACGGTGTGTTCCTTGGCGGGGTAGACGACCGAGACGCCGTTGACTTCGACCGTGGCGGGAGCAGCTTCAGGCATTCACGCGCGCCGGGTTGTTCGGATGCGTGGTCCAGTTGGCGTAGCCGCCTTCGACGACCCGACCGGTGCGCGCATCGATCTCGCCCGGCTGCAACGCGAACATCGTGATGCAATCGGGCACCGGGCAGACCGAGACGCACAGGTTGCAGCCGACGCATTCGGCATCGACCACTTCGAAGTGCCGCTTGCCATCCTTCGTCGCGGTGATGGCCTGGTGCGAGGTGTCTTCGCAGACGACGTGGCAACGTCCGCACTGGATGCACAGGTCCTGGTCGATACGTGCCTTCTCGACGTGGTTGAGGTCGAGTGCGTTCCAGTCGACGATCGAGGGCACGGCGCGGCCACGAAAGGCTTCGATGTTGGCGAAGCCTTTCTTGTCCATGTATTCCGACAGGCCGCTGCACAAGTCGTCGATGATCTTGAAGCCGTATGTCATCGCCGCAGTGCAGACCTGGACGTTGCCGGCGCCGAGCGCGATGTACTCGGCTGCGTCTTTCCAGGTCTCGATGCCGCCGATACCCGAGATCGGCAGCCCGGCCATCGCCGGCGTGCGCGCGATCTCGGCCACCATGGCGAGCGCGATCGGCTTGACCGCCGGGCCGCAGTAGCCGCCGTGCGAGCCGGTGCGGCCGGTGTGCGGATGGATCAGCAGCTTGTCGAGGTCGACGCCCATCACCGAGTTGATCGTGTTGATCAGCGAGACCGCGTCGGCACGGCCGCGATGCGCCGCCAGCGCCGGCGGCTTGATGTCGGCGACGTTCGGCGTGAGCTTGACGATCACCGGCAGCCGCGTGTAGTGCTTGCACCAGGCCGTGACCATCTCGATGTATTCGGGCACCTGGCCGACCGCCGAGCCCATGCCTCGCTCGCTCATGCCGTGCGGGCAACCGAAGTTGAGCTCGACGCCGTCGCAGCCGGTGTCGCGGACCATCCGCAGGATCGCCTTCCAGGCATCTTCTTCGCACGGCACCATGAGCGAAACGACGACGGCGCGATCGGGCCAGTTGCGCTTGACCCGGGCGATCTCGCCGAGGTTGACGTGGAGCGGCCGGTCCGTGATCAGCTCGATGTTGTTGAAGCCGATCAGCCGCCGGTCCTGCGAATGGAGCGCCGCGTAGCGCGGTCCGTTGACGTTGACGATCGGCGGCCCGGCTTCGCCGAGCGTCTTCCAGACCACGCCGCCCCAGCCGGCCTCGAAGGCGCGCACGACGTTGTATTCCTTGTCGGTCGGCGGCGCCGAGGCGAGCCAGAAAGGGTTCGGGCTCTGGATGCCGGCAAAGGTGCAGCTCAGGTCGGCCATGGCGATGGATTCCTTTTGTCGATCGGGCGTCGATCGCTCAGGCCGCGGCGCGGCGAAGGCGCGTGAACGGCTTGCCCTCGCGCGCGATGCCGAGCGCGCGATCGATCGAGTGCGCGGCGATCTTGCCGTGCTCGACGGCCTCGACCGTCAGGTCCTGGCCGCCATGAGTGCAGTCGCCGCCTGCCCAGACCTTGGTATGCGAAGTGCGCCCTTCGGCGTCGACCTCGATGCGGCCGCCGCGCACCGCGAGCGTCGTCAGCATCGGATCGACGAGCACCAGCGTCTGGCCGATCGCCTTCAGCAGCGTGTCGGCGGCGATCGTCCAGTGCCTTCCGGTCGACTCCAGCTTGCCGCCCACGTCCTGCACGCCGACGAAGGTCGCGCCGGCGACATGGCCGTCGGGCGCGTCGAGGCTCTTCAGCACGCTCCAGGTGCGGATCGTCACGCCGTTCAGCTGTGCCCATTCGCGCTCGCAGGTCGAGGCCGGCATGAGCGACATGTCGCGCCGATAGACGATGGTCACCTCCTCGGCGCCGAGCTTTCTCGACTGCACCGCGGCGTCGATCGCCGTCATGCCGCCGCCGATGACAACGACGCGCCGGCCCACCGGCAAGGTCGCGTAGTCGCTCGTCTGGCGGAGGCCGGCGATGAAGCCGACCGCGTTGCCGACGCCGGCCGTGTGCTCGCCGGCGAGGCCGAGGGCGTTGACGCCGCCGAGGCCGAGGCCGATGAAGACCGCGTCGTACTGCATCTCCAGGTCGGCCAGCATGACGTGCTCGCCGAGCGCCTGGCCGCAGCGCAGCTCGATGCCGCCGATCGAGAGCAGCCAGGCGATCTCTTTCTGCGCGAAGTCGTCGGTCGTCTTGTAGGTAGCCAGGCCGTACTCGTTCAGCCCGCCCGGCTTGGGCAAAGCCTCGAACACCGTCACCTCGTGGCCGAGCATCGCCGCGCGGTGCGCGCAGGCAAGGCCGGCCGGCCCGGCGCCGACGACGGCGATGCGCCTGCCGGTCGGCGCTGCGCGCGTGAACATCGGCGCACCGGGTGCGGCGAAATAGGCATCGGTCGCGTGCCGCTGCAAAAGGCCGATCTCGACCGGCTTGTCTTCGTTGGTGTTGCGCACGCAGGCCTGCTCGCAGAGCACCTCGGTCGGGCAGACGCGCGCGCACATGCCGCCGAAGACGTTGGCCTCGAGGATGGCGCGCGCCGCGCCGCGCAGGTTCTTCTCGCCGATGCGGCGCACGAACGACGGGATGTCGATGCCGGTCGGGCAGGCGGCGACGCACGGCGCGTCGTAGCAGTAGTAGCAGCGCTCGGCCTCGATCAGCGCCTGCACCGGCGTCAGCGGCGGATGCGCGTCGCCGAAGTTCTGGCGGTACTGGTCGGCGGAGAGGCGGCCGGCCTTGACGTCGGGGCCGGGCATCAGTCGACCCTTCGGCCCTTGTCGTCCTGAGCGGAGCGAAGGATCTCGACGGCGATGAGACCCTTCGCTTCGCTCAGGGTGACACGGATGGGTTTCATCACGCGGCGCGCGCCACGGCATGCGGCGCGTGCCGCTCGGCCTGGCGCTTCAGCGCGTCGAACATCGGCGCGAACGCCGGGCGCTTGACGTAGCGGCCCGCGCCGCGCTGGGTGCGCAGCTCGCCGTCCTGCCAGACGATCTTGCCTTGCGAGAGCGTGACCTTGGCCAGCCCCGTCACCTTGCGGCCCTCGAAGACGTTGTAACCGACGCGCGAAATGCTGCCGGCGGTGGTGATCGTCTTCGTCGCCGTCGGATCCCAGACGACCAGGTCGGCGTCGCTGCCGGCGGTGATCGCACCCTTCCTCGGATAGAGGTTGAAGATCTGCGCCGCGTTGGTCGAGGTGACGCGCACGAATTCGTTCGGCGTCAGCCGCCCGGTGTTGACGCCGGCATCCCACAACACCGACATGCGGTCCTCGACGCCGGCGCAGCCGTTCGGGATCTTGCTGAAGTCGTCCTTGCCGACGCCCTTCTGCTCGCTGCAGAAGGCGCAGTGGTCGGTCGCCGTCGTCTGCAGGTGGCCGGCGGCGAGCGCGCCCCAGAGCGCATCTTGATGACGCTTGGCACGAAACGGCGGGCTCATGACGTGAGCCGCGGCGACGTTCCAGTCGGGGTTGAGGTAGACCGAATCGTCGATCGTCAAATGGCCGGCCAGCACCTCGCCGTAGACGCGCTGGCCCTTGGTGCGGGCGCGGATGATGGCCGCCGCCGAGTCCTCGCTCGACACGTGCACGATGTAGAGCGGCGTGCCCAGCACCTCGGCGATGCGGATTGCCCGTTCCGCCGCTTCGGCCTCGACCGCGGGCGGGCGCGACAGCGGATGTCCCTCGGGCCCGGTGATGCCGGCGGCGACCAGTCGCTTCTGCATCTGGAACACCAGCTCGCCGTTCTCGGCATGCACCGTCGGCAAGGCGCCGAGCTCGAGGGCGCGGGTGAAGCTGTTCACCATGACCTCGTCGTTGGCCATGATGGCGCCCTTGTAGGCCATGAAGTGCTTGAAGCTGTTGACGCCGTGCTCGCGCACCAGCGTGCCCATGTCGGCATGGACGCTCTCGTCCCACCAGGTCACGGCGACGTGAAAGCTGTAGTCGGCGGCCGACTTTTCGGCCCAGCCGCGCCAGTTCTTCCACGCCTCCATCAGCGGCTGCAGCGGGTCGGGGATGACGAAGTCGATGATCATCGTCGTGCCGCCGGAGACGCCGGCGGAGGTGCCGGTGTAGAAGTCGTCCTTCGTCACCGCGCCCATGAAGGGCAGCTCCATGTGCGTGTGCGGATCGATGCCGCCGGGCATGACGAGGGCGCCGCCGGCGTCGACGACGGTCGCTCCCGACGGCGCCTGCAGGCCGGGACCGACGGCGCGGATCAGCCCGCCTTCGCAGAGCACGTCGGCCGGCACGCTGCCCTCGGCATTGACGACGGTGCCGCCACGGATCAATACGCTGCTCATGATGTGTTCTCTCCTGGTTTCGATTCAGGCGACGGCAATCGTCTCGGCGCTCTTGCCGACCACCGGCAGCTCGTTGGCCTTGGCCAGCATCGCCTGGAACAGCACGTTGCCGCCGGCCTCGATCCACTCGGGCTTGGCGTCTTCGATCTCGTTGTGGCTGATGCCGCCGACGCAGGGCACGAAGATCATCGCCGTCGGCGTGACCTTGTTCATGTAGCAGGCGTCGTGGCCGGCGCCGGAGACGATGTCGCGCGTCGAGTAGCCGAGCCGCTCGGCGCCGGAGCGCACCATCGCCACGCAGCTTTCGTCGAAGTGCACGCAGTCGTACTGGAAGATCTGCTTCAGGTCGTGCTCGAGTCGACTGGCGGCGGCGATTCTCGCCACGCCTTCCTTCAGCTCGGCGTCCATCTGCGCCAGCTCGTCGTTGATCGGGCAGCGGAAGTCGACGGTGAGGAATACACGGCCGGGAATGACGTTGCGCGAGTTCGGGTAGCTGTTGATCATGCCGACCGTCGAGACCGCGAGCGGCGCGTGCCTGAGGCCGATCTCGTTGACGAGCTGGATCACCCTGGCGGCGCCGAGCAGCGCATCGCGCCGCACCGGCATCGGCGTCGGCCCGGCGTGCGACTCCTGGCCGGCGAGTGTGAGCTCGTACCAGCGCTGGCCCTGCGCGTCGGTGACGACGCCGATCGTCTGTCCTTCGTGCTCGAGGATCGGGCCCTGCTCGATGTGCGTCTCGAAGAAGGCGTGTACCGGGCGCTTGCCCATCGGCTCGTTGCCGAGGTAGCCGATGCGCGCCAGCTCTTCGCCGATCGTCTTGCCTTGCTGGTCGGTCCGCGAGTGGCCGTATTCGAGCGAGAACACGCCCGCGTAGACGCCGGAGCCGACCATCGCCGGGGCGAAGCGCGACCCTTCCTCGTTGGTCCACACCGAGGCCTCGATCGGCCGCTCGGTCTCGATGCCCAGGTCGTTGAGGGTGCGGATGACCTCGAGCCCGGCGAGGACGCCGTAGACGCCGTCGAAGCGGCCGCCGGTCGGCTGGCTGTCGAGGTGGCTGCCGGTGCCGACCGGCGCCAGGCTGTTGTTGCGACCGGGCCGGCGCGCGAAGATGTTGCCCATCTGGTCGATCTTGACGCCGCAGCCGGCGTCCCTGCACCACTGCACGAACAGGTCGCGGCCCTCCTTGTCGAGGTCGGTCAGGGTCAACCGGCAGACGCCGCCCTTCGCCGTGGCGCCGATCCTGGCCATTTCCATCAGGCTCGCCCAGAGACGATCGCCGTTGATCTTCAACTCAGCCATGACTTGCTCCCCTTCGGTCCCGGAATTCTCGTTTATGCCCGCTTCGGGGGCGGTCGTCCAGCAAGGACATTCTGACGCGGCGCGAGCACGAAAGGTGCCAGCGGCGCCCCGGGTCGCGCGATACCGGCATGCGCCGCCCGTTGCGAGCGATTGAATATCTCCCCGAGTTCCTTCAGACTTCCCGTCCCCGAGGCAGCGCGACGAAAGGTCCGACATGGCAGATGCAGGCGCCAAAGCAAAGGTCCACAAGCTGATCGAGACCAAGGTCCGGCCGCTGGCAAGAGAGGGATTCAAGCAGTACAAGGAAACGGTGCCGAAGTTGCTTCAGGCGACCACCAAGATCGACAACGCCATCAAGCAGTACGAGGAAGCCGACACGATCAAGACGTACCTGCGATCGGTCGGGATCGAAGCGCGCAAGTTGATCGAGGCGCGACAGCCTCTGCGATACGCCAACACCGCGCTCGACAACGTGACCAAGGACGACGATGACTACGAGGCCGACAAAGACGAAATCGAGAAGCTGAAGGTCGAGCTGACGGATGCACTGGGGTTCATCGAGTACCAGCTGGCCCACGTGAAGGCCCTCGAGGACAGGGCCAACGCCTTCATCGACATGCTCGAAAAGTCCGAAGACAAGGCGGAGAAGGATTGGGCCAGCGTCGTGCTGACGTCCGAACGCAATGTTCACAACGTGCAGAAGGCCCTCAAAGAGCTCCAGGCATGGGACACGGACGCCCAGGCCGCAGTGAAATCGCGAGATGCGAAACGACTCAAACGGCTGCAATCCACTGTCCCGAGCATCAACCTGGAAGACGACGTTCTGAAGGGAAACATGACGGTGGAGTACAGGGAGAAATTCCAGAAGCGGTTCGACATCAAGACGCTCAGTGCCGAGTTCCAGACCGAGTTTCAGCGCGATCTCACCAAGCTCAACGGCTTCGACAAAGACATTCAGAAAGCCGCGCAGGAGTGCAAGAAGATCATGGACAACGCCCCCAAGCTCGCAGTGGAGCCGCCGGACTTGAAGAAGGCCATGAGCCTGCTGGCGTTGCCGTCGAAGGCCGAATCGAAGCTGAAGGCCGCGCTCGAGCTCGACGAAGCCCCGATGATCAAGGCTCTCGATGCCCTGGCCAAGGAACTCAAGCTGAAGAACACAGGCAAGGACATGGTGAAAAAGCTGCAAGGCGGCGGCATCATCTGAGGCTCGGCGCCGATCTCCGGCAGGCCATGACGTAGTTGCCGGCGCGACGCGCGCACGACGCCGCCGCGCGACGTTCAGGCCACCGGCGAGCGCACGTGCTCGGGCCGCACGCCCATGCCTAGCAGACGTGCAAGAAGCCGCTGCAGGACAGGCACCGCCGTCAGCACACGCATCGGCAGCGGCACGTGCAGCTCGGCGCCGACGTCGGCGCTCATGACCGGGACGAGCACGTTGTTCTGGATCGTCACCTGCATCGCCTGGGTCGCCTTGGTCGGCCAGAGGCGGCGCTTGCGCACTTCGTCGAGGTCGGCCTCGGTGACTGTGCCGGCGCGGAGCTTCTCGGCAAGCAGGTTGGCGGCGGCGACGGCGTCTTGGACCGCCAGGTTGATGCCGACGCCGCCGATCGGCGACATCGCGTGCGCCGCGTCGCCGATGCAGAGCAGCCCCGGCCTCGACCATTGCAGCAACCGGTCGACGGCGACGGTGAGCAGTTTGACGTCGTCCCACGAGCGGACGTCGGCGATGTGCGGCGCGAGCAGCGCCGCAGTGGCCACGACCTGCTCGCGGAAGACCGCGATGTCCTGGCCCTGCAGCGCCTCGGCGCCGCCCTTGGGAATGACGAAGGCGCACTGCCAGTAGTCGCCGCGGTCGATGGTGACGACGAAATGGCCGGGCGCGACGCGGGCCAGCGACGAGTCCTGGCCCGCTGGGTCGCGGCCGACGCGAAACCAGAGCACGTCGATCGGCGCGCCGAGGCCCTCGACCGCCAGACCGGCCGCCGCGCGGACCGTCGAGTGGCGGCCGTCGCAGCCGATCGTGCAATCGGCGCGCAGCTCGAAATCGCCCTCAGGCGAGCTGCCGCGCACGCCGGCGACGCGGCCGTCAGCCCCGACGATCAGGCCGGTCACGTTGGCCTGCATCCGCAGCGTGAACGCCGCCAGCGACCGCGCCCGGCCGGACAGGAAGTCGAGGAACTCCCACTGCGGCATCATGGCGATGAAGGCATAGCGCGCCGGCAGGCCGCCGAAGTCGCCGAGCTGCACGCGCTCGGCGCCGAACACGGCGCTCAGGGTGCGCAGCTTCTGGTGCGGCCGCTCCAGGAACGCGTCGAGCAGGCCCAGCTCGTCCATGATGCGCAGCGTCGACGGATGCACCGTGTCGCCGCGAAAGTCGCGCAGGAAGTCGCCGTGCTTTTCGAGCACCACTGTCTTCACGCCGGCGCGCGCGAGCAGGTAGCCGAGCATCATGCCCGCCGGGCCGCCACCGACGATGCAGCACTGCGTGCCTGTCGTGTTCGCTTCGCTGGCCATGGCCTTCTCCGTTCAGTCCGGGCCTTTGCCTCAGCCGCCGTCGAAGGCATCGAGGACATTGGCGGCGTTGATGCCGAGCGCCTCGGACGCGTAGCCGCCCTCCAGTATGAAGACGGTGGGCAGGCCGATGCGGGCCAGCCTGTCGCCCAGGCGGCTGAAGTCGCTCGAGGCGAGGGCAAAGGTCGAGATCGGATCGTCGGCGTAGGTGTCGAGCCCCAGCGAGACGACGAGGGCGTCGGCGCGATGCCGCTCGATCCGCGAGCAGGCCACGTCGAGCGCCGCGAACCAGGCATCGGCGGCGCTGCCGGCGGGCAGCGGCAGGTTCAGGTTGAAGCCTTCGCCGGCACCCGCACCTGTCTCGTCGGCGTGGCCGAGGTAGAACGGGTACTCGGTGCGCGGATCGCCGTGCAGGCTGGCGAACAGGACGTCGGCGCGGTCGTAGAAGATGCTTTGCGTGCCGTTGCCGTGGTGGTAGTCGACGTCGAGAACGGCGACACGGACGCAGCCGCCATCGAACAGCGATTGCGCTGCCACCGCCGCGTTGTTGAGGAAGCAGTAGCCGCCCATGAAGTCGGCGCCGGCGTGGTGGCCGGGCGGACGCGTCGCGCAAAAGGCGCTGCGCGCGCCCGACGACGACAACAGGCGCGCGGCGCTGGCTGCGGCGTCGGCGCCGGCCTTGGCGGCGGCCCAGGTGCCGGCGACGAGCGGGCTGCCGTTGTCGATCGAATAGAGGCCGAGCCGGGCCGTGAAGTTGGCCGGCTCGAGGTCGCTGCGCAGGGTGCGCACCGGCCACACCGAGGGAAAGGGCTGCAGGTCGGCGTGGCGCGGATCGAGGGCCAGCCACTGCGACCAGGCGCCGGCCAGAAACGCCAGGTAGCGCGGCGTGTGCACCTGGGCCAACACGTCGGCGCTGTCGACATCGGGCGCACGCACCGCGTGGCCGCGCGTGGTCAGCTCGTGCAGCACCCGCTCGGCCCGCGCCGGCGACTCGAAGCAAGCCACGCGATCACCGCGGAAGAACTCGTACGCCGGCGCGTGCAGCGCGTGCGCCGACGAGAAGAAAGTGATCACGACCCGATGCCGGTGCGACGACCGGAACTCATCGCTCGGCCGGAGGCAGGTCGCGCAGCGATGCGGCGAAGGCGTCGTGCACTGTCGCATCGACCGGCCGGTGCCGCACCGTCGTGCTCGCCGGATAGTGGCCGAGGAAGTTGTCGCCCTTCCAGCGCTGCGCCGGGCGGATCGGCCGCGGCAAGAAGCCGCCGCCGCAGTTCGGGCAGACGTCGTGCAGCACCGACTCGACGCAACCCGCGCAGAAGGTGCATTCGAAGCTGCAGATGCGCGCTTCGGTGGAGGCCGGCGGCAGCGCCTTGTCGCAGTGTTCGCAGCTCGGTCGCAGTTGCAGCATGGCAGTGGCTAAGGAGGGTTGAAGCGCGTCAGGAATTTGAGCACGGCTTTCCAGTGCGCCTCGGCGCCCGACGCGTTGGCATCGGCGCGCAGCGTCGCCGAGCCGTGCGTCGAGCGCGAGCGCGAGACCAACTGCTGCTTGTCGGCGCTCTTCAGCGCCTGCAGGATGGCTGCCGATTGCGCCACCTCGTCGGCGCTCGAGGCCTGATCGATATAGACCGGCACCTCGACCTTGTGCGCCGCGTCGCGCACCGCGCGGCCCTTGCCGAGGTACTCGCCGGGCGAGTAGGCGACCAGCCCGTTCACCTCGGCCGGATGCGCCGCGGCGAGCAGGAAGACGAGCGCGGCGGAGTAGCTCGATCCCCAGACGACGACCGGCGCGCCGTTCGCGTTCGCCGTGGCCCACGCCAGCGCGGCTTCGAGGTCGGGCATGGCCTGGTCGTAGCTCGCTTCGCGGCCGAGCGCGGCTGCGGTGCGGTTGCTGCCACCGAACGCGCCGCCGCCCGAGCGCTGGTCGATCGCCAGCACGGTGAAGCCGGCCTGCACGAGCCGGGGTGCGATCGGCGCGTACTCGGCGCTGCTCGATCCGGCCTGATGGAAGGCGAGGATGACGGGCGGTTTCGCGCCCGAGGCCCGCGACAGCTCGCCGTAGACCTTGACGCCATCGGCCGCGGTGAGCTGCAGCGGCTCGGCGCGCGCGGCCGACCCCGCGAGCAGGCTGGCAAGAAGAATGGCGAGGAAGCGAAGCATGGCGATCACGGCGATTTTCGGCGCCGAGCGTAGCAGGGTGTCCGGCTTGGTCGCCGCCGCCGCGATTCACTGACATCGACGCCGACACGGGAACAGCGCAGCGAGGGAGACAGGCGCTGGATTCGAAAGGCCGCTACGCCGACGGGCTCGGCAACTTCAACGGCGGCGCCCAGGTGACGCAGGAGCAGCTGCGCCTGGCCGCCGAGAACAAGTTGCTGACGGTGCAGGCCGAGCAGAAGCAGAAGGTCGCCGTCGCCGAGGCCGAGGCGACGAAGATCCAGAATGCGGCGCTGGCGCTGAACCGCGATGTGCTCGGGAGCTGCGCCGCATCGAGGTCGAGAAGATCAAGGCCGAGCACTGGAACGGCGCCCTGGCGACCTCGGTCTACGCCGGCGCGCCGATCCCCTTCTTCGATGTGCAGCCGACGCCGCCGGCCAAGTAGCTCGTCGGTGCCGTCACTTGCCCTTCCCCCCCCCGCGTCAGAATAGTTGTCGCCTCCATAGAACAACCCAGGGGGTGGCGATGAAGGACGGACTTGGCTCGATACGGACAGGCATTCAAGGACAAGGCGGTGGCGAGGTTGCTGCCGCCGGAGAGCGCAGCGCGGGAT
>JANXXS010000238.1 GCA_025350505.1 Burkholderiales bacterium
ATCGGCACCGGCGTCATGGCCGGCATGTTCACGGCGACCTTCCTGGCGATCTTCTTCGTGCCGGTCTTCTTCGTCGTCGTGCGTCGCGTCTTCAAGGGTGGCGGCGTGCGTGGTGCGACCGGGAAGACAGGGCCGGCGACGGCGGCCGCCGCACCGGGGGAGAGCGGCCATGTCTGATCGCCGCCTCGCCGCGGTCGCCTGCGCCTCGCTCTTCGCGCTCGGCGGATGCGGCTCGTTCATCCCGCGCTACGAGCGGCCGGCCGCGCCGATCCCGTCGACCTACGCGCAGGAGATGATGCCGGCGGCGAGCGCCGGCGGCGTCGCCGCCGCCGATCTCGGCTGGCCGCAGTTCTTCGCCGACCCGCGCCTGCGCCGCCTGGTCGAGATCGCGCTGGTCAACAACCGCGACCTGCGCGTCGCCGTGCTCACCATCGAGCAGACGCGTGCCCTCTACGCCGTGCGCCGCGCCGATCAGTTGCCGAGCGTCGGCGTCGGCGGCACCGTGTCGCGACAGGCCGGCACCGGCGGCAAGCTCGTCACGACCTATGCCGTCGGCCTCGCCGTCACGGGCTACGAGCTCGACCTGTTCGGCCGCGTCCACGACCTGGGCGAAGCGGCGCTCGACCAGTACCTGGCGACGACGGAGACCAGGAAGGCGGTGCAGATCAGCCTCATCGGCTCGGTCGCGACCGCCTATCTCGCGCTGCTCGCCGACGACGAGCAGCTCGCCGTGACGCGGCAGACGCTGGCGACGCGCGAGGACTCGACGCGACTGACCAAGCTGCGCTTCGACAACGGCGCATCCTCCGAACTCGACTACCGGCAGTCGGAGTCGCTGCTCGAAGGCGCGCGAGTCGCGCTCGTGCAGTCGCTGCGCCAGCGCGCCCTCGACGAGAACGCCTTGCAGTTGCTCGTCGGCCAGCCCTTGCCTGCCGACCTGCCACCGCCCTTGCCGCTCGACGGCAAGCAGCTCGCGAGCGACCTGCCGGCAGAACTGCCTTCCGAACTGCTCGAGCGCCGCCCCGACATCCGCGCCGCCGAGCAGCAGCTTCTCGCCGCCAATGCCAACATCGGCGCCGCCCGCGCCGCCTTCTTTCCGCGCATCTCGCTGACCGCCAACTTCGGTACCGCGAGCACCGAGCTCTCCGGTCTGTTCAAGGGCGGCAGCTGGGCCTTCACCGGCACCGGCCAGCTGCTGCAGCCGCTCTTCGACGCCGGCCGCAACCGCGCCAACCTCGAGGTCGCCAAGGTCAATCGTGACATCGCCGTGGCCCAGTACGAAAAGGCGATCCAGACCGCGTTCCGCGAGGTCGCCGACGCCCTGGCCGGGCGCGCCACGCTCGGCGAACAGCTGCGCGCGCAGGCCGCGCAGACGAATGCGCTGTCCATCAGCTACAGGCTCGCCGACCTGCGCTACCGCGCCGGCGCCTCGAGCTACCTCGACGCGCTCGATGCGCAGCGCTCGCTCTTCACGGCGCAACAGGCCTTGGTGCAGACCCGGGCCTTGCAACTTCAGAACCTCGTCGCCCTGTATCGCGTGCTGGGCGGAGGCTGGAGCGACGACGCGTCGGCGACGAAGGCGTCAGCGCCGACCCGCTGAGAGCGCCTGCGTCGCGGCCGCGGCATCGGTGCGCCGGATCACCGGCGGCTCGGCGCTGGCCGCGACAACGCGGTTGCGCCCCTGCTGCTTGGCCCGATAGAGCGCGGCATCGGCGCGCACGAGCAGGCGCGACACGTCGTCGGCCGGGGTCCATTGCGCAACGCCGATGCTCACCGTGACCGCGACGGTCGTTCCGTCGCAATGAACGGGCTCGGCGGCGAGTTGCTCGCGCAGCCGCTCGCTGATCGCGCTGAAGGCCGAGAACCCCGCCCAATGGACGGCCGAGCGTCGCGTGTCGCCGAGCAGCCGGGTGCCGAGCAGCCAGACGCCGGCCAGCACCGCCTGCATGACGGCGACCATGCTGAAGGCCACGTCGGTGGCCGACATCCAGGACAGCATCGCCGTCGCCATTTACGCCGTGGGAAGCAGTGGATCGAAGTCCGCGGTCCGCTTGTCCTTCCAAGCGGCGATCGCCGTGGCCATCTCACCGGTATCGAAGATGGCGCTTTGCAGCAGAGTCATCTGGTGCAGCCCGGAAGCCGTCGAGTGGTCGCGGGCGTGGTTGATGGCATGCTTGCTGCCGGCGACCGCGAGCGGCGACTTCGAGGCGATGGTCTCGGCCAGTGCCATGGCGTGTGCGAGCAGGGCGGCGGCGTCGGGCAGGACGGCGTTGACCAGTCCGACCGCGAGGGCGCGCGCGGCGCCGAGGCGCTCGCCGGTGTAGGCCATCTCTCGGGCCACCCCTTGCGGCACGATCTTCGGCAGGCGCTGCAGCGTGCCCAGGTCGGCGGCCATGCCGACCGTGATCTCCTGCAGCGTGAAGAAGGCGTCGGCACTGCAGACCCGGATGTCGCAGGCGGTCACCAGGTCGAGCGCGCCGCCGATGCAGCCGCCCTGAATCGCGCAGATCACCGGAAAATTCGCTTCGTCGAGCGCGCTGAAGCAGTCCATCAGCTTTCTCAGCGACTCCTGGAATGCAAGCCGGTCTCGCGCGGTGCTGACGGTAAGCGCGCTTTCGCCGGCCGCGAAGACGTCGAGCGCCATGCCGGCAGAGAAGTGCTTGCCGGTCGACGAGATGACGAGCGCCCGCGTCTTGCCTTCGGCGCCGAGGCCGCGAACGGTGTCGCGAATCGCCGGGAAAAACGCCAGCGTCATGGTGTTCATGCGCTCGGGCCGGCTGAGCTTCAGGTGGGCGACGTGGCCGTCGTGCGAAAGTTCGAAGAATTCGCTGTGGTCGTTCATGGCGTCGGAGGTCGAAGTGGACAAGCTGCTCGAGACGAGGGACGGATTGACCTTGCGCGGCCGGGAGTGGCCGTGCGCAGATGCCGCAGGCACGATTGTCATCGTCCACGGGCTTGGTGAGCACATCGGCCGCTACGAGCACGTCGCCGCCTTTCTCAATGGGCACCGATGGCGCGTCGTCGCCTACGACCAGCGCGGTCACGGCAAGAGCGAGGGCGAGCGCGGGCGGCTTCGCCGCGGCGACGATCTGCTCGTCGATCTTGCCCAGGCGATCGACGCCGCGCGCGCCGAGCATGCAGGCCCGCTCGTCCTGCTCGGGCACAGCCTGGGCGGCCTGGTCGCGGCGCGCTTCGTCGCGGGGGCGTTGCCACCTCTCGCCGCCTGGTCGCGTCCGGTCGATGCGCTGGTGCTCTCTTCGCCGGTTTTCGATCCGGGGATGAATGCTCTGCAGAAGCTGATGCTCGCGGTGTTGGGGCCGCTCACGCCGGATCTCGCCGTCGGCAACGGACTCGATCCGGCCTGGATCTCGCGTGACCCGGCCGTGGTTGCGGCTTACAAGGCCGACCCGCTGGTGCATGACCGGATCGCACCACGCCTGGCCCGCTTCATCGTCGAGGGCGATGAGTTCGTTCGCCATGACGCGCCGCTCTGGAAGGTGCCGACGCTCCTGCTCTACGCCGGCAGCGACCGCTGCGTCGTTCCGGCGGGCAGTGCCGCCTTTGCGGCGGCGGCACCGAAGGACGTCGTGACGGCGCAGGTCTTCGCCACGCTGTTTCACGAGATCTTCAACGAACCCGAGCAGGCCGAGGTGTTCTCCGTGCTCGGGGCCTGGCTCGATACACTGGCCGTTACGCTTTCCAGGAGCCCGCGATGAACGCACGCGATCCCCATTTGCCGGTGCAGGCCGACGAGGCCGAACAGCTCGGCCGCTACGCCGAGCGTGTCTGGGACGACGAGATCGTCCCGGCGCTGACGAGCTACATCGCCGTGCCGGCGAAGAGCCCGATGTTCGACGCCGAGTGGCAGCAGCATGGCTTCATCGACCACGTCGTGCGCGACGCCGCCGCCTGGGTCGAGAAGCAGAACGTCGCCGGCCTGAAGCTCGAGGTGATTCGTCTCGAAGGCCGCACGCCGGTCATCTTCTTCGAGGTGCCGGCGACCCGGACGGGCGGCAACGACGCCGGCGCCGAGACGATCTGCCTCTACGGCCACCTCGACAAGCAGCCCGAGTTCAACGGCTGGAAGAACGGCTTCGGCCGGTGGACGCCGCGCTACGAAGGCGGCCTGCTCTACGGCCGCGGCGGCGCCGACGACGGTTATGCGATCTACGCCGCGATCCAGGCGCTCGACCGGCAGGGCATCGCCCGGCCGAGGTGCGTCGGCATCGTCGAGACCTGCGAAGAAAGCGGATCGCCCGATCTGCCGTTCTATGTCGACGCACTGAAGGTTCGGCTCGGCCAGGTCTCGCTCGTCGTCTGCCTCGACAGCGGCGCCGGCAACTACGACCAGCTCTGGCTGACGACCAGCCTGCGCGGCAACGTCACCGGCACGCTCAAGGTCGAGATCCTTACCGAAGGCGTGCACTCGGGCGACGCCAGCGGCCTCGTGCCGTCGAGCTTTCGCATCCTGCGCCAGGTGCTCGACCGGCTCGAGGATTCGAAGACCGGGCGCCTGTTGCCGCAGAGCCTGCACTGCGAGGTTCCGGCCGACCGCATCGAGCAGGCGACGGCGACGGCGCAGATCCTCGGCGACGAGGTCTGGAAGCGCTTTCCCTGGGCCTGCGGCGCCGACGGCGGCCCGACCCTGCCGACCACGACGGACCCGGTCGAAGCGCTCATCAACCGCACCTGGAAGCCGACGCTGTCGATCACCGGCGTCGATGGCATGCCGGCATTGAAAGATGCCGGCAACGTGCTGCGTCCGTACACCGCGTTCAAGCTCAGCCTGCGCACGCCGCCGCCCATCGACGGTGGCGAAGCGGCGGCGGCGCTGAAGAAACTGCTCGAGGACAACGCGCCCTACAACGCCAAGGTCACCTTCAGCGCCGACGGCGGCGGTGCCAAAGGCGCCACTGGCTGGAACGCGCCCAGCCTCGCCCCATGGCTGCAGTCGGCACTCGACTCGGCGTCGCAGGCGCACTTCGGCGCGCCCTGCGGCTATATCGGCCAGGGCGGCACGATCCCGCTCATGAGCATGCTGCAGCAGAGCTTTCCGAAGTCGCAGATGATGGTTTGCGGCGTGCTCGGGCCGAAGAGCAACGCGCACGGCCCGAACGAGTTCCTGCACGTCCCTTACGGCAAGAAGCTCACCGCCGCGGTGGCGCAGGTGATGGCGGCGTGCCCGTGATCCGCAGAGCGATCGCCTCGGCAACCTCGATGCCGTCGACCGCCGCCGACATGATCCCGCCGGCGTAGCCTGCCCCTTCGCCGGCCGGATAGAGGCCGGCGACATTGATGCTTTGCAGATCCTTGCCGCGCGGCATGCGCAGCGGCGACGAAGTGCGCGTCTCGACGCCGGTGAGCACCGCGTCTGCCATCGCAAAGCCGTCGATCTGCCGGGCGAAGGCGGGCAGCGCTTCACGGATCGCTTCGATGGCATAGTCGGGCAGGCTCTCGTGGCCAGGCAGGGCCAGGTCGGTCGGCAGCACGCCGGGCGTGTACGACGGAACGACGCGCTCGAAGGCCGTCGAGGCGCGAGCGGCGAGGAAGTCGCCGACGCGCTGCCCCGGCGCCGCGTAGCTCTCGCCGCCGAGCATGAAGGCGCGCGATTCCCAGACTCGCTGGAAGGCGATGCCGTCGAGCGGATCGACCTGGCCCGACGTGCCGGTGGCGCGGTAGTCCTCCGGCGCGATGCCGACGACGATGCCGGCGTTGGCGTTGCGCTCGTTGCGCGAGTACTGGCTCATGCCGTTGGTGACGACGCGGCCCGGCTCCGAGGTCGCGGCGACGACGGTGCCGCCGGGGCACATGCAAAAGCTGTAGACCGAGCGGCCGTTGTTCGCGTGGTGCACGAGCTTGTAGTCGGCGGCACCGAGCAGCGGGTTGCCGGCGTTCTTCACTCCGAAGCGGGCGCGGTCGATGACGCCTTGCGGATGCTCGATGCGAAGGCCGATCGAAAACGGCTTGGCCTGCATCGCCACACCGCGCCCGTGCAGCATGGCGAAGGTGTCGCGCGCGCTGTGCCCGAGCGCGAGCACGACATGATCGGCGTCGACTTCTTCCTGCACGCCGCCGCGCCGCACGGTCAGGCCGCGAACGCGCGCGCCCTCGATGCCAAGGTCGATGACGCGCGCGCCGAAGCGCACCTCGCCGCCGAGCCGTTCGATCTCGTGGCGCATCTTCTCGACCACGCCGACGAGGCGGAAGGTGCCGATGTGCGGCTTGGCCACGAAGGCAATCTCTTCGGGTGCTCCCGCGGCGATGAACTCGGCGATGACCTTGCGCGTGAGGTGGCGCGGGTCGCTGATCTGGCTCCACAGCTTGCCGTCCGAGAAGGTGCCCGCACCGCCCTCGCCGAACTGCACGTTCGATTCCGGATCGAGGACGCCACGCCGCCACAGGCCCCAGGTGTCCTGGGTGCGCTCGCGCACGGCGCGGCCGCGCTCGAGGACGAGCGGCCGAAAGCCCATCTGCGCCAGCACGAGGGCCGCGAACAGGCCGCAGGGGCCGAAGCCGACGACGACCGGGCGCGCCCTCTCGCTCGCCGCAAAGTCGGCCGGCGCATGGGCGACGAAGCGATAGCGCATGTCGGGCGTGGCGCGCACGTGCGGGTCTCCGGCGTGGCGCGCGAGCAGCGATGCTTCGTCGGTCACCGCGACGTCGACGGTGTAGACGAGGACGATGGCCGAGCGCTTGCGCGCGTCGTAGCCGCGCTTGAAGACGGTCAGGGCAAGCAGCGCGCCGTCGTCGATGCCGAGGTGGGCGACGGCGGCGGCGCGCAACGCCGGCTCGGCATGATCGAGCGGCAGGCGGATCTCGGTCAGGCGAATCATGCCGCTGTGCGTCGCCGCGTCGCGATCAATGGAAGGCGTCGATGCGCGTCGCGCCCATCAGCGGCTCGAGCAGGCGCGCCAGCGGGCGCAGCACCGAGTAGCGTGTCGCCACCTTGTGCGCGTAGCCGAAGAAGCGCGGCAGGTCGGCACTGTAGGCGGCCTTGCCGTCGCGGTGCTTGAGCCGCGAGAAGATGCCGAGCACCTTGAGGTGGCGCTGTAGCCCCATCCACTCGAGGGCGCGCCAGAACTCGCCGAAGTCGGCATCGACCGGCAGCCCGGCCTTGCGCGCGGCTTCCCAGTAGCGCACAGCCCAGTCGAGCTCCTGCGCCTCGTCCCAGGAAATGAAAGCGTCGCGCAGCAGCGATGCGACGTCGTAGGCGATCGGGCCATGCACCGCGTCCTGAAAGTCGAGGATGCCGGGGTTGGGCGTGGCGACCATGAGGTTTCTCGGCATCCAGTCGCGGTGCACAGCGACGCGCGCTTGGGCGAGTGCGCTGGCGACGAGCTGGTCGCAGGCGGCGTGCCAGGTCGCGGTCTCGGCCGCCGACCACGTGGCCTGACATTCGCGCGCCACGCACCAGTCGGGAAAGAGCGCAAGCTCGCGATGCAGCAGCGCGTCGTCGTACGGCGGCAGCGCCTCACCGGGCAGCTTGCCTTGCCAGGTGACGAGGGCGGCGATCGCATCGCGCATCAGGATGTCGGCGTGGCACGTGTTGTCTTGCGCTTGCGCCGCCTTCAGCGCGTCGAGGTAGAGCGCGTCGCCGAGGTCGCCGAGCAGCAGGAAGCCATGCGCGATGTCCGCCTCGAGGACGGCGGGGGCGTGCAAACCGGCCTGCGCAATCAGCCCGGCGACATGCACGAACGGCCGCACGTCTTCCTGCGGCGGCGGTGCGTCCATGACGATGACGCTGCCGCCGCTGCCGAGATCGGCGCGCAGGTAGCGGCGAAAGCTGGCGTCGCTCGACGCCGGCCGCAGCGTCGCGGCGACGAGCCCCTGCCGTGGCGCGACCTTTGCCAGCCAGGCCGCGAACGCGGCCTCGCGGGCCGGGTCGGTCCAGGCGATCGAGGCGTGTAAAGGAGCGGGACTCACGGTCGGCGGGCGGGCGTTCGAGGTGCGAACGCGCGAGCCTCGTGGATAATCGATTCTACAAATCGATGCGCGATCGCCTCTGCCAGGCCTTCCGGCTACGCATCCTCTCCATCGCAGTGCTGGCGGCCTCGGCGGATGGCGCAGCCGCACAAGCCACCTTCTCCGCCGTTGCCTCGCCCGCGCCCGCGGCGAGCGCGGCGTCGGGCATCGAGTTGCGCACCGCCCCTTCCCTGCAAGCGCCGCTGCGCGGCGAGGCCGGTCGCCAGCTGCCCATCATCTTGCGTGCGCGCGAGTTGCACGGCCGTCCCGACCTCGATGCCGAGGCCGTCGGCGACGTCGAGTTCCGGCGCGGCTCGGTCGTGATCCGCGCCGACCGGCTGAGCTACGACCAGGCCGAAGACCTCGCTCGCGCCAGCGGCAACGTCGTCGTCAGCCGCGATGGCAACGTCTTCTCCGGGCCCGAGCTGCAACTGCGCGTCGAGCGATTCGAGGGCTTCTTCCGCAGCCCGACCTATCGCTTTGCCCGCACCGGCGCCGGCGGCAAGGCGGCGCGCATCGAGTTCATCGACGACCAGCGCGCCGCCGCCCTCGATGCGACGTATTCGAGCTGCACCCCGGACGACCCGGAGCCGGCCTGGATCCTCAAGGCGAGCCGCATCGAAATCGACAACGAGACCAACGAAGGCATCGCCCACGGCGCCGTCCTGCGCTTTTACGGCGTGCCGATATTGGCCTCGCCGGTGCTGAGCTTTCCCCTCAACGACGAGCGCCAGTCGGGATTCCTGCCGCCGAGCATCGGCCTCGACAGCCGCAGCGGCTTTCAGGCGGCGATTCCCTATTACTGGAACATTGCGCCCAACCGCGACGCCACCTTCACCGCGTCGGAGAGCCTGCGCCGCGGTCCGGGGCTGGACAGCGAATTCCGCTACCTCGAGCCGCGCTACGCCGGCGAGGTCGACCTGAAGCTGCTGCCGCACGACACGGCCGCCGGCCGTTCACGCTACGCCCTGCGCTTCGACCACGAAGGCTTTCTGCCCTACGACGTGTTCGCGCAGGCCAAGGTGCTGCGCGTGTCCGACGACGACTACTGGAAGGACTTTCCCGGCGAGCTCAGAACACCGACACCGCGCCTGCTGCAGACCGACCTGCAACTGAAACGGCCGTTCGGCGACTGGTCGACCTATGCCCGCGTGCAGCGCTGGCAGGTGCTGCAGACCGTCGACCCGACGACGCGCATCGACCCGCCGCCTTACGAGCGGCTGCCGCAGATCGGCGCGCGCTACGCCGCGCCCTGGCGCGGCGGCTTCGAGGTCGGCTTCGAAGGCGAGTTCAATCGCTTCTCGGACCCGGACGACACCTACCTGGCGCAGCGCCAGACGGGCGTGCGGCTGCACGCGCTGGGCAGCATCAGCCGGCCCTTCTATTCGCCAGGCTGGACGCTGGTGCCCAAGCTCTCGTTCAACGCCGCGTCCTACGCCGTCGACCTGCCGCTCAGCGACGGCCGGCGCAGCGCCTCGCGCTTCATCCCGACGTTGAGCATCGACAGTGCCTGGACCCTCGAGCGTGAGACGACCTTGTTCGGGCGCGCCGTGCGTCAGACGCTCGAGCCGCGCCTTTTCTACGTCAACACGCCGTACCGCCGCCAGGACATCCTGCCGAATTTCGACGCCGGCGGCAAGGACTTCAATTTCGACTCGATCTTCACCGAGAACGCGTTCTCGGGTATCGATCGCGTCTCCGATTCGCACCAACTCACCGCCGGCCTGACCTCGCGCGTGCTCGACCCCGAGACCGGCGCCGAAGCGCTGCGCCTGGGCATCATGCAGCGCTACCTGTTCCGCGCGCAGCGCGTCACGCCCGACGGGCCGCCGCTCACGACGCGCTTGTCGGACCTGCTCGTTCTCGGCTCGACGTCGCTGCTGCGGGACTGGAACTTCGATGCCCAGGCTCAGTACAAAACCGACAGCAGCCGGATCGAACGCTCGATCGCCGGCTTTCGCTATTCGCCCGGGCCGTATCGCACCGTCAACCTGAGCTACCGGCTGTCGCGCGGCCTCTCGGAACAGGTGGAACTCGGCTGGCAGTGGCCGGTCTATGGCAGGCCAGCGGTGAGCGACGGCGGCAACCGTTCCGGCGGTGGCGCGGGTTGCAGCGGCACGCTCTACAGCGTCGGGAGGGTCAACTACAGCACGCGCGACAGCCGGCTCATCGATTCCATCCTCGGTTTCGAGTACGACGCCGGGTGCTGGATCGGCCGGGTCGCCGTCGAGCGGCTCTCGACGGGGCGCAGCGAGGCGACGACTCGTTTGCTGGTGCAACTCGAGCTGGTGGGACTGTCGCGCATCGGCTCGAATCCGCTGCACGTCTTGAAGGACAATATTCCTGGTTATCAACTGCTGCGCGACGAGCGCATCACGAATTCTCCGTTCACACCGTATGACTGATCCAAACGCCGCCTGGCGACGCACCGGGGCCGCCCTGGTGACGCTCGCGTTGGGCCTCGCGGCCGCCCACGCCGTGGCGCAGACCGGCGACTACATTGTTGCCGTCGTCAACCAGGAGCTCGTCACCGCCGCCGAGGTGCAGCAGCGGCTTGCCCGCGTGCGCGAGGAAGCAGCACGCAACCGCGCGCCGCTGCCGCCGCCGAGCGCGCTGCGCCAGCAGGCGCTCGACCAGTTGATCGACGAGCGTGTCCTGGTCACCAACGCGCGAGACAGCGGCGCCCGTGTCGAAGAGTCCGAGATCGACCGCGCCGTCGCCAACGTCGCGATCCAGAACCAGCTGACGCTGCCGCAATTGCGCGACCGGCTGCGCAAGGAAGGCATCGACTACGCCAAGTTCCGCGAAAACGTGAAGGACCAGATGATGGTCGAGCGTGTGCGCGAGCGCGAGGTCGCCGGTCGCATCAAGGTCAGCGATGCCGAGATCGACGCCCTCATCGAGCAGCGCCGCAACGGCG
The DNA here is from genome assembly GCA_025350505.1 of Burkholderiales bacterium. Classification (GTDB taxonomy): domain Bacteria; phylum Pseudomonadota; class Gammaproteobacteria; order Burkholderiales; family Burkholderiaceae_C; genus Schlegelella_A. Next base: position 10,883 of record JANXXS010000238.1, read on the forward strand.
CCAAGGCCGTCCAGTTCAATGTCGCGCAGATCCTCGTGACTGTGCCCGAAGGGGCGAGCGTGTCCGCGGTCGTCGAGCGCCGCGAGCGCGCCCTGGCGGCGCTGAAGCGGGTGCGCAGCGGCGAGGATTTTGCCGTCGTCTCGCGCGAGCTGTCGGAAGACGGCAACCGGGCCCAGGGCGGAGAGATCGGCATGCGCCCGGCCGACCGGCTACCCGACCTGTTCGTGAAAGCGATCACTACCCTCAAGTCCGGCGAGGTCTCGCCGGAGATCCTGCGCAGCGGCGCCGGCTTCCACGTCCTCAAGCTGATCGAGCGCAAGGACAGCGACGCCTTCACAGTCCAGCAGGTGCGAACGCGCCACATCCTCCTGCGGCCGTCTGCCGAGCTCTCCGCAGAGGCGGCGGTGCGGCGGCTCGAGCAGTTCAGGCGCGAGATCCTTGCGCGCAGCAAGACCTTCGAGCAGCTGGCGCGCGACAACTCGGAAGACGGCAGCGCGGCGCAAGGCGGCGACCTCGGTTGGTCGTCGCCGGGCCAGTTCGTTCCGGAGTTCGAGGAAGCGATTGCCGCGCTCGATGTCGGCGGCCTGTCCCAGCCGGTGGCGACCCGATTCGGCATCCACCTCGTGCAGCTGGTCGATCGGCGCCAGGTGACGCTCGACCGCAAGCAGCAGCGCGACCAGGCGAGAGATGCCCTGCGCGAACAGAAGTTCGAGGAGGCCTACGTCGAGTGGCTGCGCGACCTGCGCGGCCGGGCCTACATCGAGCTGCGCGAGCCGCCGCAATAACCCGCCTGGCACGACCGCTCGTGTCGCACCGTCCGAGAAAGCGATTCGGCCAGCACTTTCTCGCCGACCCCGGGGTCATCGATGCGATCGTGCGGGCGGTCGCGCCGCACGCCGGCGAGGCGATCGTCGAGATCGGACCGGGCCTGGGTGCCATCACCCGGCCGCTCCTCGAACGCAGCGGCGCGCTGACCGTCATCGAGCTTGATCGCGACCTTGCTGCCCGTCTGCGCCGCACGCCCGGGCTGGAGGTGATCGAAGCCGACGTGCTGCGCGTCGATTTCGTCGCTCTGGCGGCTCGCCAGGCAGGTGCGCGGCGGCTTCGCATCGTCGGCAACCTGCCGTACAACATCTCGACGCCGATCCTCTTTCACCTGCTCCGGGCAGTGGACCACGTCCTGGACCAGCACGTCATGCTGCAGAAGGAGGTCGTCGACCGGATGGCGGCGGCGCCGGGCCGCAAGGACTACGGACGACTGAGCGTGATGCTGCAGTGGCGCTACGACATCGAGGCGGTGCTCGACGTCGCGCCCGAAGCCTTCGAGCCGCCGCCGCGGGTCGACTCGGCGGTCGTGCGGATGACGCCCAAGCCAGCGCCTCCGGGTGTCGATGCCAAGCTGCTCGGCGAGATCGTCACCGTCGCCTTCTCGCAGCGCCGCAAGCTCCTGCGCCACACGCTCGGCCGCTGGCTGGAGGAGCGCGGTGCGGGCGGCAACTTCGACGCGCAGCGGCGCGCCGAAGAAGTGCCGGTCGACGAATACCTTCGCCTTGCCGCCGTGGTTGGAAAAGCGACACCGAATGAGACGGTCCCTGCCTCTTGGAGGGAGGGGTTGGGGCGGGAGCCGCCCTGACCGCCGCTTGCAGCAGACTGGCTTGGAGCGGCTACGCCGCGGAAAGCCAATACGCCGTATCGAAGGCGCTGCTCATGAGCGGCATGTTGGCGCCGAACGAACTGTTCGCTGCCGTTTTCGACGCTGCCTTGACGGGCTTGTCGATGCTCTTTTCGTTGACGCCGGGGGCCACTTCCGTCGCCCGCTCCCATGA
>JANXXS010000271.1 GCA_025350505.1 Burkholderiales bacterium
GTGCCGCACCACGGCCAGGTTGTGCGAGATGAAGAGGTAGCTCAGGCCGAACTTGCCTTGCAGGTCCTTCATGATGTTGAGCACCTGCGCCTGCACCGAGACGTCGAGCGCCGAGGTCGGCTCGTCGCAGACCAGGAACTCGGGCTGCGTCGCGAGCGCGCGGGCGATCGAGATGCGCTGCCGCTGGCCGCCCGAAAACTGGTGCGGATACTTCTCGGCGTCGGCCGCGGCCAGGCCTACCGACTGCAGCAGCTCGGCGACGCGGGCACGCAGCTGCCGATCGTTCTCGACCCCGGACCGACCTTCGGCGAATCCGTGCTCGCGCAACGGCTCGGCGACGATGTCCTGCACCTTCCAGCGCGGATTGAGGCTGGCGTAGGGATCCTGGAAGATCATCTGCATGCGCCGGCGTACGGCCCTGGGCCGGCCCTTGCCGGCAGTGTCGATCCCATCGAAGAGGACCCTCCCGCGCGTCGGCGTGTAGAGACCGACGAGCAGCCGCGCCACCGTGCTCTTGCCGCAGCCCGATTCGCCGACCAGCGCGAGCGTCGTGCCGCGAGCGATCGTGAACGCGACGTCGTCGACGGCGTGCACGAACAGGCGCGGCTTGCGTTCGACGAAGCGGTTCAACCACGGCGCCGAGACGTCGAAGGTCTTCGCCAGGGCGTCGACCTCGACCAGTGGTGTCGCCGCCGGCATCGGCAAGGGGCTCATCGACGTGCCCGGACAGCCTACCCGGCGCGATTTGGCGGCGTCGCGGCGCAGCAGGTCATGCGGCTGCCCGCCAGGGCGCGGCATGCAGCCAGCAAGCAGCCCGCGTGGCGCCGGCAGAAAGCAGGTCGGGCCGCTCGACGGGGCAGCGGTCGAAGACCTGCGCGCAGCGTGGATTGAAGGCGCAGCCGGCGGGAATCGCGGTCAGTCTCGGCATCGTTCCGTCGATCTGCAACAAGCGGGCGCGATCCTCGTCCATCGCCGGGATCGAGCCCATCAGCCCGACCGTGTACGGGTGCGCCGGCGCATGGATGACGGCGTCGACCGGCCCGATCTCGACGATGCGCCCGGCGTACATCACGGCGACGCGGTCGCAGGTCTCGGCGATGACGCCCATGTCGTGGGTGACGAGCATGACCGCAGCGCCATGCTCCTTGCAGAGCCGCTTCAGCAGGGAAATGATCTGCGCCTGGATCGAGACGTCGAGCGCCGTCGTCGGCTCGTCGGCGACGATCAGCCGGGGCTTGCCGGCCAGGGCCAGGGCGATGACGACGCGCTGCCGCATGCCGCCCGAGAACTGGTGCGGGTACTGGTCGAGCCGCTCCTCGGCGGCCGGAATGCCGGTCTCCTGAAGCAGCTGCACGGCGCGGCGGCGTGCCTCCGCGGCACTCAACGGCAGGTGCGTCCGGATCGTCTCGACGAGCTGCTGGCCGATCGTGTAGAGCGGGTCGAGCGAGGTCAGGGGATCCTGGAAGATGGCGCCGATCGATCGGCCCCGGACCTTGCGCATCTCTTCGTAAGGCAGGTTGTCGATGCGGCGCCCGTCGAAGCGGATCTCGCCGCCGGCGACGCGGCCGGGCGGATCGAGCAGGCCGATGATGGCCGCGCCGGTCAGCGACTTGCCCGCACCCGACTCGCCGACGACGCCGAGGATCTCGCCCGGCGCGATGTCGAACGAAATGTCGTCGAGCGCGACCAGCGTGCCGCGCCGCGTGGCGAACTCGACCCGAAGATGGCGAACGTCAAGCAGCGGGTCGGCCATGAACGCTCAGGAGGAATGGGGCGCGGAACAGCCGCTCACCGGCTCCTGATAGTCGACCCGCACCGTGAAGCCGGAAGCGAGCACGTTCGTCTTCACGGCGACCAGGTAGTAGCGGGTGCACGGGGCGATCTCGAGCGGAACGGTGCGCGTCTCGCCGATCCCGCCGGTAGCGCCGGGAGGTCCTTGGACCGTCACTTGACGCAGGCCGGGATCGACCAGGGCAAAGGGCCGCTGGTACGCCTCCATGCCTTCGGTGCGAACCCGCGACAAAGGCCCGATCAGGGTGTCCTTGCCGTCGATCCGGACGATCGAGACCGGGTAAGTGTCGATCGGCACGCGGTGGTAGCGCGCGCCCGAGAGCTGCGAATAGTGATAGTCGGTGCTCGCACAAGCTGCCAGTGCGCAGGCGGACGCCAGGGCAGCGGCAGTGCCCAGGGACCTTGAAGAAATCTGCATGATGGACTCCTCGGATGGACGGTCAAAACGATTGGACTGTCAGCGCAGGCGTGGGTTCAAGGCGTCGCGCAACCAGTCACCGAACAGGTTGATGCTCAGTGCAATCAGAACGAGCATGGTGCCTGGAAAGATGACAAGCCACCAGGCACCGCTGAAAAGCTGCTTGTTGCCCTCGTTGATGAAAGTGCCGAGCGAGGGCGAGGTCGGCGAGACGCCGACGCCCAGGAAAGACAACGTCGCCTCGGCCAGGATGGCGGTGGCGACCTGGATCGTCGAGAGCACGAGCACCGGGCCCATGACATTGGGCAGCACGTGTTTCATCATGATGCGCAGAGGGGCGACGCCGATCACGCGCGCTGCCTGGACGTATTCCTTGTGCCGCTCGACCATTGTCGAACCGCGCACGGCGCGCGCGTACTGCACCCAGCCCGGTAAGGCGATGGCGATGATGAGCACGCCGAAGGCGAGCGAGTCGTGGGCGTTGGGAAACATCGCATGGCCGACGCCGGCGATCCGAAGGGCGATCAGGATCGACGGGAACGACAGCATCACGTCGCAGACGCGCATGATCAGGGCATCGATGCGGCCGCCCGCGTAGCCCGAGACCAGGCCGAGGCTGACCCCGATCAGCAGCGAGAGCAGCACCGAGGCGCCGCCGACGAAGAGCGAGATGCGCGCGCCGTACATCAGTGCCGAGAGCACGTCGCGCCCCTGCTCGTCGGTGCCGAGCAGGTATTTGGGCATGCCGCCCGCCATCCAGGCCGGTGGCAGCATCGAATCGCTCAGCTCGAGCGTCGCCAGATCGAAGGGATTGTGCGGCGCGACCCAGCCGGCGAACACGGCGCAGACGATGCAGACCAGCGCCACTGCCGCCGATCCGATGGCCATCGGCGAGCTGCGAAACGAATGCCAGAAGTCGCCGTCGACGAAGCGCTCCCAGCGGCCCGGACCCGGCTCGACCGGGTCGGCGGCGAGCTGCAGGTCGCGCGGCGTCGGCGCGACGCCGGCGCCGGCGCCGGCGCCGGCCGTGGCGAGCGCCTGCGCTACTTCGACTTCAGCGTGAACCACTTGAAATACATGTAGTTGTTGGGCAACTGCACGAGGCTCACCTTGTTGCTGTAGGCCCAGGCCAGCGCCTGCTGATGCAGCGGAATGTGGCCGACGTCGTCCTGGTGGATCTTGAACGCCTCGCGGATCATCTCGTTGCGCTTCTTCTGGTCGGTCTCGGACTGGATCTTGAGCGTCAGCTCGTCGAGCTTGGGGTTGCTGTAGGCGCCGAGGTTGAAGGTGCCCTGGCCCTTCTCGTTCGGCGTGGCCATGATCGACGAGAGCACGTCGTGCGCATCGACCGTGCTGGGCGTCCAGCCGAGCAGGTAGAAGCTGGTGTCGCGGCGCAGGATCTTCGGGAAGTAGCTGACCTTGGTCTCGGCCTGGAGATTGATCTTGACGCCGATACGCGCCAGGTTCGCGGCCACCGCCTGGCAGATCGCCGAGTCGTTGACGTAGCGGTCGTTCGGGCAGTTCATCGTCACCTCGAAGCCGTTCGGATAGCCGGCGTCGGCGAGCAGCTTTTTCGCTGCCTCGGCGTCGTACGGC
>JANXXS010000286.1 GCA_025350505.1 Burkholderiales bacterium
GGCGAGAAGCCGCAATCGTCGGTGATACCCAGACGGTCCAGCGGCAGGTAGCGGGCTGCCTGGAGCACGCGATCGCGAACGAGTTCCGGCGTCTCCACTTGGGGGTCTATCGGGTCGATCACGCCCACGAAGACCATCTGATCCGGCTTGCGGCACCGGCGCACGACGTCGAGAACGCGGTCCTTGTCAGGCTCGCTGGCCATCTGCAGGAAGAATCGGCCGGCATGCATCTCGAAGAGGTCGGGCAGCAACTCTGCGTAGTCGACGTCGGCCGAGTGTGTCGAGTCGCGGTCGCCACCCGGGCAGGTGTGCACACCGATGCGCTGGCGCAATTCATCGTCGAAGCGCGACAGTAGCAGGTTGTTCAGGCGCACGAATTCGCGCAACAAGCCCTTGCTCGGATCGAGCTTCACAGCGAGACGACCCTCGGTGAAGTCCATCTGCACCGTCTGTGCCCCGGCGTCGAAGCAGGATCGGATGTCGCGCTCGGCCTCGTCGATCAAGTCTTCGAGGAACCGCTCCTTCGAATAGCCGTCGATGCCGTCCGCGGGGTAGAGCAGGCTCAACGCTGACGGCGCGATCACGGCCTGCTTCAGCGGCTTGTCAGTCCAGCGCCGCGCCGCCGAGACGAAGCCCCCGCAGTAGCACCCATAGCGAAACGGCCCGGCCGTGAGGCGAGGCAGTTGGCGCGTGTGACCATCCGCGAAGGGAATCGTGACGCCGTCAGGCGCCAGGTTGGTCAGACCCTCCAGCGGGTAGGTTGCAAAGCTCGCCTTGGTCTGCTCGCCGTCGGCGAGCACCGGGGAGCCTGTGGCCTCGAAGCGGGCGATCGTGTCGGCCAGTGCCGCTTCGCAGGCGCGTTGCAATTCCGGGCCCACAGGCTCGCCGCGGGACTTGCGCTGAACCAGCGAAATCAGCTCGGGAGGCCTCGGCACGCTGCCGATGGGTTCCATTGGAAGGCTCATGGGTTTCTCCAGAGTTGCCAATGCACGGCTCGAGCCGCATGACGCGGCAAGGATGCGCTGGTCCCGGTCGCAGGCGCAATGAGGGATAGTCCCGGGCCGTGCACATCCTTGCTGATCGATGCAGAACCTGCTTCGTGCAGGGTCGACGAGGTCCGCGCCATGATCTCGCGCCTGGTGGCTTGCGCCCACGACGTCGGCCTGTCTGCCGCAGAGATCAGCCCGTCGACGGACGCCATGCTCGGCAACCATCCACAAGCGTTGACTCACCTGGGCCTGATCGGCAATGTCGTCAACCTGCAGTTGGCCGAGCGCCATGGGATCGGCGCGCTCAAGGGCTTCCATGCCGATCCCGCCTGCCGCGCCGTGACCGCCACCTTCGGCTGGCGCGGTGTGCTGGCGGCCATGTTGCGTTCATGCCGACTGGGCAGCGTGTTCTCCTCGAAACGTTCGAAGCTGGCTTGGCCGTAGGGCCGGTGTTGCCGGCGGCGTCTTCGTGGTGCGCCGCTGCTTAGCGAAATTTTCGTCGGCAGGCGCGTCGTGTCGGCCCTCGGCAAGGGCCGTGGCGCGCTCACCGCAGGCTGCAGGGGGTCCAGCCTCTGGACTTCAGGCGCTCAGGGCTTCAAGCGTGTGGACACATCCACTTCGCCGTGCAGCGTGCGGTGCACCGGGCATTTGTCGGCGATCTCCAGCAGGCGCTGGCGCTGTCCCGGGTCCAGCGCGCCCTGAAGCTCGATTTCGCGCTCGATGCGGTCGATGCGGCCGGTCGCGGTTTCGCAGTGTTCGCAGTCGCTGGCGTGGATCTTGGCGTGTTTCAGTCGCACGATCACGCGGTCCAGCGGCAGGCCCTTTTGGCGCGCGTACATCCTCAGCGTCATCGCCGTGCAGGCCCCCAGGGCCGCGCCGAGCATGTCGTAGGGGCTGGGTCCGGCGTCGTCACCGCCCGCTGAGACCGGCTCATCGGTCAGCCAGCGGTGCGCGCCAACGCGCACCGTCGAGGTGAAGGCGCCGCTGCCCGCTTCCGCCACCTCCAGCCAGCCCGCTTCGATTGCGGCGTCCGCGGGCGTGTCGGTCGTTGGTGCCGATGCCGCCTTCGGCAGGTAGCGCGAGGCCCAGGTGGCCATCACGTTGGCCGCGAAGCGGGCGTCCTCTTCACGATTGAGCAGGTGGTCGGCACCGTCGAGCGACACGAAGGACTTGGGGTGCAGCGCGGCCTTGAAGATGGCCGCGGCATTGTCGACGCTGACCACGCGGTCCTGCGGCGCGTGCATCACCAGCAACGGGCGACGAAGCTGCCGGATGCGCTCGCCCTGCGCCTGCCCGCCCAGGTCGTCGAGAAAGGCGCGCTTGATCGTGAACGGCCGCCCAGCCAGCGTCACCGTGGCCTGCCCCTGTTCGGCAATCACCTTCAGATCGTCGACGAACTGGTGCGTCACGTGCGCGGGGTCGAAGGGCGCGCCCAGCGTGGCCACTGCCAACGCATCGGGTATGCGGTGCGCGGCAGCCAGCACCGCCGCGCCGCCCAGTGAGTGGCCCACCAGCAGCGCCGGTGTGCCGTGCTGGCTGCGCAGCCAGTCGGCCGCAGCCACCAGGTCATCGACGTTGGAACTGAAGTGCGTGTTGGAAAAATCGCC
>JANXXS010000347.1 GCA_025350505.1 Burkholderiales bacterium
GTGCCGAGCGCGGAGACGAAGAACGCGAGCCGATGCTCGCGGCCCGGCCACGGCGCGCGCACGACGAGCAGGTAGACCGCGGCAAGCACGCCGGCCAGCGCGGCGCGGCCGGCGGTGACGAAGAACGGCGGCAGCTGCGGGTCGAGCGCCGGCCCGACGGCGAGCCGCGTCATCGGCACCGTCATCGCGAAGATGACGACGCCGAGCAGGCCGAGCGTGAGGCCTCGGGCCTCGCGGCGGCCGGCGGTGACGGGAGCGGTGGGCATGGCGGGAATTTTCGCCAGTGTAGGTGCACGGATCGACACACGACCAGTACACTTTGGCGGATGGTCCGTGCCGCTGTATCGATGCCCGCGCCGGCACGCCGCCGCGGCGGGCCACTGCCGCGAGCCAGCCACGACGCCGGTCACGCCCTCTCGCGCCGCTCCGACACCACACTGGCCGAGCAGCTCACCGACCGCTACGCCGAGCTGATGCGGCAGCGCCTGCTCGCGCCCGGCGCGCGCTTGCCCTCGGTGCGCGAATGCGCGCGCAAGCATTCGGTGAGCCCCGCCACCGTTGTCAACGCCTACGACCAGTTGCTGGCGCGCGGCCTCGTCGAGGCGCGGCCGCACCGAGGCTTCTTCGTTCGCGGCGGCGCCGACGACGCCACCGCATCGAGGGGCATCGCCCGACCGGCGAAGACCGTTCCCACGCGCCACCCCGTACCGAACAGCGCGACCGCCTTGATCCGCGGCATGTTCCAGGCGCCCGGCGGCCGCGCCATGCCCGCGCTCGGCACGCTACCCGCCGAATGGCTCGACGCGACCATGCTCGCCGCGGCGATGCGCAAGGCGACCTCGAGCCGGCAGATGGCGCTCACCGCTTTGCAGTACGGCGACCCCGCCGGCGAGCGGCGCCTGCGCGAGGCGCTTTCGGTCAAGCTCGTCGATCACGGCATTGCCGCGCAGCCCAGCCAGATCGTCACCACCGTCGGCGCCACGCACGCCCTCGACATCGTGACGCGCAGCCTGCTGCGCGCCGGCGACAGCGTGCTCGTCGACGAGCCCGGCTGGTCGGTCGAGTACGCGCGCCTGGCCGCGCTCGGCATGCGCGTGTTGCCGGTGCCGCGCGGCAGCGACGGCCCCGACGTCGCCGCCATGCGCCGCCTCATCGAAGCTCAGCCGCCGGCGGAGCGGCCGCGCCTCTACGTGACCGTCTCGGTGCTGCACAACCCGACCGGCGCTTCGCTCGGCCTGCACGCCGCGCACCAGGTCGTTCGCCTGGCCCACGAGCACGGCTTTCACATCGTCGAGGACGACACTTACGCGCACCTGGCGCCGGCCCATTCGCCGCGCCTGGCGGCCCTCGACGCGCTCGAGCGCACGATCTACGTCTCGGGCTTCTCGAAGATCCTGACCCCGAACTGGCGCGTCGGCTATCTCGCGGCGCCGGCGTCGCTGGTCGATCGCTTCATCGACACCAAGCTGCTCTCGACGCTGACGACGCCGGGCCTCGGCGAGCTCGCCCTCGCGCACTGCCTGGAACAGGGGTCGCTGCGCCGCCACGCCGAGCGTGTCGTGCAGCGCCTCGGCGCGGCGCGAGCGCGCACCGTGCGACTGGCCGAGGCGCACGGCTGCCGCTTCGCCGCCGAGCCGCGCGGCCTGTTCGGCTGGGTCGACGCCGGCGTCGATACCGAACGTCTCGCCCTGGCCATGATCGACGACTGGCTGATCGCGCCGGGCTCGCTGTTCCATGCCGAGCATCGGCCGACCAAGCTGATGCGCATCAACTTCGCGACCTCGCAGGACGCGCGCTTCTGGAAGGCGCTCGCGATCGAGCGGGCGCGGCTCTGATCCCCGTCATCCTGAGCGAAGCGAAGGATGACGGGACTCAGCGCGTGCCGAGCGTCTCCCAGCGTTCGAGAGCCTGCGTCAGCTCGTCGTCGATCTGCTCCACGCGCATCTGCGCCGCCTCGACGCGCGCCGGATCGTCGGCGTAGAAGTCGGCGCTGCTCAGCAGCGCGGCGAGATCCTTCTGCTCGATCTCGAGCGCTTCGATGCGTTCCGGCAGGGCGTCGAGTTCGCGCTGTTCCTTGTAGCTGAGCTTCTTGGGCTTGGCCGACGCAGCGGTCGCGACGTTTGGCGCGACCGGTGCCGGCGGTGCCCTGGCCGCGGTCGCGGTGCGACGCTCGGCCTCCTGCGCCAACCCGCGTGCCCGCTCGCGCTGCGTCTTCCAGTCCTCGTAGCCGCCTTCGTACTCGCGCCAGCGTCCCGGCGAATCGTCGCCTTCCCAGGCGATCGTGCTGGTGACGACGTTGTCGAGAAAGCGCCGGTCGTGGCTGACCAGAAAGACCGTGCCGGCGTGGCTCTGCAACATCTCCTCGAGCAGCTCGAGGGTGTCGATGTCGAGGTCGTTGGTCGGCTCGTCGAGCACGAGCACGTTGGCCGGCAGCGCGAGCAGGCGGGCCAGCAGCACGCGGTTGCGCTCGCCGCCGGAGAGCGTGCGCACCGGCGAGTTGGCGCGCTCCGGCGAGAACAGGAAGTCGGTGAGATAGCTCATCACGTGCTTGCGGCCGCTCGCCGTCTCGACCCATTCGCTGCCCGGGCTGACGCTGTCGGCAAGGGTCGCGTCGAGGTCGAGCGCGCTGCGCATCTGGTCGAAGTAGGCGACCTCGATGCGCGTGCCCTGGCGCACCGTCCCCGAGGTGGGCGCCAGCTCGCCGAGGATGAGCTTGAGCAGCGTCGTCTTGCCGGCGCCATTCGGGCCGATCAGGCCGACCTTGTCGCCGCGCAGAATGGTCGCGGAGAAGTCCTTGACGATGACCTTGTCGCCGAACTGCATGGAGACGTGCTTCAGCTCGGCGACGATCTTGCCGCTCGGGATGCCCGAGTCGGCTTCGAGTCGCACCCGGCCCAGCGTGTCGCGCCGCGCCGCACGCGCGCGCCGCAGCGCCTCGAGCCGGCCGATGCGGCCGACGCTGCGCGTGCGCCGCGCCTCGACGCCCTTCCTGACCCAGACCTCTTCCTGCGCAAGCAGCTTGTCGGCGCGGGCGTTGGCGAGTGCCTCCGATGCGAGCTCTTCGACCTTGCGGGTTTCGTACGCAGCGAAGTTGCCGGGGTAGCTGCGCAGCACGCCACGGTCGAGCTCGACGATGCGCGTCGCCACCGCGTCGAGAAAGGCGCGGTCGTGGGTGATGACGACGACGCTGCCGCGAAAACCCTTCAGCAGTTCCTCGAGCCAGGCGATCGAGTCGAGGTCGAGATGGTTGGTCGGCTCGTCGAGCAGCAACACGTCGGGCACGGCGACCAGCGCCTGCGCCAGCGCGACGCGCTTCTTGGTGCCGCCGGAAAGATCGCCGATGCGGCGCGCGCCGTCGAGATGCAGCTGCGCGATCGTCGTCTCGACGCGCTGCTCCCAGGTCCACGCGTCGAGCGTCTCGATCTGCGTCTGCAAGGCGTCGAGATCATCGCCGGGGGCATGCGCCTCGTATCGCTCGCGCACCGCGCGCGCTTCGGCGACGCCCTGGCCGACCGCGTCGAAGACGAGCATGTCGGCATCGAACACCGGCTCCTGCGGCACGTAGCGGATGCGCAGGCCCTGCGTCAGCTGGAGCAGCCCGTCGTCGAGCTTTTCCAGGCCCGCTATGACCTTGAGCAGCGACGACTTGCCGGCGCCATTGCGGCCGATCAGGCCGAGCCGTTCGCCGGCCTCGAGCGAGAGCGCGGCCTCGTCGAGCAGGGCGACGTGGCCATAGGCGAGGTGCGCGCCGGAGAGCGAGAGAACAGCCATGACGGAGGCGGGGCGGTCGGAAGGCTCAGGCCAATGCGGCCTCGAGCGCATCGACAAAGACCTTGGCGACGTCGAAGCCGGTCTGGTCGGTGATCTCCTGAAAGCACGTCGGGCTCGTCACGTTGATCTCGGTCAGGCTGTCGCCGATCGCATCCAGCCCGATCAGGAGCAGGCCGCGCGCAGCGAGCTTGGGGCCGATCGTTTCGGCGATCTCGCGGTCGCGCGGCGAGATCGGCTGCGCCACGCCGAGGCCGCCGGCAGCCAGGTTGCCGCGGATCTCGTTGCCTTGCGGAATACGCGCCAGCACGAACGGCACGGGCTTGCCGCCGATGACGAGGATGCGCTTGTCGCCGCGCACGATCTCGGGCAGGTAGCGCTGCGCCATGACGGTGTGCCTGCCGCCCGCGTTCAGCGTCTCGACGATCGAGCCGAGGTTCATGCCGCCCTCACCGACGCGAAAGATGCCGGCGCCGCCCATGCCGTCGAGCGGCTTCAGGATGATGTCGCCATGCTCGGCGTGGAAGCGCTTCAGCTCCTCGGGGTCGCGCGTTACCAGGGTCGGCGAGATGAACTGCGGAAACTCCATGATGGCGAGCTTTTCCGGGTGGTTGCGCAGCGCCGCCGGCTTGTTGAAGACGCGCGCGCCTTCGCGCTCGGCCTGCTCGAGCAGGTGCGTCGCGTAGAAGTATTCGCTGTCGAACGGCGGGTCCTTCCTCATCAGCACGGCGCCGAAATCGGCGAGCGCGGCGCGCTTGCGCTCGGTACCCGCTTCGGGAGTGAACTCGCTGAACCAGGGCGCCTTGCCACCGGTGAGCGCGACCTCGCGCACGTGCGCGGCGACCCTGGCGCCGCGCTGCCACATCAGGTCCTTCGGCTCGCAGGCAAAGAGCGTGTGGCCTCGCCGCGCGGCCTCCTTCATCATCACGAAGGTCGAGTCCTTCTTGACGTTGAAGCTTTCGAGCGGATCGGCGACGAAGAGCAGCTTCATGGGCGTGGTTGTTCCCGGCGGGGCCGCCACTGTTGCACAAACAGCGTGACCGCGCCGGCGACGACGCCCCAGAACGCCGAGCCGACGCCGAACAGTTTCAGCCCCGAGAGGGTGACGAGAAACGTGATGAGCGCCGCCTCGCGACAGGCGTCGTCGCGCAGCGCGGCGGCGAGGCCTGAGGCGATCGTGCCGAGTAACGCCAGCCCGGCGACGGCCACGACCAGCTCGCGCGGAAACGCCACCAGCAAGCCGGCGACGGCGGCACCGTACACGCCGACCACGCAATACAGCGCGCCGCAGGCCGCCGCCGCGACCCAGCGTCGGTCCGGATCGGCATGCGCCTCGCGGCCCATGCATATCGCCGCCGTGATCGCCGCGAGGTTGAGCGCGAAGGCACCGAAGGGCGCGAGCAGCAGCGTGGCGATGCCCGTCAGCGCGATGATCTTCGAGATCGGCAGCCGATAGCCCGCGGCGCGGATCGCGGCGACGCCGGGCAGGTTTTGCGACGCCATGGTGACGATGAAGAGCGGCAAGGCCAGCCCGACGGTGGCGCGCCAGCTGAACTCGGGCGCCGTGAACACGGGTGTCGTGAACGCCCATTGCACGGTGCCGACCTGGAGCTTGCCGGCCGACGCGGCGACGGCGATGCCGGTGGCCAGCACGCCGACGACAGCGTAGCGTGGCCAGAGCCTGCGGCCGAGCAGATACGCGGCGAGCATGGCGAGGACGAGGCCGAGCGAGGACTGCAGCGCCGCGAAGGCGTCGAGGCCGAAGCGCGCCAGCACGCCAGCGAGCAAGGCGCCGGCGAGCGGCATCGGAATCCGTTCCATGACGCGCTCGAAGGCGCCGCTCGCGCCGGCGATGATGATCAGGACGGCGCAGACGATGAAGGCACCGGTCGCCTCGGCCATGCCGAAGCCGCCACCGGCGCCTGCGACCGCGAGCACCGCGGCGCCCGGCGTGCTCCAGGCGATCATGACCGGCTTGCGAAGCCAGAGCGAAGGCAGCAGCGACGTGAGTCCCATGCCCCAGCCAAGCGCCCACATCCACGAGGCCGATTGCGCCGGCGTCGCGCCGAGCGATTGCGCCGCCTGAAAGACGATCGCCACCGAGCTGGTGAAGCCGACCAGCACGGCGACGAAGCCGGCGGTCAGCGCCGACAGCGAGACGTCCGACGCTCGGGAGCGCGCCACCGTCGACAAGGTTCTAGATCTCGACCTTCGAGCCGAGCTCGACGACGCGATTGGTCGGCAGGCGCAGGAAGTCAGCGGCGGCCGAGGCGTTGCGATGCATGCCGACGAACAGCTTCTCGCGCCAGTCGGCCATGCCTCCGCCCATCGTCGGCACGATGATGTCGCGCGACAGGAAGTACGAGGTATCCATGTCCTCGACGACGCAGCCGCTGGCGCGCAGACCCTCGAGCGCGAGCGGCACGTCGGGCTCGTTCTTGAAGCCGAAGTGCAGCGTCACCTGCCAGCAGTCGTTGCCCAGAGGCTCGACGTTGCAGCGCTCCTGGGTGGCGATCCACGGCACCTCGTGGTGGCGCACGGTAACGAACAGGTTGCGCTCGTGCAGCACCTTGTTGTGCTTCAGGTTGTGCAGC
>JANXXS010000412.1 GCA_025350505.1 Burkholderiales bacterium
CTTGACGTCGGCAAGCGGCGGGAACTTGGCGTCGCGCGTGTCCTCGAGCTTGATGATGTGATAGCCGAACTGGCTCTTCACCGGGACGTCGGTGTATTCGCCCTTCTTCAGCTTGACCATCGCCGCCGAGAACTCGGGCACATAGGCAGACGGAGCGGCGAAGTCGAGGTCGCCGCCGTTTTCGGCCGAGCCGGGATCCTTCGAATTCTTCTTGGCCAGGTCTTCGAACTTGGCGCCGGCCTTGAGCTGGGCCACGATCGCCTTGGCGTCGTCTTCCTTCTCGACCAGGATGTGGCGCGCGTGGTACTCGGTGCCGCCGGACTGCGCCTTGATCTTGTCGTATTCCTTCTGCACGTCGGCGTCGCCGACGACGCTCTTCTTCTCGACGTCGGTGGAGAGCAGCCCGATCAGGATGCTTTGCCGGGCGATGTCCATCTGCTGCTTGAATTCGGCCGAGGCGGCCAGGCCGCGACGCTCCGCTTCCTGGGTCAGGATCTCGTCGGTGACGACCTTGTCCCTGACCAGCTTTTCGAGGTCCGGCGGCAGTTGCTGGTTGCGTGCGGCGGCCTGCTTCTGCACCTGGCTGACGATCGCATCGGCACGCGCCTTGGGCACCGGCTTGCCGTTGACGACGGCAATGTTCTGGGCCTGGGCGGCGAGCGGCGCAAGGCCGGCGCCGGTGACGGCCGCGAGCGCGACGCTGGCGGCAAGGAATCGCATCTTCATCATGAACGGGAGCCTTTCGGGCTTGGCGGGTTGGAAAGAGGCCCGGCGGTTGCGGGCGAGCGCGGGCAGGTGCGCGCGCAGGGGATCAAGGTTCGTCCGGGACTCGGGCGTCGATGGCGAGGGCGTGAATCCCGCGCGGCATCAATGAGCGCAGGGCATCATATACGAGGCGATGGCGGGCGACGCGGGCCAGCCCTTCGAAGCGCTTGCTGGCGATGCGCACGCTGAAATGCCGCCCTTCACGGGCGCCGGTGTGGCCGGCATGCAGGTGGCTGTCGTCCTGCACCTCGAGCGCCGTCGGCGCCAGCGCCGCGGCCAGCGCCGCCTCGATATCGCCCGCTGCCACGCTCACTGCGGCTTCCGATCCAGCGGCACCGCCCCGTCCTCGGGCTCCATGTGACGGGCGACGTAGACGCCCTGCACGAGCATGAAGACGAGCATCAGGGCCGTGAGGCCGAAGGCCTTGAAGCTGACCCAGGTCGAGGTCGAGAAGTTGTAGGCGACGTAAAGATTGACGAAGCCGATCAGCACGAAGAAGAGCACCCACGCGACGTTGAGCCGTTTCCAGACGCCGCGCGGCAGCTGCAGCTGCTCGCCGACCAGCGATTGCAGCAGGTTCCTGTCGAACACCGTCTGGCTGACCCAGAACACCACCGCCATCGCCCAGTACAGCGCGCTCGGCTTCCACTTGATGAAGGTCGGGTTGTGGAACCACACGGTTGCTCCACCGAGCACGGTGACCAGCGCGAAGGTGATCCACAGCATGGTGTCGACCTTGCGCCGCCTCGCCAGCAGGAAGGCGATCTGCACGAGCGTCGCTACGATGACGACGATGGTCGCCAGCAGCACCGGCGCCTCGCCCGGACCGACGACGCCGCCCGAAACGGCGAAGCCGAGGTGCTCGGTGGCGAAGCGCGCCGCACCGTCGGCGTTGGCGTTGGCCACCATGAAGCTGCCGAAGAACAGGATGATCGGCAGAAAGTCGAAGAGCAGCTTCATCCGCGACGGGTTGCGATGAGCACGACGGCTGGTTGCATCGGCGCGAGTGTAGTCAGCGCCGCCCGCTCGTCCGGATGCAAGGTCTTGGTGCGTGGGCAGGGCCACCGGCTGTCCCCTGCGCGACACCGCTTCGGGGTAGTCCCTGTAACCGCGGGTGAGGCTCTTCCGTTACCTTCCGAGCGGGTCAATTTTTGCACCGCTGGAGCCATCGAATGAACACCCGGAACTCTCGTCTCGTGATGCGCCTCGTCGCGCTGTGCGGCGGCGCCGCGCTCGCCGCCTCGGCAGGCACCGCGATCGCCCAAGGCAAGGCCGCCGCCAAGCCCCTGCAAGGCCAGGTGGTCAAGCTCGCGTGGATCGATCCGTTGTCGGGCCCGTTCGGCCCGGTCGGCACGAACCAGCTCAACAGCTGGAAATTCTTCGTCGACAAGTTCAACGCCGACAACCCGGCCGGCGTGAAATTCGAGATCACGGGCTACGACAACAAGGGAGCGCCGGGCGAGTCGCTGAACGCGTTGAAGTTGGCGACCGATGCCGGAGCCCGCTACATCATCCAGGGCAACGGCTCGGGCGTCGCCCTGGCGCTCATCGACGCCATCAACAAATACAACGAG
>JANXXS010000017.1 GCA_025350505.1 Burkholderiales bacterium
CTCGGTCGATTCGACGAGGCGTTCGAGCGGCGCTTCGCCGGCGCCGACGACATGTCGCTCACCGCGCCGCTGGATATCTACAAACCAATCGCCCTCGCTCTCGACGCGCAGGCCAGGAACGAGCGGCAGCGCGGTCGAGCGGCCCTCGGCATGGCCCACCTTCTCATCAACCAGGGCGCGATGGTCGAGGCCGAGCAGCGACTGACGCAAGGGCTCGCGTCCGCGCGCGCCGCAGGTGACTCCGAGATCGAAGCCGAGCTGCTGTTCGGTGAGGGCTATATCCATCACTGGAACCGGCGACTCGACGCCTCGTTCCGTTGCCGCGAAGCGGCGATCGCGATCCTCGACGAGATCGGCAGGCTCGATCGTGCCGCTGCCATGAGGCGGTCGCTCGCCGATTCGCTCGGCAAGCTGGGCCGCGTTCGCGAAGCGACGCGCGCCATCGAGTCCGCCGCGCGGCATCTGCTTTCGATCAAGGCGCCCGACCTGGCAACCTTCGCCCTCGACATGCTGGCCGCCTTGCGACTCCATGCGGGAGAGCCCGAAGCGGCCGCCGAGGCGATGAAGCTCGCATTCGCGATCGGCGAGGACGCGTCGTTCAGCGAGGTCCATCACTGCCTCGTCTGCGAAGACCGGCTGAATTTCGCCATCGACTGTGGCGACTACGCCGCCGCCATCCGGATCTGGCAGGACGCCGCGCCGCTGCTGCGCGGCGTGTCGATGGCTCGCTCCTCGAGCTTTCGCATTGCGGGCGCGACGCTGATGTTCGATCTCGGCCGCCTGGACCTGCTTCGGCCGATGCTGGATCAGATCGAGACACTGCTCGGCGCGAGACCCCGACTGGAAGCGCTGACGCTGCTCGAGCTGCGCGCCGGCATCCGGACGGCGGCAGATTTCTTCGGCAAGCGTCCTCGCGAAGCGATCAAGGCCATCCCGGGCGTACCGGGCCAGACACTGGCGCTTGCCTACTGCGCCGACGCGCTGCCGCACCGCAAGGCAATGGTCTGGCTGGGTGAATCCATCGCGCATGCCGAGCTCGCCGGCATGCGCGGCTATCTGGCCGGCCTGCATGCCGCGCAGGCCGGGGCTTTGCTTGGAGCTGGCCACATCGCGGCCGCGGCCGACGCGGCGCACCGTGCGCTCGACGCCCTCGAGCATCACGGCAGCATGCTCTATCGGCCGCTGGTCTGGTTGCGCAGCGCGCGGGCATTGCGGGCGGCCGGCGAGGGCATCGCGCTTCAAGCGTGCCTGGACGGCGGTGAGAGGTGGCTCGACACGGTGGCCGCCTCCCTCCCCGATGTCTATAGGCATTCCTTCATGGAACGAAACGTCATGAACCAGCAGCTGCGTGCAATGGCGGCACAAAAACGGGCGACTCCCTAGCTCGAGTCCGAGACCGAGACCGAGAACAGCGGCAGTTGCCGCCGATGTCACACCGCTGTCACGCCGACTTTCCTACAACCGCAGTCGACGGTCGATCAGGCACCCACCCTCGTGCGTGCGAACCACCGGCGGAGCAGGAAAGCAATGAACACAGAACCCGACATCTCTGCCCGGCCACGCCGCATGCGTGCGGGCGCTCTCCTGACGGCGATCCTCGTGGGCGCGCTCGCCGCTTGCGGCGGACGAAGCGACGGCGGATCGGGCGCGGACGGGAGCAATGGCCTGACCGCGCTCGTCGCCGTCACCGTCGAGGCGCCGGGCAGCAACTGCGCGAGCGGGGGCAGCAGGATCGCCGCCGGCCTGGATACGAACGCAAACGGAGCCCTGGAAACCGCCGAGGTCAGCAGCACGCAATACATATGCAACGGTGCAGCGGGCGCGAGCGGGCCGGCCGGACCAAGCGGCGTCACGGGGGCGGTCGGTGGCAACGGCTCGAACGCCCTGGTTGCCATGATCGCCGAGCCGGCAGGCGCCAACTGCGCCAATGCCGGAAAGAAGGTGAGCGTCGGCATCGACGCCAATCGCAACGGTGTTCTCGACCCGGCCGAGGTGAGCTCGAGCAGCTACGTCTGCAACGGGGGCAATGGAAGCAATGGCGCGAACGGAAGCAACGGCACGAACGGCAGCAATGGTGCGAACGGCAGCAACGGACTCAGCAGCCTGATCGCCATCGCACCCGAAGGCGTCGGCGCCAATTGCAGCTATGGCGGCAGCAAAGTCGCCTCAGGTCTCGACAGCAACGGCAATGCCGTGCTCGACGCCTCCGAAATCACGACCACGACCTACGTCTGCAACGGGCCGCCCGGCGCCGGCCTGGTCTGGCTCGACGTGACGGCCACTTCCGTGCAGGCGCAACCGAACACCGGCTACGTCATCGACAACCCCGGTCAGGTGACCGTGACGCTGCCCGCGAGTCCCGGCATCGGCGACGTGGTCCGGGTCGTCGGCCGCGGCCCGGGCGGTTGGACGATCGCCCAGAACCCGGGACAGTACGTTCTCACCAAGGTGCTCGATCCGGGCGCCGGCGTGCCGCGGGACAGCACCCGCTCGTGGACCGCCATCGCCTCCTCGGCCGACGGCAGCAAGCTCGTCGCCGCCGGCGACGGACTGCTCTACACGTCCACCGACTACGGCGTGAGCTGGACACCGCACGCGGGCAACCACAACTGGACGGCGCTGGCATCGTCGGCCGATGGCATCAAGCTGGTTGCCGTAGCGGCGGCACTCGACCACATCTACACCTCCACCGACTCGGGGGCGACCTGGACGCCACGCGAGACGGCCCAGCCGTGGGTCGCGGTGGCGTCTTCGGCCGACGGCAGCAAGCTCGTCGCCGCCGTCATCGAAGGCACGATCTATACGTCGACCGATTCGGGCGTGACCTGGTCACCACGCGAAAGCAACCGGTTCTGGACCGGATTGGCCTCCTCGGCCGATGGCAGCAAGCTGGTCGCCGTGGCGTCGGGCACGACCATCCTCGGATCGCGCGAGCACATCTATACCTCCACCGACTCCGGCCTGAGCTGGACGCCGCGCGAGAGCCTGCGCGTCTGGACCGCGGTCGCGTCGTCTGCCGACGGCAGCCGGCTGCTCGCAGGCGAGACCCAGACCAATTCTCTCCATGTGTCGGCGGACGGCGGCCTCACCTGGACGACGCAAGGACCTTTGGATGCCTGGCAGACGGTCGCGTCGTCGGCGAACGGCAGCAAGCTGGTGGCCGTAGGCAGCGCGGTGCGTACGTCGAGCGACTACGGCCTCACCTGGACGACGCGCCAGTCGTTCGGCCAGCAATGGACGTCGGTCGCTTCATCGTCCGACGGCGCCCGGCTGGCCGCGACGACGAACGGAATCTACGTGTTCACGTTCTCGACCCGCACCGAGATCGGAACGACCGGATCGATCAGCGCCGGCCAGGAGGATGCCCTCGAGCTCATCCATCTCGGCGGCGGCGTGTTCGACGTGGTCAGCTATTCGGGCACGACATTCGTCGTCAAGTAAGGTCAGCGCACACGCGCCACGGCGCCGCGCCGCCGTGCTGCAGCGCCCACCAGGCTTCGGGCGACTGCATCGTCGCGGCGCCGGCTAGCGCGCGGTCGCCACGCGCCCCAGGCCGTCGAGCGTCGCCGCGACGCGCGCTCGCTCGTCGTCGCTCAGCGGCCGCCAGCCGGGCGGCCGTGGCCCGGCCTGGCCGAGCAACCAGCGGTCGGCCAGGCGCAGGTTCGACTGCAGCGACGCGTTCGCGGGTGCGATGCCGAGCGTCGCCAGCAAGTGGTCGGCGGCGCGCAGCGCCGGCTCGGGCGAATCGGCGCTGCGGGCCAGCACGAGATCGGTCATGAGGGTGAGATTGCGCGCCTCTGCATTGCCGGGCGCCGCTTGCGTGGCGGCGGCAAAGCGATCGCGCGCGCCGCGCAGGTCGGCGTTCGAGCGTTCCGCCGGCACCAGCTTCAGCAGGCCCTGCAAGGAAGATGTGACGGCACGCGCGCTGCCATAGCGATCGTCAAACGATTCGCGCTCGCCCGGCAGCGAATTGCGCGCCAGGTTCTCCTGGAATTCGTCGAGGGCGCGCGACGCCGCAAGAGCCATGGTCGCCCGGGACGCCGGAGCGGTGGCCGACTTCGGATCGCTGGCCACCAAGTAGCCCGCCGCGCCTTCGATGAAGGCGATCTCGGGCCAGACCCTGCGCAGCGTCCACTCGGGCTCGGAAGCGACAGCGCGTATCCACTGCTTGCCGGCGAACACGCTCTGCCCGTTCTGCACCGGACCGGTCGGAGCGCGGCCCGGATCGAAGACGACGATACGCATCCAGTCGCCACGGATCTCGGTCACGTAGTACGAGAACGGCACTTCGGGCGGGATCGTCGTGTGCGGCGAATTCGCATCCGGGGATTCGTACAGCACGTTGTTGCGCAGGGCGAAGGCGTCGATCTTGTCGAGCGTGGCGCGATCGATCGTGCGCTGCGGCCCGACGAGCCCCTGCACGCCGAGCGCGCCGACGAGTTGGCCGTCGCCGAAGGCCAGCTGCAGGCGCTCGAGCGAGCCACTGCGCACGAAGTCGACGAACACCTGCGAAAAGAGCGCGTCGCCCGACTCGACGATGCGGCCCCAGACCAGCACCAGGCCGCGCCCCGACGCCACCGGCACGCCGCCGCTCGGTTGCGTGCCGAGCAGCTTGGCGCGAACTTCCTCGGGGCTGCAGCCGCTGCCGCCGCTTTCGTTCAGCTGCACGCTGGCGACGCTGCCGAACTTGGCGATCGAGCGCAGCGCCTCGCGCTGCACGAGCTGCGCCAGGCGGTTCGCGGTGGCAGGGTTCTGCCGGGGCAGGGCGAAGGGCAGCACGACGACGTTGACCGCCGCGTCGCGGAACACGTAAGGCTTGTCGCAGGGCACGTTGATCATGCCGGCGCGCGCCGGCAGCACGGCGGCAACGAGCGCGGCCAATGCGACGAACCCACGCGACAGGCGAAATACGAAACCTGCGCTCATAGCGGTGCCAGCGTGCAGTTGCCGGGCGTTCCGACCTTGAGCGCACCGCGATAGCCCGGGCTCGCCACGGCACGCAGCACGACGTCCTGGGCCATGTCGCGCACGGCCTGGCGCAGGTCGCTGTCGTCGGCGCTCGGGTTACGGAGCTTTTCGAGGCGTGTCAGCGCCAGGCAGAGCTGGGTGCGGGCCTGATCGAAGTCTTCGGCATAGAGAAAGCGCACGCCGCTGCCGATGGCGGTATAGATGGCCAGCGTTCCGGACTGGTCGAGCAGCGCCAGCAGGTCGGCGGGAGTGTCGACCGACTTCGCCTTGCTCTCGACGATGACCACGCCTTGCGCCGAGGTCGGCACGTAGTGGCGCAGCGGCACCAGGGCGTAGCCGACGAGGGCGCGGAGGCCCGGCCCTTCGGCCGCCGGCAGCGCGCCGGTCTCGGCCCAGACCTCGAGCACGACCTCGTTGTTGTTGAGCTCGCGCGCGATCGCGGTCGTGAACGCGGAGCCGCCGGGCGGGCGGCGCTGGCTGCAACGCAGGGCGCGCACGCGGCCGACATCGACGGTGCCCGCGCCGACGGGTTGCGCCGAGCGCGTCTCGATCTGCAGCCTGGCCAACGCCGCGTCGATGCGTTGCTCGAGCAGGCCGAGGACCATCGATTGCGCGCCGCTGATGTCGTCGACCAGCACCTTCTGGCCCGGCTCGGCGGCGCCCTGGCAGGGCCGCATCTGCGCCACGCTGGGCGCGGCGCAGATGCCGGCGAGCGCGGCAGCGAGGACGCCGATCGCGAGCCGCGTCATGGCGAGGGCTCGAGGCTGCGCAGCGTGCCCTCGATCGCGTTGCGAAGCTCGCGAACGCTGGCCTTGTCGAAGACCGGCTCGGGTGCGAAGTCGGCCTTCAGCGCCGGGAGATCGGCGCTCGCCAGGCGCTGGTCGAGCGCCTTCAGCGAGGCCGTCGCCTTGTCGCAGCGCACGTCGCCGACGACGCGGATCACCGTCGCCTGCACCGGCCAGGCGAGGCGTCCGGCGCGGGCCCGCACGAGCGTGACCATCGGTTCGCAGACGGCATCGCGATTGGCCAGGCCGATCGCGCGCAGCGCCGACTCTGCGGCCGGGCCGCGCACCTCGTCGAAGCGCTCGGTCATCAGCGCGAGCAGCGGCGGCACCGCCGGCTTGCCGAAGGCGGCGAGCGTGAGCGCGGCCGGCAGTGCGGACTCCGCATCGAGCTTGTCGCTGCTCAAGGTAGCGATCAGCGCCTGCATCTCCTTGACCTGCGCCAACTGCAGCGTGTCACGCTTCAAGGCAAGCTCGATGTTGCCGGTCAGCCAGTAGGCGACGAGGGCCAGCGCGATGCCGCTGACCAGGCTGCTGACCAGGGGCATGACCAGCGTCGCGACGTCCCAGGCGCCCTTCTTCGCGGCTGGCGCCGGCGGCTTCTTCGAGGCCGCCTCGAGCGAGGCGACGCGACCCTCGAGGGCGCGCATTTTCCAGACGTCGAGCGGCATGGCGCGAGCGATCAACGAATGCGAAGGACGGGGTGGCGCATCGGTCAAGCGTAGCGGCAATCGCCGGCGAAGTCACCCACGGACGTCGCCCCCGCGAGAGGGAGTGTCGACCGGTCCGCTTCACGGCGCTGCGTCGCCGTGAACGAGACTCAGTCGGCTGTGACCGTGCGGCCGGCCGCCCAGGCGCGCAGGCGCGCCACGCGCTCGGCCATCACGACCGAAAGCGGGCGAGTCCGGGACGCCTCTGCCGCCAGGATGTCGGCGTCGAGCGGCACGCCCCGCGCACGCGCCTCGTAGACCGCGCAGATCACCACCTGCTCGATCTCGGCGCCCGAGAATCCGGCGGTCGCGGCCGCGATGCGGCCGAGGTCGTAGCGGGCGCCGTCCAGGGCAACTGGCGCCGCGAGGCGCAGCGCTTCACCAGCTGCAGCGCGCGCTCTTCTTCGTGGGCCTCGATGGCGATGATCGGAAAGCGCGACGCGATCAGCAGCTCGTGGTCGTGTTCGTCTCTTATCGGTCTCCGTGATGAAGGGCGAGCAGCGCCTCCAGCGACTGCATCGTATCCGCCTCGTGCAGCGGCTTGTCGTCGCGGATGCGCAGCATGCGCGGAAAGCGCACGGCGATGCCGCTCTTGTGCCGCGCGCTGCGGTTGATGCCCTCGAAGCCGAGCTCGAAGACCAGGCTGGGCCGGACGCTGCGCACCGGACCGAACTTCTCGAGCGTGGTGCTGCGGATGATCCGGTCGATGACCTTGAACTCCTCGTCGGTGAGACCGGAGTAGGCCTTGGCAAAGGCGACGAGCTGAAGCGCGTCGGGGGCGGGCGATTCCTTCCGCGCGATCGCCTCGACCACCGCCGCCGCCTCGGCGGCATCGCGCGGCGCGCGGCTCCAGACCGCGAAGGTGTAGTCGGTGTAGACGCTGGCGCGCCGCCCATGGCCGGCTTGCGCATAGACGAGCACGCAGTCGACGCTGAGCGGATCGATCTTCCACTTCCACCAGGTGCCGCCGGCGAGATCGTCCTGCTTCCTGCGACCGGTGCCGTAGCGGGCCTGCCGATGCTTGAGCATGAAGCCTTCGACGCCGCGGCCGCGCGCCTCTTGGCGCAGCGCCGCGAAAGACTCCCAGCTCGGCCGCGTCTCGATCGGCGAGAGGTGCAGCGCCGAGCGCGCGTCGACCACCTCCTCGAGCAAGGCGCGCCGCTCCGCCTGCGGCCGTTCGCGCAGGTCGACACCGCTGAGCTCGAGGATGTCGTAGGCGATGAAGCCGACCGGCGCGTCGGCGAGCACCTTCTTCGTCAACGTCTTGCGGCCGATGCGCCGCTGCAGCAGGTTGAAGGGCGCGACCTTGCCTTCCTTCCAGACGACGAGCTCGCCGTCGAGCACGGTGCCGTTGGCGAGCGGCGCGGCGGCCGCGACGACCTCGGGAAAGCGCTCGGTCACCAGCTCCTCGCCGCGCGACCAGATCCAGACTTGGGACGCGCGCTTCACCATCTGCGCGCGGATGCCGTCGTACTTCCATTCGACGATCCAGTCCTCGGGCGCAGAGAGTCGATCCGCGAATGCTTCGAGCGGCAGATCGAGCTGATGCGCGAGGAAGAACGGATACGGCTGGCCGAGATCGAGCGGTCCGGCTTCGGCACTCGAGGTGAGCTGCAGGTAGCGCTCGGGGCCGGGCGTGACGCGGCCGTCGGTGTAGCCCATCATGCGTTGCGCGACGAGCTTCACGTCGACACCCGCGCCTTCGGCAAGCGCGCGCTGCACCAGCAGCTTGCTGACACCAACGCGGAAGGCGCCGCCGATCAGCTTGTTGAGCAGGAAGCGGCCGGCGCTGTCGAGCTCGTTCCAGTACGAGGCGACGCGCTCGGCCTGCTCCTCGGGTGCCAGGCCACGCAGCGTCAGCAGGCGCTCCTCGATCCAGACGGCGAGGCCGAGGTCGCTCTCATGCCTGGGCGGCGGCAGCACGTGCGCCACCGTCTCGGCGAAGTCGCCGACGGCCTGGTAGCTGGCGTCGAACAGCCATTCCGGTATGCCCGCTGCGCGGCAGGCGACCGCCCACAACACGCCGCTCGGCACGACCTGGCGCGGCTTGCCGCCGGCGAGGAAGTAGACGGCCCAGGCGGCGTCCTCCGGCGCGGCGGCGGCGAAGTAGCGCTTCAGCGCCTCGACCTTGGCGCCCGTCGCGGTGGTCGCGTCGAGCTCGGCGTAGAGGCGGGCGAAACGCTTCACGAAGCGTCTCCACCGCCGTCGGCTTCGGCCTTGGGCTCGTCGTCGTCGCTGTCGCCGTACTCGGTCTCGAAGGCGCTTGCCTCGAGGCCCTGCTCGGTCAGCCAGCGCACCATCACCGCCTCATAGCCGTGGGTGACGATGACCCGCGCAGCGCCTGTCTCGCGGATCGCGCGCTGCAGCCCCGGCCAGTCGGCGTGATCGCTGAGCACGAAGCCGCGGTCGACCGAGCGGCGTCGGCGCGCGCCGCGCAGCTGCATCCAGCCGCTCGCAAAGGCGTCGCTGTAGTCGCCGAAGCGGCGCGTCCAGGTCGAGCCCCGCACCGAAGGCGGCGCGACGATCAGGGCGCGCCGGAACAAGGTCCTGTCGCTCACTTCGGTGGCGATCGGCGTCTCGGGAATGTCGACGCCGGCGGCGCGGTAGGCGCGATTCAGCGGCTCGACCGCGCCGTGCACGAAGATCGGCCCGATCGTGCGGTCGACGCCGGCCAGGATGCGCTGCGCCTTGCCGAAGCTGTAGCCCATGAGCAGGCTCGCGCGGCCGGCCTCGGCGTTGCCGCGCCACCAGGCGTCGATCGAAGCGAACAGCTCGGCCTGCGGCTGCCAGCGGTAGATCGGCAGGCCGAAGGTCGACTCGGTGATGAAGCAGTGGCAGCGCACCGGCTCGAACGGCGCGCAGGTGGCGTTGTCTTCGCGCGGATCGGCGTGGTCGCCGGCGAGGTAGTAGTCGCCCGAGGCGACCCAGACCTTGCCGGCATGCTCGAGCCGCACTTGGGCGGAGCCCAGCACATGGCCGGCCGGATGGAAGCTCACGCGCACGCCCTGGTGCAGGATCGCCTCGCCGTACGGCAACGTCTGCAGATCGATCTCGCCGAGCCGCGCGCGCAGCACGCCCTCGGCCGCCGCGGCAGCCAGGTAGTGGCCGTGGCCGCGCCGCGAATGATCGGCGTGGGCATGCGTGATGACGGCGCGCTCGACCGGCCGCCACGCGTCGATGAAGAAGTCGCCTTGCGGGCAGTACAGGCCCTCGCGGCGCTGGACGACGAGGTCGTCGTCGCTCATTGCATCACCATCAGTAGCGATGCCTCGTCGCGAACAAGGCGAGCCGCATCAACGCATAGGCCAGCCAGGCGAGGCCGCGCACGACGAAGGGCCGCTTCATGTGCGCCGAGGAATCGACGCGAGCGCCGACCTTGCTCACCGCCTCGATCAGATGCCCGCGCAGCTCGGCGGCGAAGGCGTCGTCGCGCACGAACACGTTGGCCTCGCGAGCAAGGAGCAGACTGAACGGATCGAGGTTCGACGAGCCGACGGTGGCGATCGCGCCCTGCGGTCCGTCGAACACCGCCACCTTGGCATGCAGGAAGCTCGGCTCGTACTCGACGATCTCGATGCCGGCGGCGAGCATCACGCCGTACATGGCGCGGCTGGTGTGATGCTGCATGAAGTATTCGTAGCGCCCTTGCAGCAGCAGCGTGACGCGCACGCCGCGCCGGGCGGCCCTCAGCAGCGCCCGCTGCAGGGCGATGCCGGGTACGAAGTAGGCATTGGCGATCAGGACCTCGCTCTTCGCCTGGGCGATCGCGTAGCGGTAGAAGTGCTCGATGCGCTTGCGAAAGCGCAGGTTGTCGCGCAGCACCAGGCCGGCGAGCAGGCCGCGGCCTTCGAGCCGGGCCGCGTGCGCGCTGGCGTCGTAGTCCTTGGCGGCGATTTCGGTGTCATGCATGTCGGTGCCCGCACGCGCGGCTCTCCGCACCGCCTCGAGCGCCTCGGCGAAGTCGTAGGTCTTCGCTTCACGCGTCACCTGCAGGCGCAGCCAGAGCCGCGTCATCGTCTCGTGCGCGTCGGCGACGAGCGGGCCGGTGACGCGAACCGCGAAGTCGAAGCGCGGCTGATCGAGCCTGCCGTGCGTCGGATCGAGGTAGTCGTCGAGCAGGTTGATACCGCCGCAAAAGGCGATTCGACCGTCGACGACGCAGAGCTTGCGGTGCATGCGCCGCCAGCGCTTGGGCAACAGCAAGCGCCAGCCGCGCGCCGGGTTGAAGACGCGCCAGTGCAGGCCGGCGGCGCTCCAGCGCGCCTGCCAGTCGGCCGGGATGTCGCCGGTGCCGACGCCGTCGACGACGACGCGTACCTTCAAGCCGCGCGCCGCCGCGCGCTCCAGCGCCTCGGCGACGCGCAGCGGCGCACCGCGAAATTCGAAGATGTAGGTCTCGAGCAGGACCTCTGCACGAGCGGCGTCGATCGCCTCGACCAGCGCGGCGAACAGCGCCTCGCCACCCTTGAACAGCGCGATGTCGTGACCGGGCCGGAGCGCCCGCGTGGCCGAGGCGTCGCGTTTCGATTCGGCCATGGGACGAATGATCAGAGCAGCGCGAGTTCGGCGACGAGCGGCAGGTGGTCGGACATGCGCGCCCAGGCCGCGCCACGCGGCACCGTCGTGCCGACGCAGCGGAATCCGCGCACGTAGATGCGGTCCATCGAGAACAGCGGGATGCGGGACGGAAAGGTGTTGAAGCGCGCCGGTGGGTCGCCCGGAACGCAGGCGCGCACCAGCGAGCACGATTTCATCAGCTCGTCGAGCTTGCCGCCCCAGTCGTTGAAGTCGCCACCGACGATCACCGCGTCGCCGTTCGGCACGTTGGCCTCGATGAACTCGCCCAGGCGCTGCGCCTGGCGCACCCGGCTGGAATGGATGAGGCCGAAATGGGCGACGATCGAATGCACGGTGGTGCCGTTCCAGGCGACCGGCACGTGCAGCAGGCCACGCTGCTCGAAGCGGTGGTCGGAGACGTCGTGGTGGCCGATGTCGCCGAGCGGCCA
This sequence comes from Burkholderiales bacterium, assembly GCA_025350505.1. Taxonomy (GTDB): domain Bacteria; phylum Pseudomonadota; class Gammaproteobacteria; order Burkholderiales; family Burkholderiaceae_C; genus Schlegelella_A. The sequence continues at coordinate 11,467 of JANXXS010000017.1, forward strand.
GCGCGACAGCAGGGCGTTGCCGTGCTCGCCGTCGCGGGTCACTGCGTTGGTGCGGTAGGCGACCTCGTAGCCGTCGGGGGCGAGATAGTCGGCCTGCGGCATCTTCGGCCAGCCGATCTTGGTGTCGGGAAACTGGCGCGCCTCGGCGCGGTTCATGCGCCGCACTTCCTGCAGGAAGACGAGGTCGGTGTCGAGCGCCTCGATGCCGAGCACCAGGTTGTGGATCTCGAGGCGCTTTCTCGGGCCGACGCCGCGCACGCCCTTGTGGATGTTGTAGGTGGCGACGCGGATGTGGCCACTCGACATCGTGGTCGGAGCAAGGATGCGCATGCGGCGGGTCAGGCGAGAAAGCGCGGCAGGTGCAGGATCGCCTCGGCATTCGAGGGCGAAAAGCACTTGTCGGCGGCCGCCCGCCAGTCGAGCCACTCGTAGCGCAGGTGCTCGCGCGGCGCCAGGCGCACCGGCGTGGCGCGCGGCACCCGGAGGCCGAAGACGTGCTCGGTGTTCTGGATCACGCCAGGAGCATAACGATGCTGCCATTGCGGATAGATGTCGTAGACGTTGCTCATCGCCCAGTCGCGCAGGCAATCGGCGTGCGCAGGCAGCTCGCCCACGACGATGCCGGTCTCTTCCTCGACCTCGCGCCGGCAGGTGTCGACGAGCGGCTCGTCGACCCGGTCTTTCGATCCGGTCACGCTCTGCCAGAAGCCGGGACGGTCGGCGCGCTCGAGCAGCAGCACCTCCAACTCGGCCGTGTGGATGACGACGAGGACGGATTCGGGGATCTTGAACCGTCGCTCGCCCATCGAATTCATGTAGCCCGGCCGGGCGCCGGGCCGCTCCCAAGCCCGGCTGCGCCCCCTCGGAGGGCAGCGAACGAAGTGAGCGTGGGGGCTGTCATGTCGCTTGCGTGCTGCGCAACCGGATGTGCAGCTCGCGCAACTGCTTCTCGTCGACCGGACCCGGCGCGTTGGTGAGCAGGTCCTGCGCGCGCTGCGTCTTCGGGAAGGCGATGACGTCGCGCAGCGACTCGGCCTTGACCAGCAGCATGACGAAGCGGTCGAGGCCGATGGCGATGCCGCCGTGCGGCGGCGCGCCGTACTGCAGGGCGTCGAGCAGGAAGCCGAACTTGGCCTGCGCCTCCTCGGCGTCGATCTTGAGCGCCCGGAACACCTTGCTCTGCACGTCTTCCTTGTGGATACGCACCGAGCCGCCGCCGAGCTCGATGCCGTTCAGCACCACGTCGTAGGCCTTGGCGACGCAGCGGCCGGGCTCGGTCTCGAGCCAGTCCTCGTGGCCGTCCTTCGGCGAGGTGAAGGGATGGTGCACGGCGTTCCAGCGGCCGGCGCCTTCGTCGTACTCGAACATCGGAAAGTCGACCACCCAGAGCGGCTCCCACTCGCCCTGCACGAGGCCGTGCGCCTTGCCGAAGTCGCTGTGCCCGACCTTGACGCGCAGCGCGCCGAGCGCGTCGTTGACGACCGAGCCCTTGTCGGCGCCGAAGAAGATCAGGTCGCCGTTCTCGGCGCCGGTGCGCTTCAGCACCTCGGCCAGCGCCGTGTCGTGCAGGTTCTTGACGACCGGCGACTGCAGGCCCTCGCGGCCCTTGGCAACGTCGTTGACCTTGATCCAGGCCAGCCCCTTGGCACCGTAGATCTTGACGAACTCGGTGTAGGCGTCGATCTCGCCGCGCGTCATCTCGCCGCCGCCCGGAATGCGCAGCGCCGCGACGCGGCCGCCCTTCATCCGGGCAGGCGTCGAGAAGACCTTGAAGTCGACGTCGGCCATCACGCCGGTCAGCTCGGTGAGCTGCAGCTTGACGCGCAGGTCGGGCTTGTCGGAGCCATAGAGCCGCATCGCATCGGTGTAGGTCATGACCGGAAACGGCGGCAGCTCGACGCCGATGGCGTGCTGCACGGTGCTGCGGATCATGCCTTCGAACATCGCCCGGATCTCCTCTTCGTCGAGGAAGGAGGTCTCGATGTCGATCTGCGTGAACTCGGGCTGCCGGTCGGCGCGCAGGTCCTCGTCGCGAAAGCACTTGGTGATCTGGTAGTAGCGGTCGAAGCCGGCCACCATCAGCAACTGCTTGAAGAGCTGCGGCGATTGCGGCAGCGCGAAGAACATGCCGTCGTGCACGCGGCTCGGCACCAGGTAGTCGCGTGCACCCTCCGGCGTGCTCTTGGTGAGCATAGGCGTCTCGATGTCGATGAAGCCGTTGGCGTCGAGAAACTTGCGCACCTCCATGGCGACGCGATAGCGCAGCATCATGTTGCGCTGCATCTGCGGCCGGCGCAGGTCGAGCACGCGGTGCGTGAGACGGGTCGTCTCGGAGAGGTTTTCCTCGTCGAGCTGGAACGGCGGCGTGACGCTCGGGTTCAGCACCTCGAGCTCGTGGCAGAGCACCTCGACCTTGCCGCTCGTCAGGTTGGCGTTGTCGGTGCCGGTCGGGCGGGCGCGTACCAAGCCGGTCACCTTCAGGCAGAACTCGTTGCGCACTTCCTCGGCGACGGCGAAGGTCGCCGCGCGGTCCGGATCGCAGACGATCTGGACCAGGCCCTCGCGGTCGCGCAGGTCGATGAAGATCACGCCGCCATGATCTCGGCGGCGATGCGCCCAGCCCATCAGCGTGACCGTCTGGCCGAGCAGCGATTCGCTCACCAGGCCGCAATACGTCGTTCTCATCACATCACTCCAGACATTCTTCTCGAGGGGTCGCGAGACGCACGGATTTCCTTTCGCGCGTCGCCGCCATGAGGGGCGCTGGCCGCGCGACGCCGAAGCCGCGCGCGGTCGTCGGGCTGAGCGCTCGCCGGGCGCTCAGCCGATCGAATTTCGCAACGGCAGCGGCGCCCGGTCGGTCGCCGTGGCGGGCGCGACGACGCCCATCGAGATCACGTACTTGAGCGCGTCGTCGACGCTCATCGCCAGCGGGATCACGTCGGAGCGGCGCAGCATCAGGAAAAATCCCGAGGTGGGATTCGGCGTCGTCGGCACATAGATGCTCAGGTAGTCGCCGCTCAGGTGACTGGCCGCCTCGCCGCCCGGCTTGCCGGTGACGAAGGCGATCGTCCATGCGCCCTGCAATGGATACTGCACCAGCACGGCCTCGCGAAAGGCGTTGCCGCTGCTCGAAAACAGCGTGTCCGAGACCTGCTGCACCGAGCTGTAGATCGACTTGACGATCGGGATCTTGTTGAGCAGCCGATGGCCCTGGCGCAGCGCCCACTGGCCGAAGATGTTGGTGGCGAACACACCCGTGAGCAAGAGGCCGATCACCATGACGATGACGCCCAGGCCGGGGATCTTCTGCAGCATCTCGATAAACGACTGGCTGGCCGCCGGCAGCACCACCTGCGAGCCGCTGAGCAGCCAGACGAACACGCCGTTGAGCAGGCCGAGCACCGCCTGCAGGACCCAGATGGTCACCGCCAAGGGCAGCCAGACGAGCAGGCCGGCGAGGAGATATTTCTTCACGGCGCGTGCGGGCTCAACTGCCCGTCTTTCCCGGCGAGGCCGGGGTGGCGGGTGCCGGCGCCGGGCTGGGCGCAGCGGCCGGCGCGGGCGCGGCTTCGGCCTTCTTGCCGTTTTCCGTGCCCTTGCTCTCGCCCTTGGCCTCGGCGCCTGCGCCTGCGCCTGGCGCGTCACCGCTTTTGGCGTCGCCCTTGCCGGCGTCTTTCGAGCCGTCCTTGCCGGCCTCGGCCGTCTCGGCCGACTTGGCCGGCTTGTTGTCGCCACGGAAGTCGGTCACGTACCAGCCCGAGCCCTTGAGCTGGAAGCCCGCTGCCGTGACCTGCTTGACGTAGGTCGCCTGCCCGCAGGCCGGGCAGACGGTCAATACCGGGTCGGCCATGCGCTGCAGCACGTCTTGCGCATGGCCGCACTGGGAGCACCGGTAGGCATAGATCGGCATCGCTGGCCCCTGGCGGGTCCGGAAAAGACAACCCGGCAGTATAAATGTCGAGGCTTCTTTCGCCGGGGCAGCCCTAGTGGAAGCGGGTGATCAGCTGGATGACGATCAGGGCGACGACGAAACCGATCGCCGCCAGGATCACCCCCGACAGCAGCCGGTTGGTGCGCCGTTGCTCGGCGAGCAGGGCCTCGAGCGTGTGCTGCTGGCTGGGCGGTGGCGGCTGCAATGCGGCGTGGATCAGGCGCGGCAGTTGCGGCAGCAGATGGACGTAGCGCGGTGCTTCCTTCTCGAGCTGGAGCATCAGACCGCGCCAGCCGACCTGCTCGTCCATCCAGCGCTCGAGAAAGGGCTTGGCGGTGCTCCACAGGTCGAGCTCGGGGTCGAGGTCGCGGCCGAGTCCCTCGACGTTGAGCAGCGTCTTCTGCAGCAGCACGAGCTGCGGCTGGATCTCGACGTTGAAACGGCGCGAGGTCTGAAACAGGCGCAGCAGCACCTGGCCGAGCGAGATGTCCTTGAGCGGCCGGTCGAACTGCGGCTCGCAGACGGCGCGGATGGCGCCCTCGAGCTCGTCGATTCGCGTCATCGGCGGCACCCAGCCGCTCTCGACGTGCAGCTCGGCGACGCGCTTGTAGTCGCGGTGGAAGAAGGCGATGAAGTTCTGCGCCAGGTAGTCCTTGTCGACCTGCGTCAGCGTGCCGACGATGCCGAAGTCGAGCGAGACGTAGCGGCCGAAGGTCTCCGGCGCGATCGAGACCTGGATGTTGCCCGGGTGCATGTCGGCGTGGAAGAAGCCGTCGCGGAACACCTGGGTGAAGAAGATGGTCACGCCGTCGCGTGCCAGCTTGGGAATGTCGACGCCGGCGTCCTTCAGCCGCTGCACGTGGCTGATCGGCACGCCGTCCATGCGCTCCATGACGATGACGTTCGGCGTGCACAGGTCCCACACCATCTCCGGCACCATGACCAGGCCGAGACCTTGCATGTTGCGGCGCAGCTGCGAGGCGTTGGCCGCTTCGCGCACGAGGTCGAGCTCGTCGTGGAGGTAGTTGTCGAACTCGGCGACGACCTGGCGTGGCTTCAACCGCTTGCCGTCGACGAAGAGCCGCTCGACCCAGCGCGCGAGCTGGCGCATGAGGGCGATGTCGTCGTCGATCGCCGCCAGCATGCCCGGCCGAAGCACCTTGACCGCCACCTCGCGGCCACTCTTCAGGACCGCGAAGTGCACCTGCGCGATCGAGGCGCTCGCCACCGGCGCCGCGTGGAAGCTGGCGAAGATCGCGTCGATCGGCCGGCCGAAGGCGCGCTCGACGGCGGCGCGCGCCTGGTCTTCCGGAAAAGGCGGCACGCGGTCCTGCAGCTTGGCCAGCTCTTCGGCGATGTCGGCCGGCAGCAGGTCGCGCCGCGTCGAGAGCACCTGGCCGAACTTGACGAAGATCGGGCCCAGTGTCTCGAGGCCCAGGCGCAGCCGCTCGCCGCGCGGCGCCGAGAGGCGCCGGCCGAAGGTAAGCACGCTGACGAAGCGGCGCACCCAGCGCTGGCGAAAGCTCGACAGCGCCAGCTCGTCGAGCCCGAAGCGAAAGACCGTGACCCAGATGAAGACGAGCCGGGCGATATGCCTCATCGGAGGGTCGCAGCCAGCCCTAGGCGGCCGGCGGCGCGCCGGGGCGATCGGCGCGCCGGGCAAAACCGTCGAGCGCCTTGGCGGCCTCGCGGATCGCCTTGGCCAGGGCGTTGCCGAAGCGGGCGATCTCGCGCGCCGGCGCGTCGCCGACAAGGCGCGAGAGATCTTCCTGCGCGTCCCAGCGCAGGTTCTCGATCAGCCAGTTCAGGTCGGCGGCGAAGGCGGCGTCGCCCTCGATGCGCAGCGTGGGCCGTTCGCCGACCATGAACTTGGCGAAAGCGAGCGCCGGATTCGATGCCTCGATGGCGGCGCGCAGATCGGGCACCCAGTCGCCCGGCTCCTCGATCCATTCGACGAGGCCCGGCGGCGTGACGCGAAGGGCGATCGGCGACGGCGGCGGCAGGAGCGATGGCCAGCCCTCGGACTCGAAGCGCAGGCTCTTGCCGGCATGCCCGCGCAACCGCTCCATGGCCTGCGGCTCGGCAGAAATCACGTGGTTTAGGAGCAGCACGAGCCGCTCCATCACCGAGCGTTCCGCGAGCGCTTTCATGGCCTCGAACATGCGCCGATTGTAGGCGGGCGAGTTTGCGACGATGGCCCGCTACGGGTCAGACGTGCCAGCGCTCGGAGGCACTTCCTGCATCCTCGGCGCCGGCGGTACGTCGATCGAAATCGTTGCCGCAAGTTCTGGCCAAAGCACCTTGATTCGTGCTTTTGCCAGGTACAACATTCCACGCGGCGAAGCTATGCTCGCGAGACTGTTCGAGGGAGCCGCGACCAGCGCATGGTGGGAGATAGCGGCGGCGTCGGTGGCAATCACTTTGCGAACCTGCACCGGGCTTGGCGTGGATCGTGCCGATGAGTCGAGGCCGAAAACGAAGACCCATGCGGGCACAGCGGACGGCCTTCCCGCTCCGGGGGCAAACAGGTCCCACGTGCCGTCGCCGTGCTCGACAGGGTTCGGATTTGCCAGATGCGGCGCCCAAGACGCCCATACCGATTCGGGAATAGCAAGAACACATCCGGCGCACACAGGATGCTGAGCGAGTTGGAACTTGAACATCATTTGGTAGAAGGTTCGCTTGAACACGTTAGCGATGTTCGGACCCTTCATTCGTTCGGAGAGCCAGGCTTGGTTGTCATGTATCGCTTGGGCGAAGCCCTTGCCATGCAGTCGAAGTGCGTCTGTCAAGTTTCGCACCGCATGTTGGTAAGTACCGTGGAAATCCATGGTCTGAATTTCGACGATTCCAAAGCGATCTACGTGAACCGATCGATCGGCCTTCAGGATCAACTCAAAGACCGTTACATCAAACGAGAACTCGGGGCTGTTTGCCGTTCCCGGCATGCTGAGTTCGCCGCCCAGCTTTTCGTCGAAGTAGATAAAAACGCGCTCGCCACGACGCAATCGATTTGAGACATCGCGTCGAACGGAAGCTACTGCCTTCTCCGCTGAGGCATCTTCCGGGCCGTTTCGTCCCAGCCTTACGGCCGGAATCACGTAGGCCGCAGTGCCTCGGTCGAAGCCGAACAAAAGGCCAACACACGATTCGAGAATGAGGGGATCGAGTGCTCGATACGGACAGACGAGCCAGTCACGTGATGTCGGCGCGTTGACCGGGTTTGAAGGGTTCTCGGGATCTTCCAGACCTTGACCGGTCGGCCGGCTCGTGACAGTACAAACACCACGCGCATTGGGGGGTTTGATGCAGGGAGTGTCGGCCGCCTTCGCCTTCGTCAGAAATGGACAGCGCATATCGCGCTGATCTGCAAGCGACTCTCGCGACGATACGACCGTCGGATAGATGCGATGACCAAACCACTCGCCAATGAAATGCGAAGGGCCACGCGATAACCGACTCATGCCCAAGCCGGAACTTCGTCGAACAAATTAGCTGTCGCCGGCATCGCCAGGTGATAGCGACTCTTAGTAGCGGCCGCGACACGCGGCCGACGAGAGCGCAAGAGTCGCATGATTTCCATTCCTATGGCACGTGCCAAAAGAGGCGGCACAGCATTGCCCACTTGGTCATACTGGTCGGTACGGCTTCCTTCGAAACGAAACCAATCCGGAAACGACTGGATACGAGCAGCTTCGCGAATCGAGATGGTTCGATGTTGCTCGGGGTGTGTGTATTCGCCGCTCTTCGGATCGCGAAAGCGAGTAATGATGGATCGAGGCACACCTTCCCATGTCATCCTTCTAAAGCGTCTGGTGTGGTCCTTGCGCAGAGCCCGCAGCATTCCGGGCGGAAGAAGCTCGCGCGGCAAATCGCGCCAGTCCTGACCAGGAGCCAATGCACGGATTCGTGCGAGATTGATCTCGGACATCTTCGGTGCATAGTGATTGTCGACCTCAGCCCCCGAGCAAGTCCGCATGGCCTTTTGGTAGTCGCAAGAGGGTGGGGTTCGGTATCGATATGCCTTCTGTCCTGCGTCGACCACCGGAAGATCGCTGATGGCTTCCTGAGTGCTCAGAAAACCGTCCGCAAGGAAAGCGGCGAGAGTGCGGTTCGGGACCAAGTCGCCGATTCCGGCCAAACCATGAGTCGGGGGAGGAAAGCCACCATTGCGTCCGAGATCACGGCGCCAGCCGATGAACACCATTCGCCACCTGAGCTGCGGAACCCCGTACTGGGCAGCGACCAGCTCGGCGCATTCAGCGTTGTACCCGGCAGCGTCGAATGCCTTCGAGATGCCGCGAAGAACTGCCCCGCCTTCCAGCGTCGCCAGTCCCGGAACGTTTTCAATGAGAATGACCTTGGGACGGAGCGCGGCGGCCAACCGCATGAAGTCGAGGAACAAGTCATTCCGTGGATCGCCTCGTTCACGCTGCCCAAGAATACTGAAGCCTTGGCAAGGCGGCCCACCGGCCAACAAGTCCAGCGCGCCGGGATCGAGGCGTGCCATTCCGAGTAGGTTGTCGGCCGAGAGCCGGCTAACATCCCCAACGTGGATCGGGATGCGAGGAAAGTTCAGTCGGTGCGTCGCAGCGCAAGCCACTGACGTGTCCGCACAACCGCGCACATCCCAACCTGCATTCAAGAGACCCAGCGACAAGCCTCCGGCACCCGAAAATAGATCGACGGCCGTTGGGCGTCCGCGGCGTCGCGAAAAGGCAGTCGGTGGCAGGATGCGATAGTCGAAATCGGAGGGGCGGCGCTCGTTCACGACGAGAATGCTACGCGCGAAAGGCGCGTCTTCGATCGCACTCCGCTCTCCCTGTGAAAATCTTTTTTGGCCTGGCCGAGATTCGCTCTCTCAGTGACTCAATCAACGAGCTATCTGCCCTGTCAAGGCCGACAAGATCCCATGAAGGCAACCCCCACTGAGATCGACGGCGTGGTCCTGATCGAGCCCGTCGTGTTCGGCGATGCGCGCGGCTTCTTCGTCGAAACATTCGTCCGGAAAACCTTCGACGCGGCGATCGGCCGGCACGTCGAATTCGTGCAGGACAACCATTCGCGCTCGCCGCGCGGCGTGCTGCGCGGGCTGCACTGGCAGGACGCGCCGCATGCCCAAGGGAAGCTTGTGCGCGTGACACAGGGCGCGGTGTTCGACGTCGCCGTCGACATCCGCGCCGGCTCGCCCAGCTTCGGCCGCTGGTACGGCGTCGAACTCAGTGGCGAGAACCATCGCCAGCTCTGGATCGCGCCGGGCCTGGCGCATGGCTTCCTGGTGCTCAGCCACAGCGCCGACTTTCTCTACAAGGCGACCGACTACTACGCGCCCGCCGCCGAGCGCGCGATCCGCTGGAACGATCCGCACCTGGCGATCGCCTGGCCCGATCTCGGCATGGCGCCGATCGTCTCGGCCAAGGACGCCGCTGCCGGCGCCTTCGCCGCGCTCGCCTAGAAGCCGCGCCTAGAGCAGCGCCTGCTGGCGCGCCAGCCGCCACGAAGGCGTGCCGTCTTTCGTGCAGGCCAGCATCCACAGCTCGCGAAACGGCACCGCGCCCTGCTCGGCCGATTCGCGGATCAGGCCGGAGAACTCGACGCTCGCCAGATACGCCGCGCTCAGCTCCTCGAGGCCAAGCAACTCGGCATGCAGCGTGATGACGTCGGTGCGGCTGGTGCCCGCCTCGCGCGCCGTGAGCACATGCATGAGCTCTTCGAGCATCTCGGGCGTCGTCAGGTTCTGCAAAGTCGGCACATCGCGCGCGTCCCATGCCGCCTGCAGGCCCATGAAGCGGCCGCGTGCCGCGGCCAGGACCTGCTCGCCGTCGAGTCCCTCGGGAATCGCGAAGTGCGCCTGCCGGGTGACGATCGAGCATGACGCCGCGGCGCCCGACGATGCCGCACCCGCGGCGCGCGCCTGCTGGCGCCGCCAGAGCCAGAGCGCGCTGCCCAGCAGCATCATGGTGCCCGCCACGGTGATCATGCCGCGCGCACCGAGCGGCACGCCGCGCGCGCTCAGCGCGGCCCACAGGCCGGTGACGAAGCTCAGCACTTGATCCCCACATGCAGGGCGACGACGCCGGCGGCGAGCTTGTGCACGTCGACGTGGGCAAAACCAGCCGTCTTCATCATCGCCTTCAGCTCGGCGGCATCGGGATGGACGCGGATCGACTCGGCCAGATAGCGATAGCTCGCGCCGTCGCCGGCGACGCGCTGGCCGATCCACGGCAGCACCTTGAACGAGTACCAGTCGTAGGCTTTCTCGAGCGGCGCCGCGACCTTGGAGAACTCGAGCACGAGCAGCCGGCCGCCCGTCTTCAGCACCCGTGCCATCTCGGCCAGCGCCTTGTCCTTGTGCGTCATGTTGCGCAGGCCGAAGGCGACGCTGACGAGATCGAAGGAGCCGGTCGCGAACGGCAGGGTCTCGGCGTCGCAGAGCACGGTGGGCAACACGCGGCCTTCGTCGAGCAGGCGGTCGCGGCCCTGGCGCAGCATCGCCTCGTTGATGTCGGTGTGAACGACCAGGCCGGCCTCGCCCACCGGCCCGGCAAAGGCACGCGCCAGGTCGCCGGTGCCGCCGGCCAGGTCGAGCACCTTGTCGCCGGGGCGTACGTTGGCCACCGCCACGGTGTAGGCCTTCCAGGCGCGATGCAGGCCGAACGACATCAGGTCGTTCATGACGTCGTACTTCGGCGCCACCGAGTCGAACACGCCGCGCACGCGCTCGGCCTTGGTCGACGCATCGACCTTGGTGTAGCCGAAGTGGGTTTCGCTCATGGCATCGGTGCCTGCCCGGCCGCCCGAATGGCGCCGAGCGCCCCCTCGGGGGGCAGTGAACGAAGTGAGCGTGGGGGCGTCATGTCAGTGCGAGTGGCCGCACGACGAGGCCGAAGCTGCGGCCATCGGCGCGTCACGGCTCGCGCCTTTCTTCGCCAGGCGCTCCTCGTATTGCTTCCAGAGGTCGTCCTGCTGCGAGCCGAGAAAGAACAGGTAGTCCCAGGAAAATATGCCGGACTCGTGGCCATCGGAAAAGCGCGGCTGCACTGCATAGTTGCCGACCGGCTCGAGCGCGGTGAGCTCGACCTCGCGCTTGCCGGTTTGCAGCACTTCCTGCCCCGGACCATGGCCCTGCACTTCGGCGGAGGGTGAGTAGACGCGCATCAGCTCGAACGGAATGCGAAAGGTCTTGCCGTTGTCGAAGCCGACCTCGAGCACGCGTGACAGCGCATGCACGGTGATCGCGAGCGGCTGCGGAGTCTGCTGTGTGAGGCCGGCCATGGGAGGAAGAAGAAGGGCGAGGGAAGTCTAACGAAGCGAAGCGAGCCACGGCGTCATGGGGGAGATTGGCGCGGCGTCGGCGCCACAGGGTGGCCCAGTCGATAAGATTCCGCGCACACGCCCCTTGCAAACAGCGCAGTCTTCAGATGATCTCCCGAACCGCGCCTTTGCCCGATCGCATCCGGCGCCGCCTGTTGCAGACGCTGCCTGCCGCAACCGCGCTCTGCCTGGCTTGGCCGCGCCGGGCGCGCGCGCTGGCCGCCGAGCCGACCACCGCCTTGCTGAAGGCGCGCCTTGCGCAGCAGGGCGTCGGCCTGGTCGCGTTGCAGATCGAGCGCGGGGCCGTTTCGGTAGCGGCCCAAGGGCAGGCGCGCGCAGGGGTTCCGCTGCGCGACGACGCACTGTTCGAGATCGGCTCGATCACCAAGACCTTCACTGCGCTTCTGCTGGCCGACGCGGTCGTGCGTCGTCGCTTCGCCCTCGACGATCCGGTCGAAAGCGCCTTGGGCGGCGTGACGCTGCGCGATTCGGCCGGGGCGCCCATCCGCTGGGTCGACGTCGCGACGCATCGCTCCGGCCTGCCGCGCCTGCCGACCAACATGGCTCCGAAAGACCCCGCCGACCCTTACGCCGATTACGACGAGAACCGCCTGCTCGACTTCCTGCGCGGCTTCAAGCCGACCGTCGCCCGCGACACGCGTTGGGAGTACTCGAACCTCGGCTTCGGCCTGCTCGGCTACGCGCTGGGACGCGCCGAGGGCAGCAGCTATCCGGAACTGCTCGTCGAGCGGGTGCTGCGTCCGCTCGGCATGAGCCGAACTGCGCTGGCGCTGCCCGGGCGGGCGATCGCCGGCCTGGCCGACGGCCACGATGGCGAGAAGCGGCCCGTCCCGCACTGGCATCTCGACGTGCTCGCTGGTGCCGGCGCGCTCGTCATGCCGGCCGCCGACCTGGCGCGCTATGCCCAGGCCGCACTGTCACCCGACACCACATCCCTCGGCGAAGCCTTCCGGCTGGCGCAGAAACGACACGCGGCCGGTCCCAGCGAGATCAATCCGATCGGGCTGGCCTGGCTTCGCGCGCCCTTGAACGGACGCACGGTGCTGACGCACGACGGCGGCACCGGCGGCTTCTCTTCGTCGCTATGGCTCGACCCCGAGCGCCAGCGCGCGGCGGCAGTCGTCGCGAACGCGATGGTCGAAGTCAACGATCTCGCCTTGCACCTGCTCGACGAAAGCGTGCCGACCAAGGACCTGAGCCTGACCCGTCAGCCAATCGTCGCGATGACGCCCGAGCAGCTGGCGCCGCTGGCCGGTGTGTACGCGCTGCGCCCGCAGTTCAAGCTCACGGTGAGCGTGCGCGACGGCGAGCTGTGGGCGCAAGCGACCGGACAGGGCGCGTTCCCGCTGTTCGCCAAGGCGCCACGCCGCTTCTTCGCAAAGATCACGCCGCTCGAGATCGAGTTCGCGGAGGGCTCGCAACCGGCATCGCTGACCTTGATGCAAGGCGGCCAGACGTTGCGCTTCGAGCGCGAGTAGAGCGCGGCTAGACCAGCACCCGCTCGATCCCGCCCTCGTTGGCCAGCGCCACGTACTCCGGCATCCAGTCTTCGCCGAGGATGCGATTCGCCATCTCGACGACGATGTAGTCGGCCTCGAGCAGGCCATTCTGCAGGTCACCCTTGTAGCGCTGCAGGCCTTGCAGACAGCTCGGGCACGAAGTGAGGATCTTCAGGTTGGCCTTGACGGGCTCCTCGGGATTCGTTACCGCGATCATCGAGCGCAGCGCCACCTCGTCCTTGCGCAGTTCTTCTTCCTTGCGAAAGCGAACCTGGGTGGCGATGTCGGGACGGGTAATGCCGAACGTGCCGCTCTCGCCGCAGCAGCGGTCGCTCTTCTTCACGTTCTCGCCGACCAGCGCCTTCACCGTCGCCATCGGCTCGCGCAGCTTCATCGGGCTGTGGCAGGGGTCGTGGAAAAGATAGCCGGGCGCGGCCGCGTCGGGGCCGCTGGCGCCGCCGAGGGTGATGCCTTTTTCGAGCAGGTATTCGTGGATGTCGATGATCCGGCAGCCGGGAAAGATCTCTTCGAACTTGTAGCCCTGCAGCTGGTCGTAGCAGGTGCCGCAGCTCACCACCACGGTCTTGATGTCGAGGTAGTTCAGGGTGTTGGCGACGCGGTGGAAGAGCACCCGGTTGTCGGTGATGATCTTCTCGGCCTTGTCGTAATCGCCCGAGCCGCGTTGCGGGTAGCCGCAGCACAGGTAGCCGGGTGGCAGCACCGTCTGCACGCCGGCGTGCCAGAGCATCGCCTGCGTCGCCAGCCCGACTTGCGAGAACAGGCGCTCGGAGCCGCAACCAGGGAAGTAGAAGACCGCTTCGGTGTCGGCGTTGGTCGCCTTCGGGTTGCGGATGATCGGGACGTAGTCCTTGTCCTCGATGTCGAGCAGCGCACGCGCCGTTTTGTTTGGCAGGCCGCCCGGCATCTTCTTGTTGATGAAGTGGATCACCTGCTCCTTGAGCGGTGTCTTGCCGACGGTCGAGCGCGGCGCCGCGGTCTGCTTGTTGGCCAGGCCGCGCAGGAAATTGTTGGCCGCGCGCTGCGCTTTGAAGCCGACGTCGACCATCGCCGTGCGCATGACCTTGATCGTCTCGGGTTGCGTCGCGTTGAGGAAGAACATCGCCGCCGCATTGGCCGGGCGGAAGCTCTTCTGCCCCATCTTGCGCAGGAGGTTCCTCATGTTCATCGAGACGTCGCCGAAGTCGATGTCGACCGGGCACGGCGCCAGGCATTTGTGGCAGACGGTGCAGTGGTCGGCGACGTCCTCGAACTCCTCCCAGTGCTTGATCGAGATGCCGCGCCGCGTCTGTTCTTCATACAGAAAAGCCTCGACGAGCAGCGAGGTGGCGAGGATCTTGTTGCGCGGGCTGTAGAGCAGGTTGGCGCGCGGCACGTGCGTCGTGCAGACCGGCTTGCACTTGCCGCAGCGCAGGCAGTCCTTGATCGAGCTGGCGATGTCGCCGATGTCGCTCTGCTGCATGATCAGCGACTCGTGCCCCATCAGGCCGAAGCTCGGCGTGTAGGCGTTGGTCAGGTCGGCCTTCACCAGTTCGGTCGCTTCGCCCGCCTCCGTGCGCGCGAAGCGGGCGCCGCGCAGCAGCTTGCCCTTGTTGAAGCGGCCCTCCGGATCGACGCGCCGCTTGTAGTCGGTGAAGGCGGCGAGCTCGTCGTCGGTCACGAACTCGAGCTTGGTGATGCCGATGCCGTGCTCGCCCGAGATCACGCCGTCGAGGTCCCGGGCCAGCTTCATGATCCGCACGACGGCCTCGTGCGCCGTCTGCAGCATCGCGTAGTTGTCGCTGTTGACGGGGATGTTGGTGTGCACGTTGCCGTCGCCGGCGTGCATGTGCAGGGCCGCCCAGACGCGGCCCTTCAGCACCTCGGCGTGGAGCCTTTCACACTCGTCGACGATCGGCTTCAGCGCCGCGCCGGCGAAGATCGATTGCAAGGGCGCGCGGATCTGCGTCTTCCACGAGGCGCGCAGCGTGTGGTCCTGGAGCAGCGCGAAGACGGTGCGAGTCGGCTCGTCGGCCGATGGCCGGTCCAGGCTCTCCAGCCAGCCGCGCCACTGCGAGCCGACGTCGCGCAGCAGCGCCAGCGCCTGCTGCACCCGGTCCTCGAGCAGCTCGGCCGAGGCGATCTCGCCGGCGTCGTCGCTCTTGCCGAGCGGCAGGTGGCCGCTTTCGAAGAAGGCTTCGAGGCGATCGACCAGCGCCAGCTTGTTGGCCAGGCTCAGCTCGATGTTGATGCGCTCGATGCCCTCCGAGTACTCGCCCATCCTCGGCAGCGGGATGACGACATCCTCGTTGATCTTGAAGGCGTTGGTGTGCTTGCTGATCGCCGCGGTGCGCTTGCGGTCGAGCCAGAACTTCTTGCGCGCCTCGGCGCTGACGGCGACGAAGCCTTCGCCCGAGCGCGCGTTGGCGATGCGCACGACCTCGCTCGTGGCGCGGGCTACCGCATCGGCGTCGTCGCCGACGATGTCGCCGAACAAGGCCATCTTCGGCAGGCCGCCGCGCTTGCTCTTGGTCGCGTAGCCGACCGCCTTCAGGTAGCGGTCGTCGAGGTGCTCGAGGCCGGCGAGCAGCACGCGCGGCCCGTCGCCGGCGTTGGCGGCGAGAGCGAACATGTAGTCGCGGATCTCGACGATCGAAGGCACCGCGTCTTTCGCGTTGCCGAAGAACTCGAGGCAGACGGTGCGCACGTGCTTGGGCATCGTGTGCACGATCCAGCGCGCCGACGTGATGAGGCCGTCGCAGCCCTCCTTCTGGATGCCCGGCAGGCCGGCGAGGAACTTGTCGGTGACGTCTTTGCCGAGCCCTTCCTTGCGGAATGCGGCGCCCGGAATGTCGAGTCGTTCGGTGCGCTCGACCTTCTTGCCGCTCGCATCGAAGTAACGCAGCTCGAAGCTCGCCATCGGCGGGTCGTGGATCTTGCCGAGGTTGTGGTCGAGGCGGGTCACCTCCAGCCACTTCGCATCGGGCGTGACCATGCGCCAGGAGGCCAGGTTGTCGAGCGCCGTACCCCAGAGCACCGCCTTCTTGCCGCCCGCGTTCATGGCGACGTTGCCGCCGATGCACGAGGCCTCGGCCGAGGTCGGGTCGACGGCGAAGACATAGCCGGCGCGCTCGGCCGCATCGGCGACCCGCTGCGTGACGACGCCGGCCTCGGTCCAGATCGTCGCCACCTCGCCCTCGACGCCGGGCAACGCGACGCGCTCGACTTCGGTCATCGCCTCGAGCTTCTCGGTGTTGATGACGGCGCTGGCCCAGGTGAGCGGGATCGCGCCGCCGGTGTAGCCGGTGCCGCCGCCGCGCGGGATGATGGTCAGGCCCAGCTCGATGCAACCGGCCACCAGTGCCGCCATCTCGGCCTCGGTGTCAGGCGTGAGCACGACGAAGGGGTACTCGACGCGCCAATCGGTGGCGTCGGTGACGTGCGAGACGCGCGACAGGCCGTCGAACTTGATGTTGTCCTTGGCGGTCACGCGCGACAGGCGCCGCACGGTGCGCTTGCGCAGGTCCCAGACGGCGCGAAACTGCGCCGCGAAGGCGTCGACGGCAGAGCGCGAAAGCTGCAGCAGCTCGCCCACCACCGCGTCACGCGCCGCGTCGGCGGCCGGCGTCCGGCGCTTCTCGACTTCGCCCAGCCGGTGCTGCAGCGCCTCGATCAGCAACCTGCGCCGGCGCGGGTTGTCGAGCATGTCGTCCTGCAGATAAGGATTGCGCTGCACCACCCAGATGTCGCCCAGCACCTCGTAGAGCATGCGTGCCGAGCGGCCGGTGCGGCGCTCGCTGCGAAGGAGTCCCAGCACCTCCCAGGCGCGCGCGCCGAGCAGGCGGATGACGATCTCGCGGTCGGAAAACGAGGTGTAGTTGTAGGGAATCTCGCGCAGGCGCGGCGCCGCCGCCATGCCGGATTCGGCGGCGGTGATGTGGGTGAGCGGCAGCGGGGCGTTCAAGGCGTGGGCGCGGGTCTCGACCAGGGTTTGTCGGAGCGCGGGGCATCCTACCGCAGCGCAGCAAATGCCCGCGCCGTCAGGCGATTGCGGCGGGTTATCCCGCTTGCCCGCGGCGCACGCCGCGGGCGATAAATGCGGCTGTCACAACGGGCCGCGAGAATGCCGCGGGCCCTGCGCGCCTTGCGCGCCCATTTCACGGAGTCGTCATGAAGTTGAAGTTTCTCGTCTCGTGCTCGCTCGCCGCGCTTGCCGCCTTCTCGGCGCCGGCCCATGCGCAGGTCGAAATCCAGTGGTGGCATTCGATGACGGCCGTCAACGGCGAGTGGGTCAACGACCTGGCGAAGGACTTCAACGCCAGCCAGAAGGAATACAAGGTCGTGCCGACCTTCAAGGGCAGCTACGACGAGTCGATGACCGCGGCGATCGCCGCCTTCCGTGCCGGCAACGCGCCCAACATCCTGCAGGTGTTCGAGGTCGGCACGGCGACGATGATGGCGAGCAAGGGCGCCATCGTGCCGGTCGGCAAGGTCATGAAGGACGCCGGCGAGAAGTTCGATCCGGGCGCCTACGTGCCGGCGGTGGCGGGCTATTACACCGCGCCGAACGGGCAGATGCTGAGCTTTCCGTTCAACAGCTCGACGACGATCTTCTACTTCAACAAGGACGCGTTCAAGGCCGCGGGCATCGACACCGAGAAGGCGCCGAGCACCTGGCCCGAGGTCGTCTCCGCGGCTGCCAAGCTGAAGGCGAGCGGCCACAAGTGCCCGTTCACGACGGCCTGGCAGGGCTGGACGCAGATGGAGAGCTTCTCTGCCTGGCACAACGTCGAGTTCGCGACCAGGCAGAACGGCCTGGCCGGCCTCGACGCGCGCATGAAGGTCAACTCGCCACTGCATGTTCGCCATATCGAAAACCTCGCCAACATGGCCAAGCAGGGCCTGTTCGTCTACAAGGGCCGCGGCAACGTGCCCGAGGCCAGCTTCATCTCCGGCGAGTGCGCGATGATCAACACGTCGTCGGGCTTCTACGGCAACGTCGCCAAGAACGCCAAGTTCGCCTACGCGCTGGCGCCGCTGCCGTACTACCCCGACGTTCCCGGTGCGCCGCAGAACACCGTGATCGGCGGCGCCAGCCTCTGGGTCCTCGCCGGCAAGAAGCCCGAGGAATACAAGGGCGTCGCCAGGTTCTTCAGCTACCTGTCGAGCCCCGAGGTCCAGTCGGCCAGCCACAAGCGCACCGGCTACCTGCCGATCACCACCGCCGCCTACCAGTTGACCGAGAAGTCGGGCTTCTACAAGGACAAGCCCGGCACCGACGTCGCCGTGACGCAGATGATCCGCAAGGTCACCGACAAGTCGCGCGGCATCCGCCTGGGCAACTACGTGCAGATCCGGGCGATCGAAGACGAGGAGCTCGAGGACGTGTGGGCGGGCAAGAAGAGCGCCAAGGAAGCGCTCGACGCGATCGTCAAGCGCGGCAACGAGCTGCTCGAGCGATTCGAGAAAGCAAACAAGTCCTGAGGCCGCTGCTGCTGAGCGCAGGACGGCGCTAGGCTCGCCCGCATGGCCGCCGAGAAACGCGTCGTCTTCCGCTCCGGCTGGCTGCCGTGGGCGCTGCTCGCGCCGCAGGCGATCGTCATCGCCGTGTTCTTCTTCTGGCCGGCCGGCCAGGCGGTGCTGCAATCGATGCAGCAGTCGGACGCCTTCGGCACGACGGTCGAGTGGGTAGGCTTCGCGAACTTCGCGAACCTGTTCCACGACGAGACCTACCTCGCCTCGTTCGGCACGACGGCGCTGTTCTCGATCCTCGTCGCCGTGCTCGGCATCGGCCTGTCGCTGGTGCTGGCTGTCTTTGCCGACCGCGTCGTGCGCGGCACGACGTTCTACCGGACCCTGCTCGTCTGGCCGTACGCCGTCGCCCCGGCGATCGCCGGCGTGCTCTGGCTCTTCATGTTCTCGCCGTCAATCGGCGTCATCGCCTATGCCTTGCGCCATGTCGGCATCAACTGGGACCACCTGCTCGACAGCCGCCAGGCGATGGCGCTGATCGTCATGGCCGCCGTCTGGAAGCAGATCTCCTACAACTTCCTGTTCTTCGTCGCCGGCCTGCAAAGCATCCCCAAGTCGCTGATCGAGGCTGCGGCGATCGACGGCGCGCGACCGTGGCGGCGCTTCTGGTCGATCCAGTTCCCGCTGCTCTCGCCGACCACCTTCTTCCTGCTCGTGATCAACGTCGTCTACGCCTTCTTCGACACCTTCGGCATCGTCGACGCGGCGACGCAAGGCGGGCCGGGCAAGTCGACCTCGATCCTCGTCTACAAGGTCTATTTCGACGGCTTCAAGGCGCTCGACCTGGGCGGCTCGGCGGCGCAGTCGGTGGTGCTGATGCTGATCGTGGTCGCGCTCACGGTGCTGCAGTTCCGCTTCGTCGAGAAGAAGGTGAACTACTGATGGTCGAGCGCCGCCCGACGCTCGGCATCCTCGCCCACGCGATCCTCGTGCTCGGCGTGCTGGTGGTGGCGTTCCCGCTCTACATCGCCTTCGTCGCCTCGACCCACACCGCCGAGGAGATCGTGCAGGTGCCGATGCCCATGCTGCCCGGCCCGCATCTGATCGAGAACTACACCCACGCGCTCGTCGGCGGCGGTCAGGGCGCGGGATCGACCGCCTCGGTCGGCCGCATGATGTTCGTGAGCCTGGTGACCGCCGTCGTGATTGCCGTCGGCAAGATCGCGATCTCGCTGCTCTCGGCCTTCGCCATCGTCTACTTCCGCTTTCGCTTCCGCGAGTTCTTCTTCTGGGCGATCTTCGTCACGCTGATGCTGCCGGTGGAGGTACGCATACTGCCCACCTACAAGGTGATCGCCGACCTGCACATGCTGAACAGCTTCGCCGGGCTGACGGTGCCGCTGATCGCCTCGGCGACGGCGACCTTCCTGTTCCGCCAGTTCTTCATGACGGTGCCCGACGAGCTCGTCGAGGCGGCGCGGATCGACGGCGCCGGACCGATGCGCTTCTTCGTCGACGTGCTGGTGCCGCTCTCGAAGACGAGCATCGCCGCCCTCTTCGTGATCCAGTTCATCTACGGCTGGAACCAGTACCTCTGGCCCCTGCTGGTGACGACCGAGGAGAGCATGTACCCGGTCGTGATCGGCATCAAGCGGATGATCGCCGGCGGGGACTCGCAGAACCAGTGGAACCTGGTGATGGCGACCGCCATCCTGGCGATGATGCCGCCGGCACTCGTCGTCATCCTGATGCAGCGTTGGTTCGTCAAGGGCCTGGTCGATACCGAGAAATGATGCCCCCACGCTCACGAGTACGTTCACTGCCCCCCGAGGGGGCGGCGTCGCCCTTGGGGCGGCCCGGCGGGCGCCGCATCACCGAGGACACACGCTGATGGGCGCGATCTCTCTACGCAACGTCGTCAAGCGCTACGGTTTCGGGCCGAAGGCGAACCAGGTCATCCACGGCGTCGATGCCGAGATCGGCGACGGCGAGTTCGTCGTCATCGTCGGCCCTTCGGGCTGCGGCAAGTCGACGCTGCTGCGCATGGTCGCGGGCCTCGAGGAGATCTCGGAGGGCGAGATCTGGATCGCCGGCAAGGTCGTTAACGACAAGGAGCCTTCCGAGCGCGACATTGCCATGGTGTTCCAGAACTACGCCCTCTATCCGCACATGACGGTGTTCGCCAACATGGCCTACGGCCTGAAGATCGCCAAGGTACCCGAGGCCGAGATCAAGACCCGCGTCGACAAGGCGGCGAAGATCCTCGAGCTCGGCGCCTTCCTGGCGAGAAAGCCGCGCGAACTTTCCGGCGGGCAACGGCAACGCGTCGCGATGGGCCGCGCCATCGTGCGGCAGCCGGCGGTGTTCCTGTTCGACGAGCCGCTTTCCAACCTCGACGCCAAGCTGCGCGCGCAGACCCGGCTCGAGATCCAGAAGCTGCATCGCGAGCTGCGCACGACCTCGCTCTTCGTCACCCACGACCAGGTCGAGGCGATGACGCTGGCCGAGCGCATGATCGTCATGAACGCCGGCCGCATGGAGCAGATCGGCACGCCCGACGAGGTGTACCACCGGCCGGCCACGACCTTCGTCGCCGGCTTCATCGGCTCGCCGCCGATGAACCTCGTGCGCGGCCTCGCCGACGGTGCCGGCTTCACCGCGGGCGGCCAATTGCTGCCGCTGCCCGCACCGGCGCCGCGTACCGGCGAGCTGGTGATGGGCGTGCGGCCCGAGCACGTGGCGCTGAGCTTCGACCGGACGGCCTCGGGCTGGCCGGTGCGCGTGCAGGCGCTCGAGATGCTGGGCGCCGAGCGCCTCGTCTACGGCACCCTCGGCGAAACGCTCTTCACCGCCCGGCTCGATGCCACCGCGCTCTACCCGAAGGTCGGCGACATCGTCAACATCGCGGTCGCGCCCTCGCAGCTGCACTGGTTCGACGCCGCCACCTCGGCACGCGTCGGCGCCTGAGGCCATGGCGATGGCGCCCGCCTGGCCATACCCGCGCTGGATCGCACACCGCGGCGCCGGCAAGCTGGCGCCCGAGAACACGCTGGCCGCGTTTCGCGTCGGCGCCAGCCACGGCTACCGCGCCTTCGAGTGCGACGTCAAACTCTCGGCCGACGGCGTGCCCTTTCTGCTCCACGACGAGACGTTGCAGCGCACGACCAACGGCCACGGCATGGCGGCGCGCTTCAGCTGGAGCGAGCTGTCGCGCTTCGATGCCGGCAGCTGGCATGGCCGCGGCTTCGCCGGCGAGCCCTTGCCTTCGCTCGAGACGATCTCGCGTTACTGCCTGGGCAACGGCTTCGCACTGAACATCGAGATCAAGCCGACGCCTGGCAGCGAGGAGCAGACCGGCCGCATCGTCGCCGAGCGCGCTGCCGTGCTCTGGCGCAACGCGCCGCAGCCGCCGCTGCTCAGCTCGTTCCAGCCGGCCTCGCTGGCCGCGGCGATGCTTGCCGCACCCGCCCTGCCGCGCGCCCTGCTCCTCGACGCGCTGCATCCGGGCTGGTTGCCGCTGGCGCGCACGCTGGGCTGCGCGGCCGTCGTCGCCGCGTATTCGCTGATCGACATCGACGTGCTCACGCAGATCCGCGACGCCGGCCTGCGCGCCCTCGTCTACACCGTCAACGATCCGGCCGAGGCGGAGCGGCTCGCCCTGCTCGCCATCGACGGCTTCATCACCGACGCGGTCGACCGCTTTTCGCCAGGAACATGAAGCGCGCGATGCGCGGTCAGCTCTCGGGGCGATCCCGCGGCACGAGCGCCAGGTAGTCGTCGAACGAGCCGCCGGCGAGCGGCTTGGCCATCACGCGCAAGGTGTGGGTGAGCTTGCCCATTGCCACGGCTTCGCGCTTGCGCACCTCGACGAAGCCCATGCGCTCCCAGAAGCGCTGGCCGCGCGCGTTGCCCTGCACGACGCCGAGGCGCATCCAGCACGCGCCGTTCTGCCGGGCCCAGGCTTCGAGCGAACGATAGAGGACCGGTGCGTCGCCGTTGCCGTGGCGCGCCGTGGCGACGATGAAGAGACCGAGATGCCAGACACCTGGCGCCAGCAGGTCGGAGACAACGTCGGCGACGGCCTGGACCGCGCCTTCCTCGTCGAGGTAGCCGACCAGCCATTTCTTGGTGAAGGGCCAGCCCTCCGGCAGCTCGCCGTGGATCTCTTCGTGAGCGTCGCCCGGCTCTGCGGGCGCCCCGGTGACGATGACGAAGTACTCCGGGCTCGCCTCGAAGAAGCGCTGCAGCGCCGCCTCGCCGTCGTCGCCGATCTCGACCGTGCGCAAGCCGGCGATCGGCGAGACAGGCAACGCCGTCGAAGCCGCGGGGTGAGCGGTCATGGCGCGATCTCCGCCACGAGCAGGCAACCGAATTCGCGCGCAAAGTCGACCGAGACGCGCGCGTGCACCGCCCCCTGCTTGTCGAAGAAGCGTTGCGTGCCAGCGAGGCCGAACACGCCTTCGTGCCAGACCTCCGGATGGATATAGAGACCCTGGCGGCCGTCGAAGCGAAAGCAGACGAAGCGCTCGGGCGTGACGTCGTCGCCGGGCAGCGCCAGCGGCACGTAGAAGGGGCGGTGATCGAGCGGAAAGAAGAGCTGGCCGCCGTCGGGGTGGTAGTTGGCGTGCCACAGCATCATGCGGCGCGGCGGCTCGGCGTGATCGGTACGCGCCGTCTCCGGCGGCTGGGCGTAGGCAAGGATGTAGTGGCCGCCGACAGCCTCGTTGCGACCATAGAGGATGTCGCCCTGCCATTCGCAGACGAAGACGCCCTCGGTCGTGCCGCCCTGGTCGCCCGTATCGGCGTCGACGGGGCGCGTGCCGCGCGCCGGCCAGCGCACGATCTCGACCCGGCATTCGGCGGGGTCATCGACGAGGCGGCCATAACCTGCGAGCGACCCGGCGGCGGCGGTCACCACCGGCATCACGACGCGCGCGAGACCGGCGGGCAAGCCGGGGTTCAGGTAGTCGATCGTCGCCTGCATGCTTCCTCCGTTCATGGGCCGCTTGCCTCCTGGCCGTACAGCCAGGCGCTCTGGCGCAGCGGGTCGCTGGCCGCAAAGTCGAGGTCGCGCCGATGCTGCTCAGGGCCATCGGCCAGATGGTTCTGCACTTCCCTGCCGCGGCTCATCAGCTGGACCCGGCTGGCGCGCGGCCGGCGGATCTCTTCGTAGCGCCGCAAGGCCTGCGCCATCGACACCGCGTCGGCGGCGCGCAGGCAGTCGGCCAGCGCCGCCGCATCTTCGACGGCCTGTGCTGCGCCCTGGGCGAAGAACGGCAGCATGGCGTGCGCGGCGTCGCCGAGCAGGCCGATGCGGCCCTCGCACCAGCGCTCGAGAGGAGAGCGGTCGTAGAGCGCCCAACGCTTGGTGTCGGCGGCCGATTCGATCAACTGATGCAGGCGCGCGTCCCAGCCTTCGAAGGCCTGCATCAGGTCTTCGATCCGGCCGTCGGCGGTCCACGACTCGGTGCGCCAGTCGCCGGCGGGCACGATCGCCACGACATTGATCCATCGCCCGGCGGAGATCGGGTAGTGCACGAAGTGGCGGCCCGGACCGAGCCAGAGCGTCTGCACCGGCCGGTGCGACATCGCCGGCGCCCGGTCGGCCGGCACCAGGCAGCGGAACGCGCAGAGGCCCGAGAAGCGGGCGCCGATGCTCGGCGCGATCGCCTCGCGCAGGACCGAATGGATGCCGTCGGCGCCAATCAGCACGTCGGACACGACCCTCGTCTCCCGGCTGTCGCCGCCGAGCAGGGCGATCTCGACGTCCTTGTCCGTCTGGCTCACGCCGACGCAGCGCTGGCCGAGGCGGACGGCGTCGGCCGGCAGCGCCCTCCGGAACAAGGCAAGCAGGTCGGCCCGATGCGCCACATAGCAATGCGCGCCATAGAGGCGCATGCACTCTTCGCCCATCGGCTGCACGAAGAGGATGCGGCCGTCCTGCCAGCGCCGGAACTCCCAGGCCGCCTCGAGCCGGACCGCGAAGGTCGACAACGCCTCGGCAAGGCCGAGCCTGCCGAGCAGGCGAACCAGGTTCGGCGGCACGACGATGCCGGCACCGACCTCGCGCAGTTCGGGCGACTGCTCGTAGACCGTCGCGTCCATCCCCACCTGGCGGAGGAACAGCGCCGCGGCCAGCCCACCGAGACCGCCGCCGACGATCGAGATGCGGGTCACCGCCCTCCCCTGCGAGCGCGACTTCTCAACCCGGCGTGGCCGGCGTGTGCTGGTAGAGCACGTTCACCCAGCGACCGGAGCGCCTGGCGTAGACCGAGCTGGCCCACACGGGGCTGGGCACGCGCGCATTGCCGCAGGTCGTGTCCTGCTCGGCGCGATAGGTCACGAGCAGGGCGTCGGCCGATACGCGGGTGACCGAGAGCGGCCCGAGCGAATAGCCCTGCACCTTGCAGAAGGGACTGCGCACGCCTTCGACGACGGCCGCCTTGCCGACGACGCCGTAGCCGTGGATCTCGACGTGGTCGTCGGACAGGAACTGCTCGAAGAAGGCGGCGTCGTGGTTCTGCCAGGCGACCCACGAGCGCAGCTCGAGGTCGCGAACCGCCGCCTCATCGGCGTAGGGCTCGGCGGCGCCGGCCCATGTCGAAGCGGCGACGAGCAGACCGGCGGCGAGAAGAGCTGCGGCTTTCATCCTGGACTCCGATGATTCACGACTACCGCTTGAAAGCCAGCACCAATACGCCGGCCGCGACCATGGCGATGCCCAGCCACTCGCGCATCGATGGTCGCTCGCCGAGAAAGGCGACCGCGAACACCGCGACCAGGACGATGCTGAATTTGTCGACCGGCGCGACCTTCGATGCCTCGCCGATCTGCAGGGCGCGAAAGTAGCAGACCCACGAAGCGCCGGTGGCCAGCGCCGACAGCGAGAGAAAGAGCAGCGTCTTGCCCGAGAGCGCGCGCGGGTCGCTCCACTTGCCGGCATAGACGACGAACGCCGCCAGGACGAAGACGATGATCACGGTGCGGACCAGCGTCGCGAAGTCGGAGTCGACGCCGCGAATGCCGATCTTGGCGAAGATCGCGGTCAGCGCGGCAAAGCAGGCGGAGAGCACCGCCCAGAAGAACCAACCGCTCGTCGACGTGGTAGCCATCGCGCCTCCCTCGCTGCAAGCGACATTGTCCACGCGCGCGCCACGAGGACGACGGGATGCGTCGCCCGACACGAGTCAGCCGCCGGGCGGCTCCTCGGCGCCGCGCACCCGCGCATAGATGCGCGTGCTGCGCGGCTCGCCGCCCGGCGCGACCGAGTCGAAGCGCAGCAGCGCCTCGTGCGTGTAGCCGGCGCGCTCGGCGACCTTCCAGCTCTTGACGTTGTTGTCGTCCATGCGAATCTCGACGCGGCGCGCGCCGAGGGTGTCGAAGGCGAGCCGCGTCATCGCCTGTACGGTCTCGGTGATGATGCCGCGGCCTGCGAGCCCGGTCTTGCGCCAATAGCCGATCTCGAAGCGGCGCAGGCCCCAGTCGATGCGATGCAGACCGGTGCCGCCGAGCAACTCGCCCTCGTTGCCGTCGGCCTGCCGCGCAAAGATGAGGAACACGAAGTCTTCGCGCAGGATGAACTTGGCCTGTTGGCGCCGGCAATGGATCTCCGACTCTTCCGGGGTCGGCATCTTGCCGGCCCAGGGAATCCAGGGCCCGAGCTCGTCCATCGAGACGGCGATCGCCGCGTTGAGCGCCGCACCGTCGCCGCGCCGCGGGATACGCAGCACCAGGTGCTCGGTTTCGATGCGATCGGGAATGTCGATCATCAACGGGTCCATCGTGCTCACCTCCTTCTACGTGACCACCGGGCGCGGCCCGACCAGCGCCTCGGCGCCGAGCCAGTCGTTCTCGTGCTCCGGCTGCGGCAAGTGCTTGAGGTTGCGGATCACGTCGAGCCGCGACGCCGCCAGCGCCAGCAGCAGCGCGCCGCAGCCGGCCACGGCGAGCGAGGTGCGCAGGCCCGAATGCTCGCCCAGCCAGCCGCCCAGCAGCGCGCCGGGGCCGGCCGGGATGAGGATCAGCCAGCGCATCGTGCTCGTCATGCGGCCGAGCAGCGGCGCCGGCGTGACCGCCTGGCGCAGGGCCAGGAAGTTGATGAAGATCAGCACCGCGCCGGTCGAGAACATCATCAGCGTGCAGGCGAAGGCGGCCACCCCCCAGGCGTTTTCAGGCGCCAGGGAAAGCAGCACCCAGCCGGCGCCGCAGATGGCGATGCCGAGCACCAGGCTCGGCCCGGGGCCGAGGCGCTGGCTGATGCGGTTGCCGTACACGCTGGCCATGATCGTGCCCAGGCCCATCGCCGTGTAGCTCAGGCCGACCGCCTGCTCCGAGAGACCGAGCGTGCGCGTGGCGAACAGGATCTGCACGACGATGGCGGCGTTGTGGCAGGCCTGCCAACCACCGACGACGAGCGCCAGCGAGACGAGCAGGCGATGCCGTGCGACGAAGCGCACGCCGGCCTTCAGGTCGGCCCAGAACTGCGCCATCGGCGAGCCAGCGCCGCGCGGCCGCCAGGGCTGCTCGTGGATCGGGATGCCGCGCAGGATCGCCGCCGAGACGGTGACCATCACGGCGTCGGCCAGCAACGCCAGAGGCGCGCCCACGATCTTGATCAGCGCACCGGCCAGGCCCGGCCCCGCCACCTCGGCGCCCGAGCTGGCGAGCGCGTTCTTGGCGTGCGCCTCGACCAGGCGGTCTCGCGCCACCACCTGCGTGAGGACGATCTGCGCTGCGCTGCCGGCGACGGTGTAGACCGTGCCGATGACCAGGCCGCAGACGTAGAGCCACTGGATCGTCAGCCAGCCGGCCCACCAGGCCAGCGGCACGCTGGCCACGGCGACGCCGATCGTCAGCTCGCCGACAACGTAGACCGGGAGCTTCTTCACGCGGTCGAGCCACACGCCCGTGGGCAGCGAGAACAGCACGAAGGGCACGATCTCCATGGCCGTGAGCAGGCCCATCTGCGTCGGCGTGGCCTGCAGCAGGATGGCAGCGGTAAGCGGCAACGCCAGCATCGTCACCTGCCCGCCGAACGAGCTGATGAGGATCGACGTCCACAGGCGCCGGTAGGCAGCGTCGCGCAGCAGGTCGGTGGCCGACAGCCAGGGGCGCGGCGGCAACGCTCGTCTCGCTATTTTCGAAAGCCAGTTCATGGCTTCACCTTCTTCTTTCCAACGCGGCCGCCACGGGAGACGGTCCTTGCGGGCCGGGTCGGCCCAGGCAGCGGAAAAAACGAGGGGTGATCGAAATTTCCGCTGATCTCTCAGCGGGACTTCGATGCGAAGGGAGCCGAGAGGGACTAGATCGGGGCCTTGAGGCCGCCGGAACGCGGTGCCGCGCCAACTCGCGCAGCCCACGGGCCGACAGCGCCGAAGGCGCCGTGGACGATGGGGTTGCGGGTTTGGGTCATGGGGCTTGCGTTCAGGAATGAGCAGTTATCGTAGCAGCGGCACCCCGCCCGAGGCAATGCAAAAGCACGCGCGCGTTGCGCCGCGCCCACGCGAATGGCGTCGCAGTTCACGTTCTCGAGGTGACCACGCCGCGCGCCCGCGACGCGGGGCGCGATGCCGCGATCAGCTCCGGTAGTCGGCGTTGATCTTGACGTAGTCGTAGCTCAGGTCGCAGGTCCAGACGGTGGCCTCGTGCGTGCCGCGATGCAGGTTCACGCGGACCGTGATCTCGCTCTGCTTCATGACGCGCTGACCGTCCTGCTCGCGGTATTCGGCGCGGCGGCCGCCGCCTTCGGCGACGTGCACGTCGTCGAGAAAGAGGTCGATCTTCGTCTGGTCGAGATCGCTGATGCCGGCATAGCCGACAGCGGCAAGGATGCGGCCGAGGTTGGGGTCGCTGGCAAAGAACGCGGTCTTGACCAGCGGCGAGTGGCCGATGGCGTAGGCGACCTTCTTGCACTCGGCCTCGCTGGCGCCGCCTTCGACGCGAATGGTGATGAACTTGGTGGCGCCCTCGCCGTCGCGCACGATCGCCTGCGCCAGGCGGCAAGCGACGTCGAACACTGCCGCGCGCAGGGCCAGGCCCTCGGCGCTGTCGAGACTCTCGATCGGCGCATGGCCGGCACGCTGCGTGGCGATGAGCACGAAGGAGTCGTTGGTGGAGGTGTCGCCGTCGATGGTGATGCGGTTGAACGACTCGTCGGCGGCCTCTTGCACGATCTGCTGCATGAGGTGCGGCGCGACGACCGCGTCGGTGGCGATGAAGCCGAGCATCGTCGCCATGTTCGGGCGGATCATGCCGGCGCCCTTGCTGATGCCGGTAACGGCCACCCGCCTGCCGCCGATGGTGAGCGTTGTCGAGGCCGCCTTGGGCACCGTGTCGGTGGTCATGATGGCCTCGGCCGCCACGCCCCAGGCGTCGGCGCGGGCGCCGGCGATCGCGGCGGGCAGCGCTGCCTCGATGCGGTCGTTGGGCAGCGTCTCCATGATCACGCCGGTGGAAAACGGCAGCACCTGCTCGGGCGCGCAGCCGAGCAGCGCAGCGAGCGCGGCGCAGGTGGAGCGAGCCCGCGCCAACCCGTCGGCGCCCGTGCCGGCGTTGGCGTTGCCGGTGTTGACGAGGATCGCGCGCACCTGCGCGCCGGCCGCGAGATGCTCGCGGCAGAGCTGGACCGGGGCGGCGCAGAAGCGGTTGGACGTGAACACGCCGGCGACCGCCGCGCCCGGCTCGAGCAGCGCCACGGTGACGTCGCGGCGATTGGCCTTGCGCACGCCAGCCATGGCCGTGCCGATCGAGACGCCGGCGACGGCGGCAAGGCTCTCAGGCCGGGGGGCTTGCAGGTTGACTGGCATGGCGTGCGTGTCCTCGGACGATCGGGCGCATTCTAAGAACCGGCGGTCGCGGCGGCCGGGACGGGGCGCGTACCATCGGGGCGCGCAGCAGACAGAATGAGTGCGCCTTTCCCGGTCCTGGCAAGGTCAAACGCCTCGGCGGAAGCACGCCGTTGACGAAGTTCACTGATTGCATGCCGCAGTTTTTTATCGAGCTTGTCAGCGCGAGCGACGAATCCAGAAGGTCGTTCGAGACGCATTCCGTTGTCTCCGACGCCGTTGCGAACGGCATGTCCGTCGAGCGATACCGGATTCTTCTTTCGGAGCTCTATCAACTCGTCTTGCACTTCAATCCGACCTGCGCCGCCGCGGCGAGCCGGATGCCGGTCGAGCACGCCGGAATCAGCACCTTTCTCTACGAGCACATGCACGAGGAAGCGGGGCACGAACAGTGGGTTCTGAACGACCTCGAAGCGGTGGGCGTGAGCCGCCCGGCGGCGATGGGTTACGCGCCGTCACCGAACGTGCTCGCCCTCAACGGGTACAACTTCTGGTCGGCCGATCGTCGGCACCCTTGCTCGGTGCTGGGCATGATGTACGTCCTCGAAGTCATCGCGTCGGTCTACGGTGGACCGTTTGCCTCGGTCATGAAAGACGCGCTGCTCCTGCAAGGTGAGCGCGGCATCTCGTTCATCAACTCGCATGCTTCGCTCGATACGGTGCACATGGCACAGCTACGGACGATCCTCAACACGCTGGACGACGCGCCGTCGCATGCCGCAGTGCTGGAATCGGTGACCGTCAACTTCCATCACATGACACACGTTTTCGCCTCGGTATGAACTCTCCGGAGAGCGTCGGCGTCGCGGCGCTGATGTCGCGACCCTACAAGTACATCCGGCTCGAATGGAGCTCCGAGCTTTCGGCGCTGCGCGTGCGCACGCGGGTCACGCCGATCCAGTGCTACAGCCTCGCTGCCATGGGCGAGCTCATGCGCGTGCTGCTCGACATCGCCGAGAACCCGGGCGCGGTGAAGCACTTCGTGATGACCTCCGACGTTCCCGGCGTGTTCAATTTCGGCGGCGATCTTTCGCTGTTCGTGCTGTTGATACGCGCCCGCGACCACGAGTCGCTGCGGCTCTACGGTCGCCGTTGCGTCGACCTGATCTGGTGGATGGAGAGCGCCGCCCAACTCGGCGTGCACACCACGGTGCTCGTTCAGGGCGACACCCTGGGCGGCGGCCTGGAATCGGTGATGCCCTTCCACAAGGTCATCTTCGAGCGCAGCGCGCAGGCCGGATTTCCTGAGGTGTTGTTCAACTCGTTCCCGGGCATGGGTGCCTGGAACTTCACGATCCGAAAGGCCGGCTTCGCCATCGCCAACGAGATGATCCTTTCGGGACGCCTCTACACCGCCGAGGAATTGCATCGCCGGCAACTGGTCGACCTCGTGGTGGAAGACGGGCACGGCGAAGCGGCCATCGAGCATGCGCTGCGCGCCGTGCATCCGCGCCTGCGCGGCACGCTCGCGGCGCTGCATGCACGCAGCCTGGCGATGCCGATCACCTACGAATCGCTGATGGACATCGTCGACCGCTGGACGATCAATTCGCTCAACCTCACCGACCGCGACATCAAGCTGATGGAGCGCCTGGCGCGGGCCCAGGTGCGCAAAGCCGGCGGCGCCGAGGGTGGTGCCGTCGAAGAGATCAAGCGATTCGAGCTCGACCGCGCCTGGGACGAGGAACGGACTGGCATCACCGAATGGAGCGCGCTCTAGCGCAACCCAAGTGCCCTGCCGCCTAGAGCCATTGCGCCAGCACTTCGCGCAACTGCTCGCGGGTGTAGGGCTTGGCCAGGTGGCCGTCCATTCCCGCCGTCCGTGACTTGGCGACGTCGTCGTCGAAAGCATCCGCGGTCAAGGCGACGATCGGCAGGCGGCGCGTGCCGGTGCGGGCTTCTTCAACGCGAATCGCCACGGTAGCCTCGTAGCCGGTCATGACGGGCATCTGGCAATCCATCAACACCAGATCGACCGGCTGCTCGCCGAGAAGCTCGATCGCTTCTTTCCCGTCGCCGGCCTCGATGACTTCGACGCCGAGCGAGTAGAGCGCCTCACGCGCGATCATGCGGTTGACCTCGTTGTCCTCGACCACCATCACGCGACCGGAGAGCGGGCGATCACCGTCGAGGCCGCCCATGGCGGAGTCCTCTACCGGCGGCGGCACGAACGACGGGTCGACCGGAAACTCGACGTCGAAGCGGAACGCCGATCCCTTGCCGACGGCGCTTTGCACCTTGATCTCGCTCCCCATCGCCTGCACGATGCGCTGGCTGATGGCGAGCCCGAGACCGGTGCCTTCGGGCCGCCGGTTTTCCTTGCCGAGAATCTGGTGAAAGGGCTGGAACAGCTCTGACATCGCCTCGGGCGACAGGCCGATGCCCGAGTCGAGCACCTCGAAGCGGATCGACGCCACCTTCGGGTTCATGGCCCGCGACGACAGACGCAAGCCGACGATGCCGTGCTCGGTGAACTTGATGGCGTTGCCGACGAGATTGAGCAGCACCTGCTTCAGGCGCTGCGCGTCGGCCAGCACCCAGTCGGCGACCTCGGGTTCGATCTCGAGCGAGAGCTCCACGTCCCTGCTTTCGGCGTTGGCCCGGAACAGCGCGATGACCGAGCGCACAAGGGCGTGCAGCGACGTGGGTGACTGGGCCAGCGTGAGCTTGCCGGCCTCGATCTTGGAGTGATCGAGCACGTCGTTGAGGATCTCCATCAACGACGAGCCCGACGAAGCCGCCGTGCGGACCAGGCGGCGTTGATCGGTGCTCAGCAGCGAGCGGCGCAACAGCTCGAGCGCGCCGAGCACGCCGTTCATGGGCGTGCGGATCTCGTGGCTCATGGTGGCGAGAAACTGCGACTTGGCGATATTGGCCGCCTCGGCTGCCTCTTTGGCCACCTTGAGCGAGGCTCCTGCCGCATCGGATTCGAGCCCGTGCTTTACGGCGCGGATCGTCGTGTCTCGAAATTCCGCCGCCGCCCGGTACATCGTGAGGCCGAAGATGCCCGCAAGAATTGCCAGCGGAACCGAGCGCACCGAGTCGCCGAACAGGCTCACGGCCATGAGCGCACTCAATTGCATGAAGGTCAGGATGGCGAACGACCTGCCGACCAGAGACATGAAGAATGCGGCGATGGCCACAGAACCGCAGATAGTTACGACGAAGGCCGTGGCCGTTGTGGCGCTGAGCGAGGGGTAGATCAACACCGTGCAGATGCCCCACATCACCCCGGCGATCGCCGCATTGCCCTCCAGCTCGTGCTGCAAGCGAAGGAGCTCGGCGTTGCTGCGGCAGGGAACGTCCGAAAAGCGCCTCGACAGGGAATAGCGCCAAACCACCACGCCAAGGCCGATTGCGCCGACCAACGCGGCGATCGTCGTCATGCCCACTTCCAGGCCCAGGCCGACGAAGAAGGCGATGCCGGCGATCTGCAGCGGCACGCTGCGGGTGGAATTGAGCAAGGCCATGCGCAGCAGTTCCCTGCGCACGGCGGCGTCGATCGGGGAGCCGAGGTCGGTCACGCGCGAAGCATACTTGCGGATATCAACGTTGTTGCCGATCCGGTAGCTACCCAGTGCATCGTATTGCGGACATCGAACCCAATCCGCTCCGGCGTCTTGCCGACTATTTTGGCGCGCACCGGGTACCGGACCGGGTCAGCCAGGAGCGCGATCGGGCCCTTCAACGTGGCGTCATCGGGCTGCTCACGGCGGGCGTCTGGACATTTCAATATCTGGGAGGGCGCCATTCCCATGCGCAACTGTGGTTTGTGCTGTTCTACGGGCTGGTCGTGCCGACCCTTGCCTTCGCATACCGACGCTTTCTCGTATCGTCTCCCAATGGAGGCGTTGCGTTTCAGTACGGATTTCTGATTCTCGACCCGATCCTGATCATGACGGTTCTGGTGCGGGATCCGCAAACGTTCGCGTTCCTCAATCCCTTCATGTTGGTCGTGATCGTCCGCAACGGAATTCGCTACGGGACTCGAACGATGTATCTGGCCTGGGGCGTTACCTTGGCGACGTCTACCTTGCTCGCGACGAGCCAATACTGGAGGACAGAACTCGAACTCACTTTCGCCTTCCTTTTGATACTGACATTTGTGCCGGTGTTCTTTGCCTCGCTGATACGAAGAATCCACAGAATGAGAGAGATCGAGGAAGAGCGTGCTCGCTCAGTGGGGCTGCACGAGCTGGCCGTCTCACGAAGCGCATTCCTCGCCAAGGTCAGCCACGAGCTCAGATCGCCCCTGCAGGGCATCGTCTCTGCGTTGGATGTCATCGAGCTGCGTCACTTCCGAGCTTTCGAGGGAGACGAGGACCTGCTCGCGCGGATGCGCCGATCCTCGATGTTGCTGAACGCGCAACTGAGAGACCTTCTGACGCTCGCGAAAGGGGAAGCCGGACGCCTGGAAATGCATCCCGAGCCGTTCGAGGCGTGTGCGCTCGTTGAAGCGATGGCGGAGAGCACCCGGGACACGGCCACGGCCAAGGGCCTCCAGCTGGTGATGGATCTGCCGCCCGGCCCGCTCTTCGTCACCTCCGACGGCGCGCGAATCGATCAGGTACTGACCAACCTGGTGGCCAACTCGATTCGCTACACCGATATCGGCCAGGTGCGCGTCTCGTTGCGCGGGCAAGGAAACCCGATCTCGAGTCTGCGGTTCGCGATCAGCGACACCGGTCCGGGGATCCCGGAGGCGCTGCTTCCGACGCTGTTCGCGCCCGACAAGTTCGTCGACAGTCCTGCACGGCGTGGCGAAGGGTCCGGCATCGGTTTGGCCGTGGTGCGCACGCTCGTCAATCACCTCGGCGGGAAGCTGGAGGTGAAGAGCCGGATCGGCGAAGGCACGACCTTCATCGTGGAGATTCCCGTTGAATCGGTCGAAGCCGAAGACCATGACTATGCGGATAGCAGCACTCATGGTCGAATCCTGATCGTCGACGACCGAAGTGACGTTCTCGAGGCGCTGGAGAGCGTGGTCGACGAGCTGGGCTATGAGTTCGACCGTGCGGGCTCGGCGGCTACCGCCTCGAGGCTGTTGGCCGAACGCCAGTACGACGCCGTTTTGCTCGATCTCGACATGCCGGCAAAGGGAGGGGCGGAGCTGGTAGCCGAGATACGGCACGGCAACGGGCCGAACCGCTTTGCGCGTTTCGTTTGCATGAGCGCCGCCGGAGAACCAGCGGAAATGAACCCCCACTTCGACGTGCGCCTGGCGAAGCCGATCGAACAGGCGGCCCTTCGCAAGGCCTTGCTCGGTGCGACGCTCGAGTCGCGTCCCATGCAGGCCGGACTGTGGCCTTTGCCGCCTTAGCGCTCGAAGTACTCTTGCGTCGAGGCCGCCAACCTTGGCGCAGTGCTAGGCCCGCCGCGCGTCACTACGAGCGAGCGGCGGCCCTCCATTCGACATCTGGCTCACGGCAAGGACGGCCTGCGTTCGCGTGCTCACGTTCAGGGTGCGAAGAACGGCTGCCACGTGATCCTTGATGGTTTCGACCGAAAGATTCAGTGCGCGAGCGATCAGCTTGTTCGACTGCCCTTGCAGCAGCAGCTGGAGAACGTCGGTCTGGCGAGGCGTCAGGCCGAGCGACGCTGCTTGCGCTCGCGCCGTGGTCGGGTCTGCGGCAGGAATTCCTTCGTGTCGAAGACTCCAGCCCTCGTCGTTGCGACGTTCGCCCGCCCTGGGCGACGAATGCGTGCGCATGATCATCGGCGGCACATAGATGTCGCCCGACATCACCTTGTGCAATGCCTCGAACAGAATCTCGTTGCTGGCTCGCTTGGGTATGAATCCCATCGCGCCGAGATAGATCGCGCGCGACACGTCCTCGTTGGCGTCGGACGAAGAGACGACGACGACGGATATCGACGGGTACGCCTCGCGCAATTCCGTCAGGAGCCCGAAGCCACTCGAATCGCCGAGCTGAAGGTCGAGCAACACGAGGTCGAACTCCGAGTTCGCGGCCAGCGTTTCACGGGCGGCGCGAGCGGTCTCGACGCAGACCACGGCGACCTCTTCATCGAGCCCCTGCATGATGCTCTGGAGGCCCGAGAGAATGAGGGGATGGTCATCGATCAGAAGTGCTTTCATGGGATGTCTCCTTGAAGTTGCTCTGGACGCGCAACCCGCCGTCCACACCGAATTGAGTGAATGAATCCGTTCTTCTCGACTATGGGCGTCAGGGCCCCCAATCCGCCGCAATGACCGGTAGCAAGGCCGACTGGTAGCTGGCGGGCAAGGTGGTCTGGCCGATCGCCGGTGGCGTGAACGACGCCATGGCGTTGACGAGGTCCTGCACCTTGGAATCGAGCAGCGTGTGGCCGTCGGAAAGCTTGAACTGCTCGACGTGATACTGACTGCCGAGGTACCAGTTCTGGACCAGTGCCTTGTCGTTGGTGCCGATGATGCTGACCTCCAGGTCGTTGCCAACGTGTCGGAACCAGATCTGGTCGTCGGTGACGCCGGCCAGGAAGCTCATCGTGTCGGTGTTGCCGACCGTCGCGTCGTTCTCCTGGATCAACTCGGCGCCGTAGCCGCGACCCATGACGTAAGTGTCGTTGCCGATGCCGCCGATGAGGGTGTCGGTGCCGAGACCTCCGTCGAGCGTGTCGTTGCCCGCCGCGCCCGTGAGGGTGTTGGCTGCGCTGTTGCCGGTGAGCACGTTGTCGAGCGTGTTGCCGGTGCCGTTCACGGCGGAGCTGCCGGTGAGCAGCAGGTTTTCGACGTTAGCGCCGAGCGTGTAGGCCAGCGCCGTCTGCACCGTGTCGGTTCCGGCGGCAGCAACCTCGGTGACGATATCGAGCGGGTCGTCGACGACGTAGGTGTCGTTGCCGAGCCCGCCAACCATGGTGTCGATGCCGGTGCCACCGTTGAGCACGTTGTCGCCCGTATTGCCGGTCAGCGCGTTGGCCAGCGCGTTGCCGGTCGCGTTGATCGCGACCGTGCCGGTGAGGGTCAGATTCTCGACGCCGCTGCTCAACGTGAACGTGACGCTCGA
Source organism: Burkholderiales bacterium (assembly GCA_025350505.1). GTDB lineage: Bacteria > Pseudomonadota > Gammaproteobacteria > Burkholderiales > Burkholderiaceae_C > Schlegelella_A. The sequence continues at coordinate 47,552 of JANXXS010000017.1, forward strand.
CTGGACGA
>JANXXS010000022.1 GCA_025350505.1 Burkholderiales bacterium
TCGATGGGTTCATGGTCCTGCTCCTGTCGATGAACGAGGCGGATTACCTCGCTCGTCAACATCGCAGAATTGCCAGTGCCACGAACAACCACGCCTTAGTCGAACCGGCTACCGCGCGAGCGGTTTAGTCCTCTGGCCGACAACGGTCATTCAAGCGCTAAGCGAGAACGACAGCAGCTAGTCGGAAGCCGAGGTTCGCTAGGCCCGGTGACCGTGGCGTTCTGGTCGCAGGCAAGCAAAAATGCAGCCGCCCGCTGACCGCCGACGTCCTAGCCACCGTTGACTTCGCTCAGGCCGGCGGTGAACGCGCTCACCTGTGACCGCATTCCTGCCTGAATGGTGTCCCAGGTTCTGCCCGGAAATGATTGCGGCAGTCGGGACTCGACGGCATCCAGCGCGTCTTCGACCTGATCGATCATGGCGAGCATGGCCTGCCACGTCGACGGGCCGCCGTTCTTCATCGCCAGCGCGTGCCAGTGCCGGGCGCGGATGGAGTGGAACGTTTGATGGGCGTTCTTCGCGCGCAGTGCCATCGCGAGCCCGGCGCTGCGCCAGCGGAATTGGTTGGCGCCGTCGCCAATGTACGGCCAGATCGACATAACGTCGTAGAGAGGCGTCATCGCATAGGCGTCTCCCTGCTGCAGGAAGAGCGAGTAGTTCTTGGCGTGCCCGTCGCTTGCGGCCATCAGCCAGAACGCCAGCTGCGTGACCTGAAAGGACAGGCGATCGAGCTCGGCGTCGGCGCTGCCGTCGAGGAGCCTCAGGCATGCCTCCATTCCCGGCCCACCGTCCTTTTCGTATTTCTTATCCGGCGGATAGCCGAGGGCCTGGCAGAAGTCCTCCTGCGGCAGCCGCGCGATCCATTGCCGGCCGTCCATCCACGCCCGGTCGAAGCGCTCCACGATCAGGACCTTCTGCCCCACGAACTCGGCCATCTCCGTATGCGCCACCGGCAGGCCCATCGCGCGGAGGATCTCGGCGCAGAGCCATTCGTTCTCGACCGAGTCGGACAGGTCGACGCGGCGCGATCCCCCGACGAGGCCCAGCGGCAGCTTGAAGATGTGGGTCGTCGGTGTAGCGCCACGCGGTCGGCACCATCGCCTGCCGACCTTCGTCAGCGCAGTCTTCTCCTGCGCGCCAGCGAGCGAGATCCGGAACAGATCGTCGTCGTTACCGCCCATGCCAAGCGCCGTCTCCGACGGCACGGCGCCGAGGAGCGCATAAACCTGGTCGGTGGTCAGTGGCTCGCAGTCGACGTGATCCCAGCCTTCCGGCGTCATCCCCTCGGGGAGAAGCTGGACCGCGCCGACGCAGTCGCGGCCGATCGCCTCGAGCAACGTGAACGCCTCGGCGTTCTTGGTCCGGAAACGCCGGCTGAGGCGCTTGCGGATGCTGTCGTTGTCGGGCAACAGGTTGTCGAACCAGTTCCCGACAACCGGGCCGCGGATCTCGCGCGAGCCCGTGATCGGCAACGAGAGCGACAAGGAGCGAACCTTGTCCGATTGAAGCCACGAGCTCGCATAGGTGAGGGTGCTGGTGCCTCGCTGGACCGACCAGTGGCCGACCTGCTCGCCATTCATCCAGATGCCGAGCACCGAGCTCACCAGGAGCCCTTCTTCGCAGGAATGCGAAGCCTCGACGCGGTGCTGCGGGCCTTGCCGGCGACCACAGCGGACTTCCTTCGGGTGGCAGGTCCGGGCGGGGACGAACCTGGCTCCGGCGTCGGCCTGGCGACAGGAGAGGCGGATCCGCCTTCGAGGTCGCGCACCACCAGGCCAGCACCGAGCGCCGACAGCAGCTTGACGAGCTGGTCAACGCTCACCAGTCCGGGCCTGGCTTCGATCTCGGCGATGCGGACCTGGCCGATGCCGAGCCGCTTCCCCAGCGCGGCCTGGGTCAGGCCGCGCTGCTTGCGCAGGGAGCGGAGATGCGCTTTCAGCTGGTCCGCGAGTCGGATCGGGTAGTCCATGGGATGAGTCCAAGTCAAGATATCGGCTCAAGCCGATACTCGCAATATATCGCTTAAAACGATTTATGCAAACATTGCCTTTGAGCGATGTCAGGGCGGAGTTCAGCCACCTCTCCCCAGCGCACCCGAGCTCAAAAGGGAGCGATGTATCCACTCCAAGCCGCGTTGCCGTTGCTGAGCTGAGGAGGCAACTGCCCAGAATCTTCGTTGCCGCTGGTCGGCCGCACGGCGCGGCACGTGCGTTCGTAACTCAAACGAAATACACTCTCTCCATGAAGTCTGCCGTCCTCCCTCAAGTCCGCGTCGAGCCGGCGTTGCGCGCCGAGCTCGAGTCGGTTCTCCAACCGGGCGAAACCATGACCGACTTCGTGGAAGCGACAGTGCGAAACGCCATCGCTTTCCGGCGCGTGCAGACCGCATTCCATGCCCGGGCCCAGGCAGCATCGGAGGAATACCACCGGACGGGCGCTTCGGTACCCGTCGAGACCGTCCTGAAGAGACTGCAATCCAAACTTGACGCCAAGCGCAAGCGGCTCGGCCGGTGAGCTTTGTCGTTCAGCTCTCGCCTACAGCCGAAGCTGACCTGGAGCGTCTCTTCGAGTTCTTGCTCGATCGAGCCGAGACAACCGAGGACCTCGATCGCGCCCAAGCCGCGATCGACGCCGTCCGGGCGGCAGCGCAAGACCGGCTGGCGATCACGCCCTTCAGCTTCCGCAAAGCGGCCCAGAACCCGGCCCAGCGGGAATTGATCATCCCGTTCGGAGGAACCGGGTATGTGGCGCTGTATGAGATCGTCAGCACGTCGGAAGTTGTCGTGCTGGCGGTGCGCCACCAGCGCGAAGAGGACTATCACTGACGTCGATAGGCGATCCGAACAGCGATTCCATCGGCCCTCCCGTGCCTGGGATCGCGTCTTGAATTCCTTCGCGCCTTGCGCGAAAGACGCCGCTTGACGAACTGACAGGCGCTCCGCAAACGACGCTTTGCGTCGTGGGCTTCGGCCTGCCAGATCGCCACCCAGGCACCCGCCACGCCCGAAGCCGGGCCGAAAGGGCCCACGTCCGCAAAGGCGAAGACGAAGATTTTCGTCCGAAATCATCGCCGCTTTCGCATGATCCGGGCCTCAACATGCGCGCACAAGGATCACGTAACGCCGGTTTGTGAAAGCCGAAAGAAATCACCCCGGTTCTAACGTGCGATGTGGAAGGCTCGCCATCAACATTGAGTTCCGGTGACAAGCTGAACCGCCCTTGCCGGCCGAGGCCGAAAACAGCCGAAATCTGACACAAGGTCGGGCTCTTTTCGGGGCTACAAGAGCAAATCGCCGCCGACGAGGTTGCAGTGGAGGAGCGCATGAAGGACAAGCAACTCGGCGATGCCGAGCACGTCGGATCGGTCCCGTACCTCCTGCGCCTGCCTGCCGTTCTGAGAACGACCGGACTCGGACGTTCGACCCTCTACAGGTTGCCGACCAGCTCGCCATTCATCCAGATGCCGAGCACCGAGCTCACCAGGAGCCCTTCTTCGCCGGAATGCGGAGCCTCGATGCGGTGCTGCGGGCATCGCCGGCGACCACAGCGGACTTCTTTCGAGCGGCAGGTCCGGGCGCGGACGAACCTGGCTCCGGCGCCGGCTTGGCGACAGGAGAGGCGGATCCGCCTTCGAGGTCGCGCACTACCAGGCCAGCACCGAGCGCCGACAGCAGCTTGACGAGTTGGTCGCCGCTCACCAGTCCGGGCCTGGCTTCAATCTCGGCGATGCGGACCTGGCCGATGCCGAGCCGCTTCCCCAGCTCGAAGGACTAGAGCAGGAAGGCGAGTTCCTCGGAGGGGCAGCGCTCGGGTTCTTCAGGCAAAACGGCCTTCGCGCTGAAAAACTCCACTGCGAACCCGTCCGGGTCGATGACGAACACGCTTTTCTTTATCGGCCCGTCCTCGGAACGAGCGAGCTTTAGCCCCCGCCGTTGCAGAGACGCCGTGCCCCGTTCGAGCTCGCTCGATGTCTCCAGCTCGAAGGCGAAGTGGTGCAAGCCATCCCGTTCGGATGCCACCAGCGCCAAGTGGTACTTGCCCCCGTCATGGCTCCCCTTCAGCAGCACGAATCGCTCGTTCGCGCGAACGGTTCGAAGACCGGCAACCATCGTATAGAACTCGGCGGCGCGCGCGAGGTTCGAAGTGGTCAAGACCACATGGCTCAAACGTTGGGGATGGAAATCCGCGGATTCGATTCTCCGGATCGGAGGGCTGGGGTCCCATCGAGGTTCGGTGGCCGGCGTCGTGGCGCCCGGATGCCATGTCGAAGTGATCAGATCCATCTCGCCGTGCAGGACGCTGCGCCAATCGCGAACCATGTCGGCGTAGAACTCGACGACGTTGTTGTCAGGATCCTTCAGGTAGACGCTGTGCGCGATCTGGTGGTCCGACGTCCTGCCAATCTGCACGCCAGCGCGGACCGCACGCTCATGTCCTGCGACGAGATCAGCTTCGGTGTCCATTTCCCAGGCGATGTGGTTCAGTGTCACGTTGTCGAGGACGCCCTTGGGAATTTGCAGGTGCCCGTCCTTGCCGAAGCGATCTTCGCGGGTTCTCTCGATCATGCCGAGGTCATGAGGGGTGTGTCCGGTGCCCATGAAGCCCGCCTTTAGACCCGGTTCGGTGAATTCAAGCGTAAGGCCGCAGACGTCGGAGTAGAAACGCATCGAGCGCTCGAGATCATCGACGATCAGGTTGACATGGCCGAGCCGCCGTGGAGTAAAGATCTTGTCGCTGCCGTTCATGCTTCCTTCTCCTCCGCCTGCTGCATCAGCGCCTTGACCTTTTGCGACCATGGATTGCCCGCCGGACCGCACGCCTCGTTGACCGAGAAATGGGTCTGCCCGGCGAACGCCTCGGCTTCGACAGTTCCAAGCTGCTGCGACAACGCGTCGACGAACTGGCGGCCTTGTGCCGCAGTGCGCGCAAAGTCCAGTTCGCCCCATGTGACATAGAACGGAATCCGATTTCCTGCGACCGCGGCCCATGGGCTCCACTCGGCGATCTCCTCGGTGCCTCCCAGCACGACGTCTCGGATGTGCTCTTCGACGTGCCCGACGGGTGCGCGCGCGAACCGCAGATCGAACGTGCCACTCATGGGAAAGCACCCCTTCACGACGTTGACCGGCAATCCGCGCGCTGTCGCGAGATCCGATCGAAGCGCGAGGAGTGCCGAAAGGTGGGCACCCGCCGAGTGTCCGGCCACAAAGATTCGCTCTGGATCGCCACCGTATCGAGCAACATGGCGATGCACCCAGGCCAGCGCATCGGCACAGTCTTCGACGATGCTGCGCATGCGAACCGCCGGCGCCAGGCGATGCGATACCGAGACGAAGATGAGGGGGGCGTCGACCAGCGCCGGTGCCATGAATCCCATCCACTCCTTGCACCCGTTTGCCCATCCGCCGCCGTGTATGTAGAAGAGCACGGGACAGGTGACGGCGTCCGGCAACTCGGGCGGCAGGTATACATCGACCTTTTGCCAATAGTCGTTGCCGTAGGGCACATCAAGGCGAACCGGCAGGCGGCGCATGGCTTCCTTGGACGCGGCGACGATCCGCTCGGAGTAGCCGATCGCCTCCGGGTGAAGGAAGGGCCGCATCAGTGGCAGGTCTTCGAACGACATCTCAGGTGCCCGTCGGAATGTGACGAGCAGCGCGCATGCGCTGCCCGACCATCCACTTCGATCGTCCGGCGATCGACAAGGCCAGGCTTCTTAGCGCATCGGGCCACGCGCCGACGACGCTGTACAGGCTCGACACGCGCTGTACCTGCTCGGTCAGCGGGCGCTCGCGGCGCTCCCAATCTTGAAGCCCACTTGCCAAGTCCTCGCTCCGCTCGACCGCTACGGCCAGCCCTAGCGCATTCATCATCGCGCAGCCCCCGCCTTGCCCCAGATTTGGGGCTTGGGCGTGGGCCGCATCCCCGACGATCGCGATCCGACCAGCCGACCAGGAATCAAGCGTGATCACCTCGAACGGATCCCAGCGTCCTTCGGTCCCAATTCGCTCGATCAGGCTGCGGAGATGGGGGAACGATCGGCACCACTCTTCCTGCCGCAGGGGCAAGGCGTGCCCCGGCGCGTCCCTCTCCAGTGTTGTCAGCGCAAGGTAAAGGTCACTTTGCCCGCAAGGGACGTAGAGAAGACGCCGTTTGCCGGACCAATGTTCGACAACGTTCTGACTGTCGATGCCGTCGCGCTCTTCCGGAAGACGGGGAATGAGAACGCGGATGGCACCGTCGCCCAGCCTCTTGCGGGATCGGAGCAGGCCCAGTGCATCGCGAATGCGCGAGTTGACGCCGTCGGCCACGACAATCAAGTCCGCGCTTCGCGTGATCCCGCCCGACACCGTCACCGCACCCGACGGGTCGGCCGAGAGGACTTCCGAACCGGTGACGATCTCGGCGCCAGCCTTCCGCGCCGCCGCGGCGATCGCCTCCAGCAACTGCTGGCGGACCACCGTGTAGATTCGCTGCTCGACCTTGAACTCGAATCGAGAGATCACCTTGCCGCTCGGGTCACGGGTCTCGCGCGCCGGCGCCTGGTGCCCACCGCGAATTGCATCCTCGAGCGCGCCGATGGCTCGAAGCACGCGAAGCCCATTCTGGAAAATGAAGATTCCGGCGCCCGCGGTGCGCAGATCAGGAGCCCGTTCATGCACGCGGACCGACCAGCCGCGTTGGGCGAAGGCCGCCGCGGCCGTCAACCCGGCAAAACCGGCCCCTGAGATCTCCACGTGGCCAGGCTTCATTTCATCAAGCTCGGCAGCACCAGGATGATGCTCGGGAAGGCGATCATCAGACCGATGCGCACGGCGTCTGCCGCGATGAAGGGGAGGATGCCGTAGACGATCTCGCGTGTTCGTATTCCGGGGATCAGGGATCGAACGACCAGCAGGAGCATGCCGACCGGCGGATGGATCATCCCGATGCCGACGACGATGATGACAAAGATTCCGAACCAGATCGGATCGATGCCGGCGGCGACGACCAGGGGGAAGAAGATGGGCACGGTCAGTACCGTCATCGCGGAGGCATCGAGTGCGCAGCCGAGGACGAGGTAAATCGCCAGCAGCATCAGGATGAGTCCCGTCCTGGAAAGGTGAAAACCGCCGATCCATTGCTGGAGCGCGACGGCGGAGCCCGAGACGGTGATGAAGTTAGCGAACAGCAGCGCGCCGATGACCACGAAGAAGATCATCGATGTCGTGGTTGCCGTCTCGATGACCATCTGCCCGAACTTGGCGAGCGTGAGGCGACGCCGAAGCAACGCCAGCGAGAAGGCACCAAAAGCGCCGATGCCGGCGGCCTCCGTGGGGGTGAAGACCCCGAAGTAGATGCCACCGAGCGTCACCGTGAAGAGCAGGATCATGGCCCACACATCGCGCATCGCGACGAGCCGGCCTCTCCAGCCGGTGCGGTCGCCGGCAGGGCCGAGATGCGGCCACGCCCTGGTGACGAGCCCGATCGCCGCGATGTAGCAGGCAATGGTGAGGAAGCCGGGCAGAAAGCCGGCGACCATTAGTTTGCCGAGATTGACCTCGGTCAAGATCGAATAAATCACCATCGTGATCGAAGGCGGGATCAGGATGTCAAGCGTCGAACCGGCGGCGACCGTTGCCCCCGCAAAGCCTGCCGAGTAGCCGTGGCGCTTCATCATCGGCACCGAGACCTTGGTCATCGCAGCCGCGCAGGCGAGCGACGAGCCGGACACCGCCGAGAATCCGCCGCAAGCCAGGATGGTGGCCATGGCGAGACCGCCGCGCAAGTGGCCGAGCAGCGCATGGGCAGCGCCGTAGAGCTCGTCGGCCATCTTCGAATGGGCGAAGAGCGAGCCCATCATGATGAAGAGCGGCAGCACCGAGAAGTTGTAGTTCATCACGTTGTCGATCGCGATCTGACCGACCATTGCGATCGCGGGCTCCCAACCCACCACGGTGGCAAAGCCAACGACGCCGACGATGCCCATCGCAAAGCCGATCGGCACGCCCCACAGCAGGAGCGCGAAGAGGGCGACGAACGCGACAAGGGTCGCCGTCATTTGCGCCACGCCCTCACGGCCTGCACGAGTGCGATCGCGGCGCAGCACACCGTCATGGCGGCACTGAAGTACAAGATGGGGCCGATCGGTATGTGCAGCATGGGGGTTGCACCCGACATGCCCTGCATCTGCTGAGCCTGAGCGAGGATGCGCCAGGCCAGAACGCCGTAGACCGCGATCGACAGCAGGGCGACCGACGCATCACGAAGGCGCCGCAACTTACCTCGGATCAGGCCCTCGAGCAGCTCTGTGGTGACATGACCCCCGGTGGCGGTGACGAGGGGCGCCGCCCCAAACACCAGCAAGGCGAGGAGGATCTCGGTGGCCTCCTGCGTCCCCGGCAACGGCGCGTTGAACACATAGCGGCCGAGCACGTCGATCGCGGTGATCGACATCATCGCAAGCACCGCGAACGAAAGAACGAGCAGGGCAGCCCGGCCAGCCAAGCTGTGATTTCGGGCCGGCGGCGTGTCATCCATTTGCGCTTGTTCCGAGGCGGCAATCGGGCAGCGTAACCCGCCGAGCCGACATATGCAACTACATGGACGCCGGGTCGCTATAACCCGGCTTCCTCGCAACATGGCATTCACGGGTTGACATGGAAATGCATTGATCGCACGATCGTTGGGGCCCGGTAACCTCGCGGGCTTTTGGTCGAAAGGTATGAAGATGAATGCAGCACGCTGGACCAGGGCGGCGGTAGCCGCGCTGCTCGCCTCCACCGGCCTTGCCAACGCCGATGCCCAGGAGATCGTCCTGCGTTTCAACCGCTGGGTGCCGGCGACGCATCACTTTCAGACGCGGATCATGGGCGTTTGGGCCGAGCGGGTCGCCGCGGCGACCAAGGGTCGCGTCAAGGTGGAATTCACTGCGGCATCGCTGGGCGCGCCGTCCCGGCAGTTCGATCTCGCCCTTACCGGCGTGGCCGACCTGACGGCGGGAAATCAGGCCTATACGCCGGAACGCTTCGTCGTCAGCCGCATCGCCGAGCTGCCGTTCCTGGGCGACAACGCCGAGGCCCTCTCCGTGGCCCAATGGCGAGTCCAGGAGAAGTACCTCTACAAGGCTGACGAATATCGCGGGACGAAGCTGCTGACGGTCTTCAATAACGGCCCGTCGGAGATCTTCACCACGAAGAAGCCGATCAACAGCGTGGCGGACCTGAAGGGCATGAAGTTGCGCACCTCGCTCGGGACCGGCACCGAGATCGCCAGCGCTCTCGACATTGTGCAGGTCAGCGGGCCCATCACCGATGCCTATGAAATGCTGTCGCGAGGCATCGCCGACGGCACGACGCTCGCCCCAGACTCGATCCGCAGCTTCCAGCTTGACAAGAGTCTGCAGTATCAGACGCGGGTGCCGGGTGGCTTGTACAACTCTGCATTCTTCCTCGTCATGAACGAGGCCAAGTGGAAATCGCTGCCGCCCGACATCCAGCAACAGATCATGAGTGTCTCGGGCGAGACCTTCGCTCGGGAGGCTGGTCGCGTTTGGGACGACCAGGACCGTATCGCCAACGAGCAGTTTGCGCACAGCGGCATGAAGACCATCACGTTGAGCGACAGCGCCCTCAAGGATTTGAAGACGCGCCTAGCCGGCATCGAGGAGACCTGGATCAAGCAGGCCGAAGCCAAGGGCGTCGATGGGCGTGCCGCGCTCGCGATGTTCCGACGAGAAGTCACCGCCAACCTGCCGCGCTAGTGCCGCGGGCCACGAGCAAGCCGCAAGCGGCTGCGCTGCCGCGCACGGCGTCGGCTGCCCCTCAGGGCCTCGCGCCCGGCTATCTGCCGCATGACCTCAGCCGGGTGATGAACGCGCTGAATGCCAAGCTGATGGTCAAGCTTCGCCCGATGAGGCTCACGATCCAGCAATTTCGGGTGCTGCAGTTCTTGCGGTCCGTCGACAGCGCAACGATCGGCGGCATCTGCGCCGATACGGTGATCGAACAATCGGTGGTGAGCCGGATCGTGGACCAGCTCCAGGAACGAGGCTTCGCGGTCAGAAACAAGCGGGCCTCGAACGCCCGGATCGTCGAGGTGTCGATCACACCTGTCGGCGCGGCGGTGCTCGACTCGCTTCGCCCGCATGCGATGGCGATCGTCGACAACGCAACGGCGGCCCTCTCACGTGGCGATCGGGCCACGCTGCAGAGGCTTCTGTCTTCGCTGTTCCAGCGCATCAGCACGTAGCCGCCGCCCGGCGCGGTTCTCGAACGCAGGCCGCGGTGCCAGTGAGCTCTCGTTTCGCAAAAGCTCTACGGCTTTGTCGCGGCCATGCCGTCGTCTCGCGCGAAGGGTCCGCCCAGCTCTCTTGACACTTCCGCGACCTCGGTGCTACCGTGGCCTCGACTTCGAAACATCCGTTCTGCTATCCGGAACAGCAACTTTCCGTCGATCCGACCACTTATGCGGAGGTGAGATATGTCTCTATCTCGTTGTTTCAAATGGGTGCTTAGTGCGGCGACGCTTGTTCTGATGCTGTCGACGCCAGCGTTGGCCCAGACCAAGGTCAAGGTCGCCGAAGGCAGTCGCTCATTCACGGCCATGCCGCTCTACATCGCGATCGATGCGGGCTACTTCGCTGAAAAGGGCATTTCGGTCGACCTGGTCACTATGAAAGGAGGTCCCGCTGCTGCTAACGCGCTGATCTCGGGCGACGTTGATGTCGCCGTTAGCCTGGCGGAGACGCCAATAAAGATGCGAGAGGTCGGCAAGGACCTGCGTGTCCTAGCCCTGATGCAGGACCGCAACCCGTGCGTTCTTGTCGTTCCAACGGCTAGTAAGGCCACGAAACTCTCCGACCTGAAGGGAAAGAAGATCGGCGTAACGGCTACGGGGTCTCTAACGGACCTGGTCGCGCGTGCCTACATCCGCGCGCAAGGCCTGCAGGACAGCGATTTCGAGATCATCGGGCTCGGCTCAGGCGCGACCGTGACGACGGCCCTCGAACGCGGACAGATCGATGCGGCGATGACCTTCACACCGTTCTTGACGAAGATGCAGAGCGAGAAGACCGTTCGCGTGATCTACGACTTTCGCAAGGAGATTTATCCCGGGCAGGCCGCATTGATACGCGGGACTGATGTCGGAGGGCCGCTGGAGCCCGTTTTGCGGAACTTCGCCTGGGCGCTGATGAAGGCGTCCAGGACGCTGCGCGAGGACCGCGCACTCGTTAGCAAAATCGCGCGCAACTACTTCCCGGACATGAATCCGCAGTTGCTCGATTCGATGATCGTCGCCGAAACGGTCGAGACCCCTGTGTTCTCGCGCGACGGAAAGCTGACCCGCGCCGACTTCGACGGCCTCAACGAGTTCTTGCTGAAGAACAAGCTGATAAGCAAGGCGGAGAAGTACGACGACATCGTCGCAACGCGCCTGTGGCCTTGAGTCAGCCGTCGCCGCACCGTGCTTTCCCCATGAATTTGGAGTCGCTTCGATGAAGAACGGATATCGCGTGGTCGACATGGACACCCATGTCAACCCCAACTTCGAAACCCTCGAAAAGTACATGGAGGCAGGGTTTCGAAAGCGGCTCGATGAATTGAAACCCTATCTACGCGAGCAGGACTACGGAACCGGAAAGCTGACCACGATCACGATCGCGCCCTATCCCTACGAGCGCTTTCCCGGCGAGGCGCCGAAAGACGACGAAGGGCTGATCAAGCCAGGCGGGCGCGGCGCGCTGGAGAAACGCGTCACGAAGTCGTCGAGCCACCACCGTGTTCCGCCACAGGCCGGCGTGCAGGACGAGGACGTCGGCGCGCGTCTCAAGGACATGGACCTCGAAGGGCGAGACCTCGACTTCCTCATCCCGGGGACGTGGGTCTCGGCGGTCTCTGGAATAAAAGACCCAACTCTCATCGAAGGCCTATACCGCGCCTACCACCACTACATGCGTACCTACTGCTCGCAGGCGCCCGCGCGCCTGAAGAGCATGCTGGTCGTGCCGGGCGGCGATGTGAAATGGGCCGTTGAGGAGGTGAAGGCGCGCGGACAGGAGCCGTGGGTCTCCGCGGTATGGCCGCTACTACCAGCCGGCATGCCGGTGGATCATCCCGACCTCGATCCGCTGTGGGAGGTGATGAACGACCTCCATCTGCCGATCTTTTTCCACAGCTTCTTTTACGAGCCGCCGTACTTCCCCGGCTACCGCGACATCTGGGGCAACGCCGCTGTCGCACGCACGGCGGCGCACCCGTGGGCAGCGGCGCGCTTCCTCTCCTATCTCATCGTCGGCCGCATCTTCGACCGCTTCCCCAATATCAACGCCGCGGCGGCTGAGGTGGGCCAGGGGTGGCTGCCGCACTGGACGGTTCGGCTCGGCGAAATGATCAACTACGTATCCGGCGCGACACCGAAACTCAAGCATGCGCCGATCGACTATGTCCGCATGGGCCGGTTCCGTGTCGGCGCCGAGCCATTCGAGGGCCCGGAGATCACAAAGTTCTGCATTGAGATGTTGGGCGAGGGCGCGTTGATGCATCAGTCGGACTATCCACACGGCGAGGCCAATTTCCCGGATACGGCCGAGATTGTCATGAACTGGTCGTTCTGGAAAGACTTGGGCCCCGAGGCGCTAAAGAAGCACATGAGCGGCAACGCCGACTCGTACCTGCGCCTGTCATGAGCGGGCAAATCGAAACTGCCGCTGCCGACGTCAAGTCCGCGAGCTATTACAAGCATCACGTCTTCTTCTGCTGCAACCAGCGGACCAACGGCGAGGCATGCTGCAACGATCACGGGGCGCAGAAGATGCGCGAATACGCCAAGGACAAGGTGAAGGCGCTGAAGCTCGCGGGGCAGGGCGCCGTGCGGATCAACCAGGCTGGCTGTCTCGATCGCTGCTCCGAGGGGCCGGTCATCGTCGTGTACCCGGAAGAGATCTGGTACAGCTATGTCGACAGCAGCGACATCGACGAGATCGTCACCGAGCACCTGCAGAACGGCAGGGTCGTCGAGCGGCTGCGAATCCGGCCGGCAAGTTAGCCCGGTGCCGGTGACGCACGACGTCACGGGCACCGACTCGAGATCCTGCGCGGCGACTCGTCACAGACCCTCCGCCCCGCCAAATTCGAAGGAACGACGATGAGTGAAAAAGGCAAGGCACTGCGCCAGATCTTCTATCGCAAGGGAGATCCGTACCATCACATCAGTGCACCGACGCCCTACGCAGCGCGCATGCTGGAGGCTGCTGGGTTCGAGTACATCTTTCTTGGGGGTGACGTCACGTTCGGGGTAATGCTCGGCAAGCCCGGCGTGCTGCTGACAATCCCGGAGAAGATCAGCATTGCCCGCTACTTCGTCGATGCCGTGAAGATTCCGGTCGTGATGGACTGCGACGAGATCGGCGGACTCGGTCCTGCCTGGGCAGTGCGCGCCTGCGAAGAATACATACGTGCCGGCCTGGCCGGCATGGACATTGACGACCGCATGCCAGATCACAGCATCCAAGCGGCGCATGCGGAACGCGAGGGCGGTATCGAGGCCGTGATCCCAGTCCAAGCGATGGTGGACAACATCAAGGCCATCGTCGAGACCAAGAAGGCGCTCGATCCTGATTTCCTGTTGCGGGTCCGTTGCTACGACTTCTGGGTCAATCCCGACAGTGACGACACCATCAGGCGGCTGCAAGCGTACGAGGCCGCTGGCGCCGAAGTGCTCTATCTCGGCGGCCCGTTCAACTTCGATCCCGAAGTCGTCAAGAAGAGCCTGAAGGCTCTAAAGGTTCCTTGCACTGTTCCTGCGGTGTGGATGACCTATGAATGGGCAAAGGAAAACGGCGTCTGCGAGATCCGAACACCTTATGAGCTCGAGATGATCATGCACGCGGCCGGCTGGGAGTTCTTGGCTGACTTTCGAAAGCGGGGTCGCAAGGTCATCCCGGAATGGCGCAAGAAATACGAAGGCAATCCCTACATGGCGGGCGGCGTCGACTTCTACAAGAAGGCAGGCGACGACAAGACCCAAGCCCCGCGACCGACGCTTCCTTAGCCTGTTGCGATTCGTCGCTCGGGACGACTGGGGGCGGCCCGATGGCATGAGCGAGGCCGCGACCGGAACCGCACCCGCGAACATGGTGGAACCCTGGAAGCACCCGCTTGACGCCTTGCCGGGGCGTCGCTATGGTGCGACAAACGGAAACGGTCGTTCTCTTCAATGGAACGGGACATCCTTCACGTCGGACTCAAGGTCGTCGAGCATATCGGCGAGGTCGCGCGACCAATGGGAGTCCGCGAGTTGAGCCGCGAGCTGGAAATGCCGGTCGGCAATACCCATCGCGTGTTGCAGGCCCTCAAGCGCGAGCGCTTGGTCGAGCAAGCAGGCGATCGCGGGCTCTATCGGCTCGGTCCACGCATCGGTGAGCTCAGCAGCAAGTTCATGCGCGCTCACGATCTCGTTCCAACCGCCACGCCATATTTGCATGAGGCTGTCGAGCGCAGCGGCGATTCGGTCGCGATCATGGTGGTTGACGGGCACGAAGCGGTCTGCGCCGCCAGCGTCGAGGGAGATCAGCTGCTACGGGTCGTTTTCCCGGTGGGTCGTCGCGGTCCACTCTATCGAGGAGCGTCCGGTCGCGTCCTGCTCGCGTTCCAGAGCGAGGACATGATCGATGCGGTGCTGCGCGAAGGGACCAAAGCGCTCGGTTCCGCGAAGCTCTCCGATCGCGACAAGGTGCTGGGCAGCCTTGCCGGCATCCGCAAGCGAGGTTATGCGGTGAGCCACGGCGAGCGGGAAGAGGGCATCAGTTCGGTGGCAGCGGCGATCCGCGGCCCGGACAACACGGTGCTCGCCAGCGTTGCTCTCTATGGGCCGAGCTCGCGCTTCTCGCGTACCGAGCTCGCGTCGCATCTCAGCTCTGTACGTGAGTGTGCGTCGGCCATCAGTGACGCCCTGACCGGTCGGGTGCATCGCGGCACCGCGTCGCGACCGGTGTCGAGCGTGGCGATCGCCGAAGGCAAGGCAGCAGGTTCGAACGGCTCTCGCCTTCCCGGTGCCAGTCTCAAGTCGAAGGGCAGCAAGGAGCAGTCACGATGAATCAGCCGGTGGGAAAGGACAAGCGCGCGCGCGTTCCGGTGCGCGCCATGACACAACAGATCGCGGAGACGGTCGTCAAGGCGGCGCAGGCGAAGGCCGCAGAGCTCGGCATCACCATGAGCGTTGCGGTTGTCGACGAGTCGGGCAACCTCGTCTACTTCGCTCGCGGCGACACCAGCAGCTTCATCACTTTCGAAACAGCCCGGGGGAAGGCGGTCGCCGCCGCCGGGTTTCGTCGTCCGACGCAAGAGTACGACGCCCACTTTCGCGCGAATCCTGCTTTCTGGAGCAGCATCGCCGGCAATTTGAAGTTAGTGCCGGGTCCGGGTGGCTTTCCGCTCACCCGCGACGGCGTCATGATCGGCGGCGTCGGTTGCGGTGGCGGTCTGGGGGGCGAGGACGAGCTCTGCGCCGAGGCGGGAGCGGCTGCTATCGGCCAGTGAGATGGACGCCATCGTTGAGGTCGTCGACGTTCGGAAGTATTTCTCCATATCTGGAGAACGCCTGACTGTGCTCGACGGCATCAGCTTCAGCGTTCAGGAAGGAGAGTTCGTTTCGATCGTCGGCGCTTCGGGCTGCGGCAAGACGACGTTGCTCAACGTCATTGCCGGGTTGATCAAGCCCGAGGAAGGGCACGTCTCGGTCCGAGGGAGGCGCGTCCACGGCGTCGACCGCAAAGTCGGCTACACGTTCCAGCAGGCGACGCTCCTCCCTTGGCGAACGGTGCTAGCCAACGTCGAACTCGGCCTCGAGATCCGCGGTATGGCAAAGGAGGAGCGTCGCCGTACCGCCTCCAATTTGCTGCAACAGGTCGGGCTGGGTGAATTCGGCGATGTCTATCCGCATCAGCTGTCAGGTGGAATGGCCAAGCGTGTCGAGATCGTACGAATGCTAGCGATCGACCCCGAGGTGCTGCTGATGGACGAACCATTCGGGGCCCTCGACGCCCAGACCAAGATTCACATGCAGAACGTGTTGCTGAATCTTCTGCAGAACTTGCACAAGACCGTCATCTTCATCACCCACGATCTCGACGAAGCAGTTGTCTTGTCGGACCGAGTCATTACGCTGGCCGCCCGACCGGGGCGAGTGCGTCGCCAGCACACCGTGAACCTCCAACGCCCCCGCGACAGTCGCTTGGCACGGCTCGACCCGCGCTTCGCCCAATGTCTGCGGCCGGTGCTCGAGGACATCGAGGACATCAAGCACGTCGAGCCGGCACTGGAGGCCTTCCGTGTTCACCCGTGAGGTCGTGCCGTCAGGTCCAGATCTGGTCATCCGCGCGGCGGCAAAGAGGGACGGCGACCTGGCGATCCATCTGTGGCGGCTCACGCTGCTGGTGATCGGCGTCGCCGGCTGGGAAGTCATCGCTCGTCTTAAGTTGATTGACCCCTATCTCATCTCCTCACCGGTCGCGATTGCGAGCCGTCTCTGGTCGCTATTACGCTCGGGCGAGATGGTTGGACACATCTACGTGACCGGCGTTGAGACATTGCTCGGATTGGTCATTGGGGCCGTCCTAGGAATCGTCCTCGGCATGGCGCTCGCGCTGGCGCCCCGGGTCGCGCTTGTGTGCGATCCCTTCATGGTGGCATTCAATGGCCTGCCGCGTGTCGCCCTGGCACCTCTCTTCGTGGTCTGGTTTGGCATTGGCCTGACCTCGAAGGTTGCCGTAGGCGCATCGATCGTGCTATTCACCTGCTTCTTCGCCACCTATCTTGGCATGCGCAATACCGATGCCGCCCTCCTGCGCGGCATCAAGGCCCTCGGCGCGACATCCCGGCAGTTGCTGCTGAAGGTCCAACTGCCATTCGCGATTCCGTGGATCTTTGCCGGGCTCAAGACCAGCGTCGCGATGGCGCTGGTGGGCGCGATCATCGGCGAGTTCATTGCTGCCGGCCGTGGGGTTGGTTGGTACATCGCCTTTGCGGGCGGGCAGTTTGATACCACCGGAGTATTCGCGGGCCTGTTGGTCCTTGGCTTGATGGCGATCGTGCTCGACGTCGCCGTGGCGCTGCTCGGTGACCGCTTCATGCGGTGGAAGCCCGCGGTCGAGACCTAATCTGGCTTGGCGTGCATTCGACTCCGCCCCGGCGCGGCCGGATCGCGCCGCGTACAGGCAGACGTTGGTTCGCCTCGAGCTCGAGGCCTGAGCCGTGGACCGGCGCGCTGGGAGGGTCGAAATTTCGCGTTTGGCGCCGACAGCCTGCAAGGCGCGCCCTCTCCGGTTTACATAATCGACGTTGAGGCCGACGGATCCGGATCGACGACCGATCGTACTTACGGCTACTTCCGCTTGCGCCCGGTAAGCGTGGCCTCAAGGCCCTCTTGACCGGGGAACTGC
>JANXXS010000060.1 GCA_025350505.1 Burkholderiales bacterium
GTACAAGAAGTGCTGCATGCCATAGGATCGTCCAAGGCTGCCCCTGGCCACTACCCGAAACGAAAGCCGAACAGACCTCCCTCCTCGCCATCGTCGGACAGTCGTGTTTCAAGCACGACCTTGCTTGCGTCGATTGCTTTAGGAAGCGGCAGACGGCCGAAGATGTCCGAGTTCATCGTCACGATGTACTGCAGACTCTTGCCTTGCGTGGCTTCGAGACCCAAAAGCAGCGCGCCGGCGATTTGCCGTTCGTCCACGCCATCGAAAAGGTGGCTGTCGTGCAGCAAGAACCCTGGTCCACCGCGATGCGCCGTCACGACCTTGAAGAGGGCCAGGTCAAAGCAGAATATCTCCATGTTCGAGATGCCGCCGCCCCTGTCCCCTTCAATTGAAATACGGAACTCAGGGCCGTTGTCGGTAGCTTCGACAACGAACCGGCCTGTGCGGTCGTCGTAGAGGCTTGCGATGGCATCGGCGATGACAAGGATCGCTTCGTCGAGCGCAGCAGAGCGTACATGGTGATCTTCTTGCAGCCGACGCTGTAGGTTGGCGCGGTCAATATTGAGCTTCGTGGACTCGCCTTCCAGAACTTCCGCGGCCTTAAAGCGCTCGCGCAGCGTCGCCGCTTGCGCATCCCAGTCCGCCAAGGCACGCTGCAGTGACAGGAAATCGTCCAACGCTCCTCGCCCATCGAGGTTCTGCAAGATCGCGCTGCGCTCGCTATCAAGCCGACTGACGGCAGCGTCCTCCGTCGCTATTTGCGACTTGACGTTCCCAATCTCGTTTTCCAAGTGAACACGCCGATTGGCGACCACCGACTCATAGAACGAGCTGACCTCATCAAACCTGCGCAAGGCAACACCCGGCAACTCGATGCCGGCTGCTGCGTAGAGCTGCTGTATGTCAGACCGCTGCGGCGCCTTCTCGGACGTGAGCGCGGCTTCGAGGTGTTCTAGGTTTTCGTTCAAGGAAACGGTGCGCCGCACGATGCCCTGCATCTCGAACTTCGCCTGCGCCGCTCGCTTCGAAAGTTCCTTGTAGCTCTCATGAACCTCGAAGTTCGCCAGTTCGCGCCGCAACTTCTCCGCCTTGGCATCAGCGATGGTGACCTGCGGCCGAAGTTCGGCGACTGTGCCGACGACCTGCCCAAGCGCTCCAACCTTGACTGCCTTGCGCAACTCTTCCAGGGTCCTTTCGCGGAGTCGAATCTTCGTAAATTCAAAGGGAATCTGCCAATCCAGGCCCAGCAGATAGGAGAGATTGACTTGCCAGTCCGAACGATGCTGCTTCTCAGCCTGCCGTTCCGGCCCGATGAACCCACCGGAATCGCGTCGTCGGGCGAAGTAGGAGAACATCGACCGGAAGGTCGGCGTGTAGGCCTCATCGAAGGCAGTTCCGCTTTCGTCCTGCGGCAGGCCGAACAAGTTGTGCCCGAGAAAGGCCTTCCAGTTCGCATTGGACACGTAGAACCGTTCGCTCGCCTTATCGAGCTTTTTCGGGATGTCAGTCCGCTCTTCGCGCACCTGCTATCAGGAAAACCTTGGCTGGTTCGGCGCCGCCGCGCTCGACGGTGAACTCTTCGCTGCCAATACGAAAGCGGCCTCTGAACGTGTGCTCAAGCAGGTCCGGCACTCGGAATAGCGAATCCTTGTCGCAATCTGCGCCATAGAGAAAGTGGATGATCTCGACCAAACTGGTTTTGCCGGCACTGTTTCTAGTCTGCTTGTCAGTGGCCGCTTCGCTCTTGTCGGAAAGAAGGACGTTGAGACCCTCGCGGAACGTCACCGGCTTGAAAGTTCTCAGCGAGCTTTCAATGGTCAGAATCATTGAGACACCTCGCGCCGGACGACGCCATTGCTGTACTCAATCGCAGTGACCGCGTACAGGAGATTCAAGGCCAGCACGAACCAATCGAATGAAAGAGGCGTGGCGGTGATGTTGCTTTTCCGATCTTCGCGAACGCACTCCCACAGCTCGGACACGGTGCGCGGTTCCTTGAGTTGAGCCAGGATTTCAGCTCCGACGCTGAGCAACGCGCGGTCGTGCGGCAGATATTTGGTAGGCAGAATCACGATGCCGCTACCTCTGGGTCGCGCTCGAAGATGTCGCAATTTTCGAACAGGAACGCCAATAGGGCCTGCGCGGCGACTTGCTGCTGCGGCAAGACGTTCCCAATCCCCGTGACAAGCTCAAACAGAGCAGCCATGATGTCGCCGGGCGCGAGGTGCTGCGCTTTGAAGTACGTGTACTTGCCTTTGAATAGAGCCGCGACCTTGTCCCCTGTCAAGGGATCGGGGTGGCGCTCAAAGTACGACGCGACAATTGGGGCATTGATCCAGCCGCCGGAAATCAAGGACTTCCAGTGGTTCGGGAGCTGGTTATAGGCGAGCTTATCGACCGGCACGGGACGAAGATCAACGCCTTCGGGCTGCGCCGCATCGGCTGCCGCCGCAAGATCATTTACGAGCCTGCGCAGCGTCGCGATGTCCAAATTCTTCGCGTCGTCGTCGGAAGCCGCCGGGCCAAGCAAGGTCCCTATTTTGGATGGCGTCAGCTTGAACACGCGTTCGGCGAAACCTTCCAGGCCGATGATCCCGAAGACGAGTTCCGGATTCGCGGTCTCAAGAGCTTTCAGTGTCGTAATGGCTTCCGTCGGCATGCCGTCAATGAGGTTGTGCACCATGTGCCATTCGCGCATGATCTCGGCCAGCTTGGTTGCAGCAGTGTCGAAATCGTCCGTCATTTTCTTGGTCAACTTGGCGACTTGCTTCGTTTCTCCATTCATCGCGCCGTAGCACTGGAACAGTTGACCAGAGGAGTTCAGATAGCCGTCGCAGCCTTTGTCGCCGAGCTTGCCGAACGGTCGCACCCCGACAAAATCGTCGCCATGCAGTTGGGCCATGACTGTCGAGAAGAAATCCTGGAAGGCATCGCCATTGCATTTGCGCAGGCGTAACTCCAACGCAATACGCCACCAGTAGCGCTGTTCAACGGAGATATCGGGATCGAGTTGCATGAGCGCTGGTCTCCCTTCATCTCTTTTGACCGAGCGACGTCGCCATCGCGTCTACGACGATCCGTGATGGTTGCGGACAACTTGCAATCCACCTGTGCGCGAAGAAGGCTTCGTTCGTCATGCCGCCTTGCTCCGTCGTTTGGCCGTGGCTGCTGGGGCCGCCGGCCATTGGCCGTGGGCGCGTAGGAGACGCGCGGTTGTGAGCCCGTCCACGAAGACAACGCGACAGGGCGATGTGAACGAACGTTGGAGCGCGAACGCCTCGGCCTGCTTGCGTACCGCTGCACCGACGTTGTGGCAGTGCTGGATAACGAAAACCTGAGCTGGGATGTTGAAGAGGCGGTAGAGCTGATCGCCGTTCTTACCCAGGTCGGCCGGCTTCATCGGATGGAAGCGAGCGGGGCCCTTCAGCAAAAACGCTGCCGTTGTTCTGTGGCCGTCCACGGACAGGTTGGCGGTAAATACGTCGCTTTCCTCGCCGCCCCAGTCATTCGGCACCGTGTGCTCGCCCAGCAGCTGGCACAGGAGTTCCTTGACGGCCTGCTCGGGAACTGTCCGCATCCGCTCGAATTCCGCCTTAGACGGCATCCATTCCTGATCCATGCCGGCGAACTGGCCGATGTCCTCCGGCCGCAGTTCCAGGGTCTGCAAGAATGGCATCGGCAGGCCGGCACTGCGGTCAACCAAGTCACCGATGACATAGGGCACGGCGCGCACGGTCGTTGCATCGATGTCGGAGACGTAGCCGAACACGAACAGACGCGTTGAGCCGGCCAGCCGCGTGTAAGCGGTCTCATTGACCAACCCGCTTTTCGAAAACTCAACTAGAAGCCTTTGCCCTGCAAGCGGTTCGTCAAGCTTCTCGCTGAGATTCAGAGTGGGCGACTTGTTCGCGTACGCAAATCCGTTTCCGTAAACGTGTCCGTCGTAGATGAACTGCGCACCGCGTTGGAGCTTGCCTTCGAATGCAAGCTGCTGCAGTGTCTTGACGCCGCCGCTTGCCATGGCCTCAAGCAGATACGAACCGACCGCGTTGGACAGAATCGCCGAGGCCATGACCACGTCCTGCCCCTGCAAGGCTGCGAGCACGTGGGCCGGCAGGCGCTCGGTCCCCAACAGGCCGAGCACCCGGTCACGACTAAGGTAGAACGCCGTTAGGCGAGCCTGAATGTCGGACGGTTCCGTTGCTGTCGGCAAGCCGTTTGCAAATTCGTCATCCGCTTCTTCGTAGGGCTCGAATTCGGGTTGTGCGCCGCGCGCCATGGCTGTCAGGCGATTGCGCCTTGGTTGGAACGGCTCGCCGGCTTGACCTTGAGTTTCACTTCGACGCGTGCCCCCAAGCGATTGATGATCCCGACTAGCCGATCAAGCGTGAAGCGCGCCAGGTCGGCATTGCGAATGCGGGAAAAATCCGCCGCCGCGATGCCGGTGCGTGCGTGCGCTTCCCGCACCGTGAGCCCGTCATGGTCGAGTTGCTTGATGATCTCGGCTGCAAGCAACGCCTTGAACTGCTTCACATCGGCGTCCTCTTGACCCAGATCGCGGTAGACGTTGCCGCTGCCCCGGATGACTTCGAGCGGTTCCTGCTTCATCGCAACATCTCCTTCAACCGTTTCACCCGAGCAGCGATCAGGTCGATCTCGTGCTTCGGGGTCTTGATCCCTTGGGTCGATTTCTTCTGGAACGCATGCACCACCCACAGCTCCGCGCCAATCTGCACCGCGTACACAACCCGGAAGGCGTTGCCACGGTAGGACAAGGCAATTTCCATCACACCAGACCCTAGCCCCTTCAGCGGCTTGGCGATGTCCGCCTTGCCGCCTTCGGCCGCGATGGTCAATGCCGTCAGGCAGATTGCCTGCGCTTCCTCCGGGAAGCACTCAAATTCCTTGCGGGCGGCACTGACCCACGAGATCGGGCGCGTTGTTCTTGTCACCTGAAGTTCCCACGGCAGATGTTGTCATATTTGACAACTTAAAGCAAGTCCATTCGTTGTAGCCCCGCAGCGCTGACCGCGCCAGGGGATAAGTCAGGTTTTGTGCGGATCGGGCGCCCCCTGCCCGAGGCTTACCGCCGGCAGGCCGGGTGCTACGCGCTCTGCGCGCCGACCCGTTTGAAGGTACTGGCCGGCCAGCACCGCCGCCACGGCTACCGATGTTGCACAGCCGGCTGCTGATCGACGGCTGGACGATCAACATCAAGCGCACGTAGCCGAGGCGCCACGGGCATGACTCGCGGTGCACTTGCGCGTCTGCAATGTGCCCAATACCGGAAGCTCGCGGGTCGCACTTGACTGACAGCGCTGCATTGCCACTGCATCACTCGCTTGGTCGAACGACGGCAGAGCGCCAGAAAGCAGCTGCTCAGATCGCCTGAATGACTGATCAGGTGAATGGGAATTCGCAACGCGCAGCTGCCTGGGAGAAGGCCGCTCAGATGAGATGGGTCCGCAGAAGGCCGAGGGGGACGAAGACCTCGGAAACCAGTATTCTCTGACTGACCAAAGCCTGCAGTTTCGTCGTGGCGCATGCACGAAGCCCATGCGCGTTGAAGCGGTATCGATGGCTGCGAGCCGCTGATGCCGTACGTTCGCAGCCGTGCTTCAGATCAAACTGTACTCGGCAGCCAGCTTCGCCGCTGCCCGTCGGTTCGGCACCCCCAGCTTCAAGTTCAGCCGCTGAAATCGAGAATCAACGCAAGCCGGTCCCATGCCGAGCAGGTTGCCGATTTGCCTGCTGTTCAAGCCCTGCCACTCCCACTGCAGGAGCTTCAATTCGCCCTCGGTGAGTTCTGCGTCCTCGATGACCTCACGGCGAAGCTTCGCGATCCACCACTCATGCAGATCCATCGCCAGGCCACGCGCCAGCGTTCGCAAAGTCACGAAGCCGTCGGCCTCGAAGAATCCCGGCGTGTTCGACCCCAGGCACAACATCCCCGTGCGACCCAGACCCACACCCGATGGCGCCGGAACAATCACCGCCGACCGAAAGCCGAATCGATCGGCGAGTGAAGGTGTGCCTTGCTGCGCCGTGCTTCGGGCGTTGATGGTGCTCGCACAAGCCGGTTCGGAGTGATGGCACGCGTAGTCGAGCCACGGATCGTCGGCCAATGAGAGCTGACGCTGGTATTCGAAGCACCATGACGGATCGCAGGCAAGCAAGAACCGATAGGAAGCGTGCGAGCCATCGTCCGGGATGAAGCTCACGAAGACCGCCGCATCGGCGCCCATTTGACGGCTGGCCTGATGCAGGAGCAGCACAGCCTGCGATGGTTCCGCCGCGCCAGTGACGCGCCCCACGATAGCGGTCACCGCGTCGGCGTAGCCGGCTGCCGACGTCAGGTCGTGCAGCCGGCGCGGATGCGCCCAATCGCCATCACCGGAAGAGTGCGCTTCCATCGCGCTTGAGGTTGTGGAACAGCAGGGGGTAGTTGAACCGCACGGCATCCGCGTCGCACCAGGCGCCGAATCGGACCGCGTCATCGAACAGCATCGCCATCACGATCACCGCCATCGATGGGTGGGCATAGGTCATCTCAAGGAAGAGCCCCGTCTCCGCTGGCTCGACGTGCATGGCCAGCACACCGTCTTCGCTGCGCAGGTCGAACCCATGTGTTTGCCATCGTCGCGGCCGCTGTGCGAAAAGGCGCCGGCGCACGGGTGGTGGCTTCATGGCGTTACTCCCTGGCGTGCATTGCAGGCGCATACCGGTGATCCAAGCGCGATGACATTGAAGCCGTCGTCCGCCGGTTGCGCGAAGTGCGGGCACTGGATCGAGAGAGCTGCGGAATGCCGCAGGCGACAGGTTTCCATGGCGCTTCCGTTCTCAAGCAGGGCCGACGGCCTGGAGACCGCTTCGAACGGCGGCTCATGACAGCCCTGTGCACAGGAAATTCACACAGGTCTGTGGATAAGTCCATTGATATGTTTCTTGTCTCTCGTTGTCCACTGGCGTTACCGAATCAATGGTGACGTTGCGTAACCCGACGGCGTGCCCACGTCGCCCGCCAGGATGCATGACGGTGACTGCGGGCATCCCGTCGTTCAGCCGGTTGTGCAGGCCCGCATTCACCGGCCGCCTCGTGTGCGAACCGTAGCGCCGCGCGCGCGGGCGCAAGGGCCTTTCGCGGCATAAGCGGCCGCCTTCCCGCCTGCGCTTCGCTCACGCGGGCCCCTTCCATTTATTCCACGGTGCCCTTGCGCCCTTGCTTCATCGCGGCGCTCTTGGTTTCGCACGGCGACCGACGAATGCGGGGCAGAAGTCAGCTCAACACCGCACCCAACGCCGAGGGATCGACAGCCACCGAACTCAAGTTCACGGCTCCCTCGGAACTTAGGGCAGGGGCCTTGGGCATGGAAGGAAAACGACGTGGCAATTCGACATCACAGTGATCAGCAAGGCGCCCGCAGCGTATCGGGCGACTTACGAATTGTTGCCATGCAAGTTCAACGTGGCCTCGTTCCGCTGTCCGGCGTGCCGCCGTGAGTTGCGGGTTCGGCCTGCGTCTCATCTTCTCGTCAACTGTTGGAGATCATCATGGAACACTCGAAAGAACTCTTGTCGATCAGTCTCTCGAATCTGGTGCCGTCGCCGTTCAACGTGCGTCGGCACTCAACGGGGCAGGTCGAGGAACTGGCGGCGCTGATCGGCTCACAGGGCTTGCTGCATCCGCTGATCGTCACCGAGCACGCCGCCGGGCGCGGCAAGGCGCGTAAGGTTCGGTTTCCGGTGGCGGCCGGAGAACGCCGGCGCCGTGCGCTGGTGTTGTTGCAGCAGCGGGGCTGTCTGCCGAAGGGGCACGAGGTGCTGTGCGAACTGGTGCCGCACGAGCGAGCGCTGGAAGTCAGCGTTGCAGAGAACAGCGGCCGGGAGGCACTGTTAGGTCGCGCACTTGAACTGTCCTGCCTGTCATTCGTTGGTCATTGGCGTGGATTAATCTATCGAGGAACTCTCTTCGACGCGCGCCAGGGCAAGCTTGCC
>JANXXS010000071.1 GCA_025350505.1 Burkholderiales bacterium
GACGACGTACTGATCGAAAGACTCGATGTGCCCCTGCAGCTTGATCCCGTTCACCAGGTAGATCGAAACCGGAACATGCTCCTTGCGCAGCAGGTTCAGGAAGGGGTCTTGTAAAAGCTGCCCTTTGTTGCTCACGTTGAAACTCCGTGATGTGTTCTGGAGCGAAGGACATTAACACAGCGTTTCGCGATTCGTCGCGCGTAAGGCCATGCATCACGGGCGCTTCTCTGCAAACGGATTCTTCGACGAACGCATCTCGATGCGCAGCGGCGTTCCGGTGAGCTTGAAGTGGGCGCGGATGCGGCCTTCGAGGAAGCGCTTGTAGACGTCGGTGACGTGTTCGAGCGAATTGCCGTGGATGATGACGATGGGCGGATTCATGCCACCCTGGTGCGCGTAGCGAAGCTTCGGCCGGAACGCGCCGGCGCGCTTCGGGCTCTGGTGCTGCACCGCCTCGAGCAGGAGCCGGGTCAGCACCGGCGTCGGCATCTTGCGGTTGGCCGAGGCGTGCGCGTCGGCGATCGCCTTCCAGACCGGCCCGAAACCCTGCCGCTTGACGGCCGAGATCTGCAGCACCGGCGCAAACTTCAGGAACGGCAGGCGCTGCACGATCGAGCGTTCGAGCTGCTCCTTCTGGTAGGCGTCGACCGCGTCCCACTTGTTGACTGCAACGACGACGGCGCGACCGCTTTCGAGGATGTAGCCGGCGATGTGCGCGTCCTGGTCGGTGACGCCCTGGGTCGCGTCGAGCAGCAGCAGCACGACGTTGGCCTCGGCGATCGCCTGCAGCGTCTTGACGACCGAGAACTTCTCGACCGCTTCGAACACCTTGCCCTTGCGCCGCAAGCCGGCGGTGTCGATCAGATCGAAATGGGTGCCGCCGCGCTCGAAGGGCACGACGATGGCGTCACGGGTCGTGCCCGGCTGGTCGAAGGCGACCAGCCGCTCCTCGCCGAGCCAGGCGTTGATCAGCGTCGACTTGCCGACGTTGGGCCGGCCGGCGACGGCGAGGCGGATCGGCACCGACGAAGCGTCGGAGTCGACCGGCTCCGCCTCCTGCTCGTCGAAGGCCGCCGGGCCGAGCGCCGCCAGCAGCGCCGCTTCGGCGAGGTTGCCGATGCCCTGCCCGTGCGCCGCCGAGATCGGGATCGGATCGCCGAGCCCGAGCTCGTGGAACTCGGCGAGGAGCGGCGAGTCGGCCATGCCTTCGGCCTTGTTGACCGCGAGCAGCACCTTCTTGCTGGCGCTGCGCAGGTACTTGGCGATGTCGTGATCCTGCCCGGAGACGCCCGCGCGCACGTCGGTGACGAAGATCACCGCGTCAGCCTCGGCCACCGCCTGGCGCGTCTGCTTGGCCATCTCGCGGACGATGCCGGTCGGGTTCTCCGGCTCGAAGCCGCCGGTGTCGACGACGATGAAGTCGCGGCCGCCGATCGTCGCGTCGCCGTAGTGGCGGTCGCGGGTCAGGCCGGAGAAGTCGGCGACGATGGCGTCGCGCGTCTTCGTCAGTCGGTTGAAGAGGGTCGACTTGCCGACGTTGGGCCGGCCGACGACGGCGATGACGGGCTTCAAGTCACGCCCTGCCCCGGCCGGTCAGGACGGCCGGAACGCGAACATGCCGCCCGAGCGCGTGACGACGATCAGCACGCCGCCGACGACCACCGGCGGTACCGCCAGCGCGCTGCCGTCAGTGGTCGAGCGCAGCTGTGCCTCGCCCTTGGCACGCGACAGCCAATGCAGCGTGCCGTCGAGGTCGCCGAAAACGACCGACGTGCCGATCGCCGCCGGCGCGCCGAGGCCACGAAACATCAGCGATTCCGACGTCCAGGCGACTTCGCCGCTTGCCGTCTTCCATGCCGTGATGCGGTCGGACGCGTCGGCGCCGAACAGCAGCTCCGAATCGCCGCCGATGGCGTCGGTGCCGCCGATCGTCTTGGTCCACACGACGCGGCCCTTGTCGGCGTCGATGCAGCCGACCGCTGCCTGGAACGATCGTGCGCAGAGCAGGTCGCCGCTGCGCAGCGCCGGGCCGATCAGGTCGGCAAGGCGCTCGACCTCGTTGGCGCCGCGCGGCGAGCCGACCGGCACTTCCCAGCGCACCGTCGAGGCGACCGGGTCGAAGCCGGCCATGCGCGGCCCCTGGCCGACGACGAGCGTGTCGCGAAAGGCGGTGATGACGCCCGCCTGCGCCAGCGTGAGCGGGTCGCCGGGGCGCTGCACTTGCCAGATCTTGGCGCCATCCGAGGCATCGAAAGCCTGCACCGTGCGGTCGATGCCGAGCACGAAGACGCGGCCGCCGGCAACCAGCGGCGCCGTCGCGATGCGCACCGCGAGCGGCCTCTTCCATTTGACCTGGCCGGCCTCCAACACCACCAGATCGCCGTCGCGCGTGACCACCGCGGCGGTCTTGCCGTCGCTGCCGACGCCGGCCGAGAGCTTGGCGCCGACGTTGCCGCGCCAGAGCGCCCTGCCGCTTTCGGCCTCGATCGCGAGCACCGTGCCGTCGCTCGCCGCGACCGTGACGACCGCGCCGTTCACCGCCATCGTGAGCGGAAACTGGACCGCGCCGACGCTCTGGTTCCAGACTTGGCGCGCCACGATCGGCGCCGCGATCGGCTCAAGCGGCTTCGGCTTCGGCCGGTCCGGGGCGAGCAGCGAGCAGGCGCCGAGAAGCGCCAGCAGCGCGAACCCGAGGGCCGGCCTCATTTGCCGGCCTCCACGCCGCTCGCGGCGGCGCCTGCAGGGTTGATGCCAAGCACGTTGAGCTTGGCTTCGACGATGCGGCGGTAGTCGACCTTGGTGTCCATCGCACTCCACGATTTCTGGTAGGACGCCTTCGCCTCCTCGGTCTTGCCCTGCGCCATCAGGATGTCGCCACGCCGGTCCGCAGCGAGCGCCGCGAACTCGGCGCCATCGACGCCATCGAGCTGCTTCAGAGCCTCGTCGTACTTCTTCTCGTCGAGCAGCAGGCCGGCCAGGCGCAGCCGCGCGATGGCGCGGTATTCGGTCTCCGAGCCGCTCTCGGCAACCCAGGTCAGATCGGCGCGGGCGGCCTCGGTCTGGCCCTTGTCGGCGGCCAGCTTGGCGGCGAGCAAACCGGCCTGGCCGGTGAAGGCGGTGCGCGGAAAGCGCTCCTTCATGTCGGCAAAGATGCGGCTGGTGCGGTCGGCGTCGTTGCCTTGCGCGGCACGCTCGAACTCGTCGTACATCGAACCGGCTTTGGCACCCTGGTCGCGCTGGTACCAGTTCCAGCCGAACCACGCGAGATAGGCGCCGGCAACGACCACGATCAGTCCGGTGATGAGATTGCCGTACTGGTTCCAGAACGCCTTGAGCTGGTCGAGCTGTTCCTGTTCTTCGAGGTCGAGTTGGGTGGCCATGTCGTGGGATCGGCGGGCAAACCGGGGATTATGCGGTGAGGGTCCCGGCCCACGAGGCCAGGTCGGCCAGGGCCAGGACGCGCTGCGCCGCGCCGGCGTCGCGCAGCGGCTTGAGCGCCACTTCGCCGCGCGCCAGTTCGTCGTCGCCGAAGACGATCGCATAGCGGGCGCCGCTGGCGTCGGCCTTCCTGAACTGCGACTTCATGCTGCCGCGACCTTCGGCGCCGCCGGCATGCATCAGCACCGAGACGCCGGCAGCGCGCAAGGCTTCGCAGGTGTTCATCGCCACGGCCAGGGCGCCGGCATTCGGCACGATCGCGAAGGCGTCGGCGGCCGCGCCCGGCATGGCGATGCCGACCGACTCGAGCAGGAGCAGCATGCGCTCGATCCCCATGCCCCAGCCGACCGCCGGCGTCGGCTTGCCGCCGAGCTGCTCGAACAGGCCGTCGTAGCGGCCGCCGCCGCAGACCGTTCCTTGGGCGCCGAGCCGGTCGGTCATCCACTCGAAGACGGTGAGGTTGTAGTAGTCCAGGCCGCGCACCAGACGCGGATTGACGCGGTACGCCAGGCCCGCGGCGTCGAGCACGGCACGCACGGCATCGAAGTGGGCGAGCGAGTCGCTGCCCAGAAATGCCATGAGCTGCGGCGCCGACTCGACGACCTGCTGCATCGCCGGGTTCTTGCTGTCGAGGATGCGCAGCGGATTGGCGTGCAGGCGCCGCCGCGCGTCCTCGT
This sequence comes from Burkholderiales bacterium, assembly GCA_025350505.1. Lineage (GTDB taxonomy): Bacteria > Pseudomonadota > Gammaproteobacteria > Burkholderiales > Burkholderiaceae_C > Schlegelella_A. The sequence goes on from JANXXS010000071.1 coordinate 4,116, forward strand.
CGAGACTGTCGGCGTGCTGCTCGAAGTGGGCGATCAAGGCGGCGCGGTGTGCGCTGCGCTCGGCCGACTGGCCGAGGCTGTTGATCTCGAGACGCACGTCGCGGCCTTCGACCAGGCCGAGGTCGCGCCAGAGGGCGCGGCACATCAGGATCTGCTCGGCATCGACGTCGGGGCCGGCGTGGCCGAGCGCCTCGACGTCGATCTGGTGGAACTGGCGGTAGCGGCCTTTCTGCGGCCGCTCGTGGCGGAACACGACGACCTGGCTCCACAGGCGCAACGGCCCGTTGTAGAGCGCGTTGTGCTCGACCATTGCGCGCACGATGCCGGCCGTCGCCTCCGGCCTGAGCGTGAGGCGGTCGCCGTTCATCGCGTCTGCGAAGGAGTACATCTCCTTCTCGACGATGTCGGTCATCTCGCCGATACCGCGCACGAACAGCGCCGTCGGCTCGACCACCGGTGTGCGCACGTTCTGGTAGGCGTAGCGGCGCATCAGCGCGCGCACCTTGTCCTCGAACCACTCCCAGCGCGCCGATTCCGGCGGCAGGATGTCGTTCATGCCTTTGACGGCGCGCAGTGCTTCGCTCATGTCGATGTCATTCTGAGCGAAGCGAAGAATCTCTTCGCCCGCCGGGATCCTTCGCTTCGCTCAGGATGACACGGGCCTCACGCCGTGGCCGCAGCACCGAATCGCTTCTCGATGTAGTTCTCGACCAGCGCCTGGAACTCGGTGGCGATGCCTTCGCCGCGCAGCGTCATCGCTTTCCTGCCGTCGATGAAGACCGGCGCCGCCGGTGCCTCGCCGGTGCCCGGCAGGCTGATGCCGATGTCGGCGTGCTTGCTCTCGCCCGGGCCGTTGACGATGCAGCCCATGATGGCGACCTTCATCGTCTCGACGCCCGGATAGCGGACCTTCCACACGGGCATCTGCGCCCGCAAAAAGTCGTCGATCTGCTTGGCCAGGTCCTGGAAGGTCGTGCTCGTCGTGCGGCCGCAGCCCGGGCAGGCGGTCACGCTCGGATTGAACGCGCGCAGCCCCAGCGATTGCAGGATCTCGAGCGCCACCACCACCTCCTGGGTGCGCGCCTCGCCCGGCTGCGGCGTCAGCGAAACGCGGATCGTGTCGCCGATGCCTTCCTGGAGCAGGATCGCCAGCGCCGTCGTCGACGCCACCGTGCCCTTGGTGCCCATGCCGGCTTCGGTCAGGCCGAGGTGCAGCGGGTAGTCGCATTGCCGCGCCAGCGCCCGGTAGACGCTGATCAGGTCCTGCACGCCCGACATCTTGCAGCTGAGGAGGATCTGCTCCGGCGCCAGTCCGATCTCTTCGGCACGCCGCGCCGACGACAGCGCCGAGAGGATGATCGCCCGGTACATGATCTGGCGCGGCTCCTGCGGCTCGGCGAGCCCGGCGTTTTCGTCCATCAGCTCGGTGAGCAGCTCCTGGTCGAGGCTGCCCCAGTTGACGCCGATGCGCACGGGCTTCTTGAACTTCACCGCCACCTCGACCATCTGCGCGAACTGGCGGTCGTGCTTGTCGCCCTTGCCGACGTTGCCCGGGTTGATGCGGTACTTCGAGAGCGCCTCGGCACAATCAGGATAGTCGGCGAGCAGGCGATGGCCGTTGTAGTGAAAGTCGCCGATGAGCGGCACGTCGATGCCCATCTTGTCGAGCTGATCGCGGATGTAGGGCACGGCCGCCGCCGCCTCGGGCGTGTTGACCGTGATGCGCACCATCTCCGAGCCGGCGATCGCCAGCTCCTTGACCTGGATCGCGGTGCCGATGGCGTCGACGGTGTCGGTGTTGGTCATCGACTGCACGCGCACCGGCGCGTCGCCGCCGACCGTGACGACGCGCGAACCCCAGGCGACCTTCGCCTGGCGCGAGCGGCGCGGCGCCGGGTGCGCCGGCTCGATGAAGGCGTCGAGGGAAGAACGGTCGTCTCGCATGATGTCGCTCTCTACCTGAGTTCGAGGCGGGCCACGTTGTCGCGCGTGAATGCCTTGAGGTCGGTGGGCTGACCCCGAAACACGATTTGCGTCCCCGCCGCGTTGCCGATGCGCAACCGCAGCGGCGGCACGCCATCGACGCCGGCCGACTCGCCGGCCTTCATCAGGCGCGACACGAGCGGCTGGCCGCGGCCGTCGTTGACCTCGATCCACGACGCCGCCGATGTGCGCAATTGAAGCATGCCCGGCGGCAGTCCGACGGCGGCGGAGGCGGGCGCGAGCGCCGCCGCGGCCAGCACGGGCGCGGGCGTGACCTGGCTGGCCGGCGCCGCCGTCGCCGGAACGGTCACCGCAGCCGAGGCCGCCGCCGCTGCCGACGCGGTCTCTCCGGGATCGGTGACCGGCGCGGGCGCGGCCGCTGCGAGCGGCGCGCTCGGCGGCGTCGCCGACGCTTCGCTGGCCGCTTCGGGCGGCATGCCAGGCTCGATCTGCGTCTGCGTCGCAGCGGCCGAGGCGGCGCGGAGGCGACCCGTGGGCAGGCCGGTCAGGCTCGGCGGCAGGAAATAGACGACGACCGCCGCGGCCAGGATCAGCAGCGTCAGCCAGAGTCCGGGGTTGGCGAGGAGCTGACTCCAGTCGCGCGGCACAAGCAGGCCGGGCCGCTCGCGAAATGGCGTGTTCAGGCCTTCGCCGACCTGCTCGAGGCGGTGGCCCACGGGCGGCGGAAGCAGCCGCATGACGGCGGCCGGGTCGGTCTTGAGGGCACGGCAAACGGTCTGGGCGAGAGCTCGCGTGAAGGTCGCATCCGGCAGCTGGTCGAAGCGGTCGGACTCGAGCAGCTCGAGCTTCTTCGGCGAAACCTTGATCGACGCAGCCAGCGCGGCGATGTGCAGGCCCTGCTTCTCGCGCGCCTCGCGGATCAGGCGGCCGGCCGTCGGCGCGTCGGCAGGGGGCTGCGCGCCCTCTCCCTCACTCATCGAACGCGCCGCGCGAGAAGGCCGACGCTTCGCGCGATTGGGGGAAACGATTCGTCAATTGCCGCCCGAACTCGGTCGTGCCCTGCAAGTTGCCGAGCCGGTGCTCGATGCGTGCCGCGAGCCACAGCGTCTGCGCGTTCGAGACCTCGGGCAACGCATTGACGCGACGGATATAGAAGCGCGCCCGCTCGAAATCGCCGCGGCGATAGAGCACCTCGGCCAGGTTGGTCGCCGTGAACGGGCTCGACGGGTCGAGCTCGTAGGCCCGCGACAGCGCCGCTTCCGACTCGGCCAGCTGGCCCGCATAGGCCAGACACACGCCCTGGGTCAGCATGGTGCGCGCCACGCCGGTGTATTGCGGCACCGCCAGGGCCTGCTGGAACAGCGCGTTCGACTCGGCGTAGCGCTTTTGCCGGCACAGGTAATAGCCGTAGTTGTGCATCGCGTCGGCGTCGCGCGCGTTGATCTGCAGGGCGCGCCTGAAGCTTTCTTCGGCGAGCACCGTGTCGCCGAGGTTGGCGTAGATCAGGCCGCGCAGGTTGAAGGCCTCGCCGTAGAGCGGGTCGGCAATGATCGCGAGCTTGACCTGGTCGAGCGCGGTCGACATCTGGCCCTGGCCGAAATACGCCGACGCCAGTTCCATGCGCGCACGCGCCCGCTTCTGCGCGTCCGGCTCGTCGGAAGCGGTGATGCGATCCTTGGACTCGTTGGCGGGCGTCGCCGTCGTTGAGCGCGGCCCGCTCGGGGTCAGGCCTGCGCCGCCGGAGCTCGAGGTGACGCAGCCGCCAAGCGCGACGACACTGCCCAGCAGCACCGCGCAGCCACGCATTCCGACGTGGCTCATGACACGCTCCGCTCGCGCGCGACCGGCACCGGCCCGCGCGACACCGGTGCCGCGACACGCCGCTCGACCCGCACCCGCACCTCCCGATCCGTCCGCTCGCCGATGCGCGTCCGGTCCTGCACCTCGCCGGCAAGCTGGCCGCAGGCGGCGGCGATGTCGTCGCCGCGTGTCTTGCGCACCGTCGTGACGATGCCGCCGTCGAGCAGCACGGCCGCGAACGCCGCGACGCTGGCCGCCGGCGAACGATGCAGGCCCGATTCGGGAAACGGATTGAAGGGAATGAGATTGATCTTGCACGAAAGGCCCGGCGAGGCCGCGCTGCCGTCGCCGCGCACCAGCGCGAGCAGCGCCGCCGCCTGCTCGGGCGAATCGTTGACGCCGTCGAGCATGCAATATTCGAGCGTGATGAAGTCGCGCGGCGCGCGCTCGAGGTAATCCCGGCACGAGGCCAGCAGCTCGGCGATCGGATACTTTCGGTTCAGCGGCACGAGCTCGTCGCGCAAGGCGTCGTCGGGCGCATGCAGCGAGACGGCCAGCGCGACCGGACAGTCTTCGCGCAAACGGTCGATCATCGGCACGACGCCCGAGGTCGAGACCGTGACGCGGCGGCGCGACAGGCCGTAGCCATGGTCGTCGAGCATCGTGCGCAGCGCCGGCACGAGCGCCGCGTAGTTCTGCAGCGGCTCGCCCATGCCCATCATCACGACGTTGGTGATGGCACGCTCACCCGGCGCGAGCGCGAGGCGCCGGCGCAGCTCGAACTCGGCGTGCCAGAGCTGGGCGACGATCTCGGCGGTCGTGAGGTTGCGGCTGAAGCCCTGGTGGCCGGTGGCGCAGAAGCGGCAGTTGACGGCACAGCCCGCCTGCGACGAGATGCACAGCGTACCGCGGCCGGTCTCGGGAATGAAGACGGTCTCGACGGCGTCGCCGCCGCCGATGTCGAACAACCACTTGATCGTGCCGTCGGCGGCGACCTGCTCGCTCGCCACCGGCAAGGGCTCGATCACGGCGTGGGTGGCGAGCTTCTCACGCAAGGACCTGGCCAGGTCGGTCATCGCCGCCGGATCGCGCTCGCCGCGCTGATGGATCCAACGGAACAGCTGGGTCGCGCGAAAGCGCTTCTCGCCGAGCTGCTCGCAGAAGTCGCCGAGACCGGCGCGGTCGAACTGGAGCAGGTTGACCATGCCGGCGCTCGTGGCGAAGCAGTCTCAGCGGCCGTGCACGTTCATGCCGGCGAAGAAGAACGCGATCTCTACCGCCGCCGTCTCGGCAGCGTCCGAGCCGTGCACGGCGTTGGCGTCGATGCTCGCCGCGAAGTCGGCGCGGATGGTTCCCTTGTCGGCCTTCTTCGGGTCGGTGGCGCCCATCAGCTGGCGATTCCTGGCGATCGCGTCCTCGCCTTCGAGGACCTGGATCGTCACCGGGCCGGAGATCATGAAGGAGACCAGGTCGTTGAAGAAGGGCCTCGCCTTGTGCACCGCGTAGAAGGCCTCGGCCTCGGCACGCGAAAGCTGCGCCATCTTCGCGGCGATGATCTTGAGTCCCGCGCCCTCGAAGCGCGAATAGATGGCGCCGATGACGTTCTTCGCGACGGCGTCGGGCTTGATGATCGAAAGCGTACGTTCGACGGCCATGTTCAATGTTCTCCGGCTACTCGGGCAAAGCCTTCGATTGTAGGGCCGGTGCGGCCTGCAGGCAGGTTCGCCGGATCAGCGCCCGCGCCGGCCGCCACCGCCACCGCCACCGCCACCGCCACCGCCACCGCCACCGCCACCGCCGCCGCCACCGTAGCCACCACCACCGCCGCCGCCACCGGAACCACCGCCGCCGAAGCCACCGCCGCCACCGCCGCGGTTGCCGCCCCGGCCGCGGTTCTTGCCGTGAAAAGCGTTGGCGCCGATGTAGCCAACCGAGGTCTGCAGCGGATCGGGCTGCTTCGGATCGCCCTTCGGGCCGCCGACCGGACGCGGCGCGCTGCCGCCGGCGCCGAAACCGCTGTTCGGGCCGATGCGCCGGCCCTGCACGAAGCGGTGGTCGAAGGTCTGCTGCAGGGGATTGGGGATGCGGCTCGGATCGAAATCATCTTCGATCTCGTCGTCGCCACCCTCGCGAGGCTCGCGCTCCACAGGCGCCGCCGCGGGCGCGTCGAAGCGCGCTTCATCCGGCCGGCGCGGGCCGCCTTGCGGGCGCTGACGGTCGTTGCCTTGGCGATTGTTGTTGCTGTTGCCGCGGCTGCCGCGGTCGTCGCGGCGCTTGCCCTCGCCGCGGTCGTCGTTGCGCGGGCCCTCGGCCTGCGGATTGGCGAGGCGGCGGATCGCCCGCACGTCGGCGTCGTCGAGATCGACCCAGACGCCGCGCTTCAGGCCGAGCGGCAGCACCACCGTGCCATAGCGGATGCGAATCAAACGACTCACGGTCAATCCCACCGCTTCGAAGAGCTTTCTGACCTCGCGGTTGCGCCCTTCGGTGATGACGACGCGGTACCAGGTGTTGAGGCCTTCGCCGCCGCCGTTGACGATCGACTTGAAGGCGGCGCGCTGGCCGTCGACCTCGACGCCTTCGAGCAGCTGCGCGCGCTCGTCGTCGCCTAGCGTGCCCATGACGCGCACTGCGTACTCGCGCTCGACGCCGAAACGCGGATGCATGAGCTGATTGGCCAGGCCGCCCGAGTTGGTGAAGAGGAGCAGGCCTTCGGTATTGATGTCGAGCCGGCCGACCGACTGCCACTTGCCCTGGTGCAGGCGCGGCAGGCGCCGGAAGACGGTCGGCCGATGCTGCGGATCGTCGTTGGTGACGATCTCGCCGGCCGGCTTGTGGTACGCGATGATGCGCGCCGCCGGCGGCACGATGCGCACCCGCACCGGCTTGCCGTCGACCTCGATCCGGTCGCCGAAGGAGATGCGCTGACCGGTGTGCGCAGGCTCGCCGTTCACGGTGATGCGGCCTTCGACGATCATCTCTTCCATGTCGCGGCGAGAGCCGATGCCGGCTTGTGCCAGCACCTTGTGCAGCTTGGGCGAGTCGGCCTCGGCGACGAGAACGCGCTTGCTGGCGGCTTCTTCGGTTTCGACCTCTTCGGTCGCTTCGACCTCGGTGTCGAATTCGCCGGAAAGCAGCTTCGCAAAGACCTCGCCGGCTTCGGGTGGGACGACCGGCTGCAGATGACGCGGCAGCGGGCCTTCGAAGTTGGGCGGCAGCGAGAGCATCGGTGCGCCGCCGCGCGGCCGCCCGGGACCGTCGCCGGCATCGCCGGACTCGCCGCGATGGCGGTCACGACGGCCGCGCCGCCGACCGCCGCGATCGCCCTCGCCCCGCTCGCCGCGCTCCCCTTCGCCACGCGGCCGCGGCACCTCGGCATTGCCGCCGGCAGCCATCGGCGCGTCGGCACCGGCCGAGCCTTCCGCAGCGGAATGCGGCGCGGCGACAGGCGCCTCGCCTTCGAGGTCGGCGTGCGGCGCGGAGTCGGCAGTTCGGTTCATGGGTGAGGTTCCAGAGCAGGGTCGGAAGGCGTGGCGGGGATTTCGGCGGCGGGCGGCGTGGCGGGAGAAGGGTCGGACGGGCTTTCGGCAAACGACAGCACGGCCTGCGCAGCCAGGGCGGCAAGCGCATCGCCGCTTTCGTCGGGCGTGTCGCCGGCGCCGCTCTGTGCCGGCAGCTGGTCGAGGCTGGAGAGGCCCAGGTCGTCGAGGAACTGGCGCGTCGTCGCGAGCAGGGCCGGGCGGCCGGGCGCCTCGCGGTAGCCGATCGCCTCGATCCAGCCGCGGTCCTCGAGCTGCTTGACGATCGTGGTTGCGACGGCGACGCCGCGGATGTCCTCGATGTCGCCGCGCGTCACCGGCTGACGGTAGGCAATGATGGCCAACGTTTCCAGGACGGCGCGCGAGTAGCGGGGCGGCCGCTCGGGATTGAGGCGGGCCAGATAGCTCGCCATTTCCGGACGGCTCTGGAAACGCCAGCCGCTCGCCAGCGACACCAGCTCGATGCCGCGGCCGGTGCATTCGCGGCCCAGCTCGTCGAGCAGGCTGCGCAGGGTATCGGCGCCGATCTCGTCGGCGAACAACGCACCGAGTTCGCGCAAAGGCATGGGCTGGCCCGAGCAGATGAGCGCTGCCTCGAGGACGCGTTTGGCATCCAGGGTCTTCATGTCGTCGTGAAAGTCCTCGGCCGCGTCACCTGGCGGCATGTCTTCGCGTTCGCAACGCGGTGGGTTCGGCAGCGCAACGCGCTTGCCGCGGATCGAGATGCACCGTTGGTGCGATCGGGTCTCGAGGTTTCGAAGGTCGCACGGGTTGCGGCGGACTACGCCGCGCCGGCGCGTGCAATCGAAACGGAATGCACCGATTGTAGCGAACCGGGCGAACCGGTCTCAGGCGTCGCTTCCAGTCAGTCCGCGCCAGGCGGGTGCAAGGTCGGCAGGCAGGACCGACACGAGCGCGAGCCGCTGCCGCGACACCGGGTGCGCAAAGGCGAGTTCGGCCGCATGCAGCGCCTGACGCTCGATGCCGAGGGCGGGTCGTCCGCCGTAGAGCCGGTCGCCGACCAGCGGCAGGCCGCGCGACGCGAGATGGACACGGATCTGATGCGTCCGCCCGCTGTGCAAGGTGCAGCGCAAGGCGCTGTGCGTGCCGTCCGTCGCGACGCATTCGACGTCGGTGCGGGCCTGCTTTCCCGAGGCGACGACGGCCATGCGCAAACGCATCTGCGGATCGCGGCCGATCGGCGCTTCGACGCTGAACGATGCCGCCCCAGGCCGGCCGTGGGCGATCGCACGGTAGCGTCGATGTACTTCGCGCGCCGCGATCGCGCGCACCAGCGCCGTCACCGCGACCAGCGTCTTGCCGACGACCATCAGGCCCGAGGTGTCCTTGTCGAGCCGGTGCACGATGCCGGCGCGTGGCAGCGCCGCGCTCTGCGGATAGCGATGCAGCAGACCGTTGAGCAAGGTGCCCGACCAGTTGCCCGCGGCCGGGTGCACGACCATGCCGGCCGCCTTGTCGACGACGAGCAGGTCGTCGTCCTCGTAGGCGACGACGAACGGCAGCGATTCGGCCCGGAAGGCGCGGCTCTCCTCGGTCGGCACGAGGGTGACGACGATGTGCTGGCCGGCCCGGACCCGCTGCGATGCGCCGGCGGCAGGCTTGCCGTCGATGCGGACCTGCGCGTCCTTGATCAGCCCTTGCAGATGGCTGCGCGAAAATTCGGGCGCGAGCGCGACGACGGCCTTGTCGAGTCGCTCGCCGTGCAGCGCCTCGCTGACCGTGCCCTCACGTGTCTCGGGCTGATCGTCTTCGGCGTCGGCAAGCGGCTCGATGCCGGCCGGTACGGCAACAGCCTCGGGAGGCCCTTTCTCGACCCTATAAGATTCGCCTTCCACGTTCACCCTCTCGTCGCGGCGGCAATGCAAGTCGCGCGACCGGCGATTCCTGCATGACGACGTTTTCGATATCCATTCGTTCCTGGCTGACAGTGTCGGCGATGTCGGTCGCAGCCGTCTTCCTCGGTGCCTGCGACACGACACCGAAAGACGAGACGGCGCGCATGTCGCCCGAGAAGATCTATGCCGAGGCCAAGGAGGAAGCAGCCTCCGGCAGCTACGAGAAGGCGATCAAGCTCTACGAGCGGCTCGAGGGCCGTGCCGCCGGCACGTTGCTGGCACAGCAGGCGCAGATCGAACGCGCCTACTACCTCTGGAAGAGCGGCGAGAAAGCGCAGGCCCTCTCGGCGCTGGAGCGATTCATCAAGATCCATCCGACCAGCCCGGCCCTCGACTACGCGATCTACCTGCAGGGCCTCGTCAACTTCAACGACGAGCTCGGCCTGCTCGGCGCCCTCGCCAGCCAGGACCTGTCCGAGCGCGACCAGCAGGCGGCCCGCGACGCCTACCAGTCGTTTCGCCAGCTGACGCAGCAGTTTCCGCAGTCGACCTACGCCGACGATGCGCGCCTGCGCATGAACTACATCGTCAACACGCTCGCCGCCTATGAAGTGCATGTCGCCCGCTACTACTACCGGCGCGGCGCCTACATCGCGGCCGCCAACCGCGCGCAGCAGACGGTGCAGGAGTTCCAGCAGACGCCTTCGGTCGAGGAAGCCCTCTACATCATGATGCTGAGCTACGACAAGCTCGGCCTGACGCAGCTTCGCGACGACGCCGGTCGGGTGCTGAAGAGCAGCTTTCCGAACTCGACGATCGTCGCCAACGGCTTCGGCAACAAGAAGTCGCGCTGGTGGCAGCTCTGGTGAGGCATCCCGCGCCGGCTAGTGTAGTGATGCATTCTTGAGGGAACTTAAATGAATCCCGCCACACCAATGGTCTACTACGGATCGGTGGGGAGATCGAGAGTGCGAGTTGCCCCGGAGATTGTGTTGTCGGACGATGAGCGCGAGGTGCTCGACGAT
>JANXXS010000101.1 GCA_025350505.1 Burkholderiales bacterium
ATAGACCCCCAAGTGGAGACGCCGGAACTCGTTCGCGATCGCGTGCTCCAGGCAGCCCGCTACCTGCCGCTGGACCGTCTGGGTATCACCGACGATTGCGGCTTCTCGCCTTTCGGCGACGACCTTTCCACCGCGCGGGACCTGGCGTTCGCGAAGATCCGGGCGCGTGTCGAAGGCGTCCGCCTGGCGGAGCAGGCTCTGGGCCTCGGGAGCTGAGGCGCAGGCCGGACGAAGGGGAGTCCATGCGCCCTCATCGGACGCTGGGCCTGGCGAGGGGATTTACAGCAAGCGTGCGATCAAGGGGTGCAGTCGGGCGCGCACTTCAGCCGACATCGCGGCAATGGGCGTGACCAACGCCGAACCCAGCGCGGTGTGCGCGGCCGACGCCGGCCAGCTGGTGGCGATCCGTTGAACGGCATGGGTCAACAGTGTCTGCGCGCGCTTTGCGTTGGCCTGCAGGTTGGCAATCGCCATCTCGGCGGTCACACAGGCCTGGTGCGGATGCCAGCAATCCCAGTCGGTGGAAAGCGCGAGCGTGGCGTAGGCGATCTCGGCTTCGCGCGCCAGCCGGGCTTCGGGCATGTTCGTCATGCCGATGACGGCGGCACCGAGGCTGCGGTACCAGTTCGATTCCGCGCGGGTCGAGAATGCCGGGCCCTCGATGCAGACATAGGTGCCTTCGCGGTGCAGATGTACGTCGCCGAAGCCGGCATCGGCGAACGAGTCGGCCAGCACGCCTCGCAGCACGTCGCACACAGGATCGGCCATGGATACATGCGCCACGGCCCCGTCGCCGAAGAAGCTGCCTTCGCGCTTGCGTGTGAAGTCGATGAACTGATCGGGCAGGATCATGTCCAGCGGCGCGATGTCTTCGCGCATCGAACCCACCGCAGACACCGAAAGCAGGTATTGCACGCCCAGGGCCTTCATCGCATAGACATTGGCCCGGAACGGGATCTGGCTCGGGATCAGGCCGTGGCTGCGGCCGTGGCGGGCCAAAAAGGCGACATCGACGCCGTTCAGCTTGCCGAGCAGCAGGGCGTCTGATGGCGCGCCGTAGGGCGTGTCTACAACCTGCTCCCGCACTTCAGTCAGCCCCTCCATGCGATACAGGCCGCTGCCGCCGAAGATGCCGATGCGTGGTCCGGCCGGATTCGGGTCCATCCTGGCTCCTTGGTGTGATGTCTCTATCGACGTTCGACGCCGGGGTTCCTTACACGTCGTCCTACCTCGGTAAGAAACCGGGTCCGGGCGCGTCTATGAGGGTGAGGAAGGCGCATGGCCCTTGCCGAAAGAAGCGAAAGCACGCGATGCGTCTGGACAAACGTTGGTGGCTGCTGGTGGTGTTGGCGGGACTGCTGGCGCTGTACTTCGGACTCGACCTCGGGCGCTTCCTGAGCCTGGCCGCCGTCAAGAGCAGACAGGCTGATCTGCAGGCGTGGCGCGCGGCGCGACCGCTGCTGGCGGGCTTGTTGTTCTTCATCGGCTACGTTGCCGTCACGGCGCTGTCCTTGCCGGGTGCGGCGGTAATGACGCTGGCCACCGGTGCTCTGTTCGGTCTGGGATGGGGCACGCTGATCGTCTCGTTCGCCTCGTCGATCGGCGCGACGCTCGCCTTCCTGGCGGCACGCTGGCTGCTGGGCGGCTGGGTGCAATCGCGCTTCGGCGATCGCCTCGCGGCCCTCAATGCCGGCATCGCCAAGGACGGCGGGTTCTACCTCTTCACGCTGCGCCTGGTGCCGGTGCTGCCGTTCTTCGTCATCAACCTGGCGATGGGTGTGACCGGCCTGCGCACCTGGACCTTCTACTGGGTCAGTCAGGTCGGCATGCTGGCAGGCACGCTGGTGTACGTGAACGCAGGCACGCAGCTCGGCCGCGTCGAGTCGCTCTCGGGCATCGTCTCGCCCGCCGTGCTGGGCTCGCTGGTGCTGCTGGGCGTCTTTCCTCTCGTCACCCGAAAGCTGATCGACATGTTCAAGTCCCGGAAGGTCTACGCCCGCTGGAAACGACCGAAGACCTTCGACCGCAACCTGGTCGTCATCGGCGCCGGCTCGGCCGGCCTGGTCGCCGCCTACATCGCCGCCGCCATCAAGGCCAAGGTCACCCTCGTGGAAAAGCACGCGATGGGCGGCGACTGCCTGAACACCGGTTGCGTGCCCTCGAAGGCGCTGATCCGCTCGGCCAGGTTCCTGTCGCACGTGCAGCGTGCCAGGGAGTTCGGCATGCGCTCGGCCGGCGTCGACTTCGACTTCGGCGAGGTGATGGAGCGTGTGCAACGGGTAGTCCGAGAGGTCGAGCCGCATGATTCGGTGCAACGCTACACCGCTCTGGGCGTCGACGTGGCGCTCGGTACCGCGCGCATCGTGTCACCCTGGGAAGTGGAGATCACTCATCACGATGGCCGCGTGCAGGTCCTCACCACGCGCGCCATCGTCATCGCCGCCGGCGCGCGGCCCTTCGTGCCGCCCATCCCCGGCCTCGACCAGGTCGAGGTCCTCACCTCCGACAATGTCTGGAACCTGCGCCAGCGCCCCGAGCGGCTGGTCGTGCTGGGCGGCGGCCCGATCGGCAGCGAGCTGACGCAGGCCTTCGCGCGCCTGGGCTCGCGAGTGACCCAGGTCGAGATGGCGCCGCGCATCCTGATGCGCGAGGACCCGGAAGTCTCCGAGCTGGTAACCGCGCGCTTTCGCGCCGAGGGCATCGACGTGCTCCTGGATCACAAGGCCGAGCGCGTGGAGGTCGTAGGCGGTGAAAGGCATCTCATCGCCACGCACCAGGGCCGTGAGGTGCGCATTCCGTTCGACGGCTTGCTGGTGGCCGTCGGCCGCGTGGCCAACCTTGCGGACTACGGCCTGGAAGAGCTCGGCCTGATCACCGGTCGAACGGTCGAGCTCAACGGCTACCTGCAAACCAACTTCCCCAACATCTACGCGGCGGGCGACGTGGCCGGCCCCTATCAGTTCACTCACACCGCTGCGCATCAGGCATGGTACGTGGCGGTCAATGCCCTGTTCGACCCGTTCAAGAAATTCACGGTGGACTACCGCGTGATCCCCTGGGCCACCTTCGTCGAACCCGAAGTGGCACGCGTCGGCCTGAACGAACTCGAGGCCAAGGAGAAGGGCGTGGCCTACGAGGTGACGGTCTACGGCCTGGATGAACTGGACCGCGCGATTGCCGACAGCGAGGCGCACGGCTTCGTGAAGGTGCTGACCGTGCCGGGCAAGGACCGCATCCTGGGTGCGACCATCGCCGGCGAACACGCAGGCGACCTGCTCGCCGAATTCGTGCTGGCGATGAAGCACGGCATCGGGCTGAACAAGATCCTCGGCACCATCCACACCTACCCGACGCTGGCCGAAGCCAACAAGTACGTCGCCGGCAACTGGAAGCGGGCCCACGCGCCGCAATCACTGCTCGTTTGGGTAGAGCGATTCCATGCTTGGCGGCGCGGCTGACCCGATGCTGAGCTCGACTGCACTGAAATCCGAAGAACCGAAGCTGAACGCAAGCAACCATGGTTGGCCTCCTCAACGGCATCACACGGTGGATCGGCGGGCGCCTGAGCCGCTATCTGAGCCAGACCCGCCACACGCACAGCCTGGCCGCACCGACCGATCCGGGCCGGCTGATGGCCTGCGTGCTGCCGGGCGACGTGTTGCTGGTCGAGGGCCAGAGCCGCTTCAGTGTCGCGATCAAGTACCTGACCCAGTCGACCTGGTCGCATGCCGCGCTGTTCGTCGGCGATGCCAGCGGACTCGCCGATGACCAGGGCCGGACACGATGCTTCCTCGAGGCAGATCTGCGCGACGGCGTGCGCGTAGTGAGCGTGGCCGAATACGCCGGCCTGCATTGCCGCGTGTGCCGGCCGGTCGGCCTCGACCCGACCGAGATCGACGCCCTCGTCCGATTCGCGATGGCCCGACTGGGTCACCAGTACGATCTGAAAAACGTCATCGACCTCGCGCGCTACCTCCTGCCGACGCCGCCCGTGCCGCTGCGCTGGCGACGCCGCATGCTGGCGCTCGGCAGCGGCGATCCCACCCGCGCCATCTGCTCCACGCTGATCGCCCAGGCCTTCCAGTCGGTGCGCTATCCGATCCTGCCGCTTATCGAGGCACTTCCCTCCAAGGATCCGATGTGCCCTGGCTGCATGGACGAGTTCCTGCGCGTGCGCCATCACAGCCTGTTCGTGCCGCGTGATTTCGACGTCTCGCCTTACTTCGCGGTGATCAAGCCGACGCTGGCGGCGGGCTTCGACCACCGCGTGCTGGCGTGGCGCGGCGCTGCCGAGCAGGCGGCTGCATGAGACCGGCTCTGAGCATCATCGTGCCGGTGCTCGATGAAGCCCCGACGCTGGCGCCACGCCTGCTGGCCTTGCAGGGCCTTCGGCAGCGTGGCGCGCGTGTGGTCGTGGTGGACGGCGGCAGCCAGGACGACACGCTGGACATCGCGCGGTCCCACGCCGACATCGCCCTGCTCGCACCCCGCGGCAGGGCTTCGCAGATGAATGCAGGCGCCGCGGCCTGTCCGGCCGACGTGCTGCTGTTCCTGCACGCCGACACCGCGCTGCCCGACAACGCCGACGTGCTCGTGCGTCGCGCCACGCTGGGCCCGTTTGCCTGGGGTCGCTTCGATGTGCGGATCGCCAGCGATCGGCCGTTGCTGCGGATGGTCGGCCTCATGATGAACTGCCGGTCGCGCTGGACCGGCATCGCCACCGGCGATCAGGCCTTGTTCGTTCGACACGACCTGTTCCGGCGGCTCGGCGGATTTCCGGATCTGCCGCTGATGGAAGACATCGCGATGTCGCGGATGCTCAAGCGCCAGGGCCCACCGGCCTGCCTCACCGAGCGCGTCATCACCTCGGCCCGTCGCTGGGAGCACCATGGCACGTGGCGAACGATCCTTCTGATGTGGCGCCTGCGCGCTGCCTTCTACCTAGGTGCGGACCCGCAACGACTGGCGATACGCTATGGCTACCGCCCCCGGTGAACCGCACGACAGCATGCGGCTGGTGCAGGTGGCCGTCCTGGCCAAGGCGCCCATCCCGGGACTGGCCAAGACGCGCCTCATTCCGGCCATCGGGCCGCGCGGCGCAGCGCGCTTGCAGCGGCGGCTGACACGCGCGGCCGTGCAGACGGCTCGTGCGGCCGAGCTCGGGCCCGTGACCCTGTGGTGCACGCCCGACGCCCGGCATCGCTTCTTCAGGGCCCTGCAGCGCGCGACGAACGTGAACTGCCTGGTTCAGCCCTGCGGAGATCTCGGGGATCGGATGCACACCGCGTTTCGCCTGCATTGCGCGCAAGGGCCCCTGCTGCTCATCGGCACCGACTGCCCGGCGCTGCGACCGACCCATCTGCGCAAGGCCGCTCGGGCACTGCTCGACGGCGACGACGCGGTGTTCTACCCGGCCGAGGACGGCGGCTACGTATTGGTCGGCCTGCGCCGGCCGCAAGCCGCGCTTTTCGCCAACATGACATGGAGCACCGCCGAGGTCATGTCGAACACCCGGGAACGCGCGCGCACGCTGAATCTGCGGCTGCGCGAATTCGAAACGCTCTGGGACGTGGATGTCCCCGCAGATCTGGCGCGCCTCGATGCCTACGACCGCGAGGTTGCCGCGTGAAGCGGCTCGTGCTGCTCGGTGGCGGGCACGCCCATCTCGGTGTGCTTGCCGATCTGGCTGAACGCCCCCTCGTCGGGTGGGACGTTCACCTGGTGTCACCGTACCGGCGCCAGATCTATTCCGGCATGTTGCCCGGCTGGGTGGCTGGCCACTACCCGATCGAGTCGTGTGCCATCGCGCTCGACAGGCTGGCAAGGAATGCCCGCGCGAGGTTCCACGAGACTGCCGGTCGGGCACTCAACGCAGCAGACAACGAGATTTCATGTGCCGACGGCACCCGCTTGAATTTCGACCTGCTGTCGATCGACACCGGCCCGCTGCCGGCCACCGACCTCCTGCCGGGCAGTCTGGAGCATGCGCTGCCGATCCGGCCGATAGAGGCCTTCGTCGCCGCCTGGCCTGGACTTGTCGACCGCATGCTGAGTCGCTGCCGGCGCTTCGATCTCGTGGTCCTGGGCGCAGGCGCCGCCGGCGTGGAACTGGCGTTCGCGGCCCGGCACCGTGCCACGGTCGACGGCTGGTCGCACGTTCGCATCACCCTCGTCGGGTCTGGCGCGATGCCGCTGGAAGACGCCCCGCCCTGCGCACGCCGGCAGGTGGCCCGATTGCTGTCGCAGCGCGGCGTGACATGGCTCGGCGACCGCCGGGCCTTGGGCTTTGCGGCGGGCCGGATCGACTTCGATCAGGGACCGTCGCAAGGATTCGATGCCTGCCTCGTCGTCACCGGCACGGCCGCCCCGGCCTGGCCGCGTGCCGCCGGCCTGGCCACCGACGAACATGGCTTCATCCGCGTCGGGCCCACTCTGCAAAGCGTGTCGCACCCGCAGGTCTTCGCTGCGGGCGATGTCGCAGCCTACCCGGATGAGAGGCCCAAGTCCGGCGTCTATGCGGTCAAGGCCGGCCCCGTCCTGGCGGGAAACCTGAGGGCGGTGTGCGAAGGGTGTACGCCCAGGGCCTGGACTCCCCAGAAGCGGGCGCTGTATCTGATCAGCACCGGCAACCGGCACGCACTGGCCGCGTGGGGGCCGTGGTCGATTGGCGGCGACTGGGTGTGGAAGTGGAAAAACAGGATCGATCGAGGCTTCGTGCGACGCTTCGGAACCACAGCGTGAAACTTGCGTCGCCGGGCTGACGTTGGTCGCGCGATTCAAGACAAGGCGCGGAAACTGGTCATGGAATCAATCCAGCTCAGGCATCCGCGAGCCACGCTGAGCCATCCTGTAATGAATCGGAGTCCACAAGCGTCAAACGGGCGACGAGCGTGCCTTGGGTTGTGAGCAGCAGGATCCAGCGCTTGCAAGCCCGAGCCTTTCACACCCGGAGCCTCGTCGCCAATCAGCCAGCGAGACCAACGTCATGAAGAGAGACCGTCTGCCATGGCGCCTGGCCGCAGTCCTGTTCGTGTGCTGCCTGACTGGAGTTCGCGCCGAGCCCGTCCTGAACGGGTTCGACTTGGCGGGCGCGACGGTGCCCGCCCGGGCCGTCGAGCGCGGTGGCCCACCCAAGGATGGCATCCCGGCCATCGATCGGCCGCGCTTTGTCAGCGCCTCACTTGCCCAGCTGGGTGATGATGACCGCGTGCTCGGAATCGTGCGGGATGGCGTGGCGCGCGCCTATCCGGTGCGAATCCTGAACTGGCACGAAGTCGTCAACGACCGCTTCGCTGAACACGCAGTCGTGGTGACCTATTGCCCGCTGTGCGGTACCGGCATGGCGTTCGAGCCTCCCCATCGAACGGGCGCAGGGGGTTTCGGCGTCTCCGGCCTGCTCTACAACAGCGATGTGCTGCTGTACGACCGTGCCACGCAATCGCTCTGGTCCCAGATCCTTTCGGCAGCGATCAGCGGCCCGCTGAAGGGCACTGCGATGCAGTCGGTCCCGCTGGTCCACACGAGTTGGGCCGACTGGCGGCGGCGCCACCCCGGCACCGAGGTGTTGTCCACCGAAACGGGCTTCGAGCGCGACTATGCACGCGACCCCTACGCGGGCTACGACCGCGTGCAGCGTCTGATGTTCGACGTACAGCACCGCGACGACCGGTTCCCGCTCAAGGAGTGGGTGCTGGGGCTGCGCATCAACGGCACGGCCAAGGCCTATCCCTTCAGCATACTGGAGCGCCTTGTGGGCCCGACGGGCGAGTTGAGCGACACCGTGGCCGGGCAGCGTCTTCGCATTCGCTACGACGGTCGCCATGGCACGGCCGAGGCATTCGACGCGCAGGGGCGACCCCTCGCCGGCACCATGGCCTTCTGGTTCGCCTGGGTAGCGTTCCATCCGCGCACCGAGGTACTGCGTGCACCGTGACAGCCGAACCCGTATGGGTCATATTTTTCGCGAAGCGTAACCTTTTGCGCAGCTGCGACGAACTCACCCTTGTCAGCCTCGCCCCGAGGCTGGTTTACAGGAGGTCTAAGACCATGGATCGTCGTCTGTTCGCAACTGGTTCCATTCTTTCCACCGCCGTCGGGCTGGCGCTCGGCATGTCGGTGATGCCCGCGTCGGCACAAATGGACATGAGCAAGGCACCACAGGCTGTCAAGGACAACATGATGAAGATGCAGGCCGGCAAGCTGGAGAAGTGCTACGGCATCAACGCAGCGGCCAAGAACGACTGCGCCGAGGGCGCCCATTCGTGTGCCGGTCAGGCCACGCAGGCGCGCGATGCGAAGTCGTTCGTTCTGTTGCCGGCCGGCGACTGCGGCAAGATCCAAGGCGGCAAGACGTCGGCCTGAGCGTGCATCGCGTGGCATCCCCCGGCGCCGCGCTGGACAAGCGCCACCCGATACCCGCGCAGGCGGGGATCGGGTTGCGCTTCCAGCATCATCAGGTAGCTCTCGATGAGCGCCCCGACGTGGCCTGGATGGAGGTGCACACCGAAAACTACATCGGTGGAGGGACGCCGCCGGCCATTCTCGATTCGCTGCGCCGGGACTATCCGATCGCATTGCACGGAGTGGGCCTGTCGCTCGGCAGCGCCGAAGGCCTCGATCTGACCCACCTCGAACGCGTTCGCCAGGCTGTCCGGCGATTCGAGCCGGGATTGGTGTCGGAGCATCTGTCCTGGAGCGTGGTGGGCGGTACCTATCTCGCCGACCTCTTGCCGTTGCCCATGACCGAAGAAGCGCTGGATGTCGTCTGCCGGAACGTCGAGCAGGCGCAGTCGTTTCTGCAACGGCAAATGCTGATCGAAAACCCGTCGTCGTATCTCCAGTACCGGCATGCGAGCATCCCAGAATGGGAGTTCATCGCGGCGGTGGCGGCTCGAACCGGCTGCGGCATCCTGTGCGACGTCAACAACATCTACGTCAGCAGTTGCAATCACGGCTGGGACCCTACGGTCTACCTTGACTCGTTGCCGATTCACGCCATCGGCGAGATTCATCTGGCGGGTCACACCGTTCGCCGACTCGGCGATGGCAACGTGCTGCGCATCGACGACCACGGCGCGCGGGTCGCAAACGAGGTGTGGGCTCTCTACGAGGATGCCGTCGCCCGGTTCGGACCGCGCCCGACGCTCATCGAGTGGGACAACAACGTGCCGCCTCTGGCCGTCCTGCTCGAGGAGGCCGCGCACGCCGAACTCATTCTTCACACGACGCAGGTTGCCGATCATGTCTGCGCTGCTTGAGCTCCAGCACGCGGTGTATCGGAGTCTGGTCGAGCGCGACGACGACGAAGCCGCCGCACTCATACGGTCGGACGGTCTGGCTGCGGCCGAGCGCCTCAGCATCTACCGCAACACCCTTTTCGGCTCCTTGACCAACGCGCTGCGTCTCTCTTACCCGGCGGTTCATCGCCTCGTGGGCGCGGATTTCTTCGAGGTTGCAGCCCATCGGTTCATCTCGTCACAGCTGCCTCGTGGTGCCTGCCTCGACCACTATGGCGCGGGGTTCGCGGATCTCCTGGCGCAGTTTCCGGCCGCCTCGTCAGTTCCCTACCTACCCGACGTCGCACGTCTCGAGTGGTCGATCAGTCGCGCGCTGCACGCGCCTGACGCGGCGCCGCTCGACGTGCCTGCGCTCGCCGCCATCGAGGAGAGCAGCCAGGAACTTGTGAGCTTCGCGCCGCATCCTTCGCTCGGTCTGATTCGAGCGAGCTATCCCGTGGACACCATCTGGCGCGCCGTCCTCGAGCAGGACGATGAAACGCTCGGCGCAATCGACCTCGACGATGCCCCACTCTGGCTGCTGATCCAGCGCCTGCCGACTGGCATCGACGTTCAACGGATGAGCGAGGCGGCGTGGCGCTTCACGTCAGCGCTCTGTGCCGGGCGACCCCTTGGTGAGGCCGTCGATCTTGCTTGCGGCGGCGATGTCGCCACCGTGTTGGCCGGGCACCTGGCAGCAGGGAGATTCATCGCGTTCCATCTCACGGAGCCTGCCAAGGTCACGCAGCCAAAGGAGAGTTTCCATGAGTGAGCTGATTGCCCCGACGTCTTCGCGCTCGCCCGCGCTTGCGCTGACCGATCGTGTGCTGGGATGGCTCGACGCCGTGCCGTACACGCTCCTGGCGATTCCGCCGCGCCTCGCCATCGCGACGGTCTTCTGGAATTCCGGCACCACCAAGCTCGCGAACTGGGCCACGGCGCTGGAGCTCTTCACCGACGAGTACAAGGTGCCGCTGTTGCCGCCGGAGCTTGCGGCCTACTTTGCGGTCTCGATCGAGCTGACCACTCCCGTCTTGCTCGTGCTTGGCTTGCTGACCCGGCCCGCAGCGGCGCTCCTGCTCGGGATGGTGGCCTTCATCGAGATCTTCGTTTACCCGTTGGCCTGGCCCACGCACGTCCAATGGGCCGCGATGCTGCTGGTCCTGCTCTGTCGTGGCCCGGGCAAGCTGTCGCTCGACCATCTGCTATGGCGGCGGCTCGGCGCGAGCGTGGCCAGCGCACGCGCGGGATCCCCTTTCAAGGAGTAGGAAATGTCACGAGTGCTTCCACGCCAGCCCGCCCCGGATCTTGCGGCGCCAACCTTGTCCGGCACATGGAGCCTGGCCGCGGTGCTGCCGCAACGCTTTTCGCTGATCGTGTTCTATCGCGGGCTGCACTGCCCCATCTGCAGGACCTATGTCGCCGAACTGGACAAGCTGGTCCCCGAGTTAGCCACTCGCGGTGTCGAGGCGATCGCGTTGAGCAGCGACACCGAGGCCCGCGCCCGGCAGGCCCATGACGACTGGGCGCTCACGCAGTTGACGGTCGGCCACTCGTTGCCGATCGAAACGGCCCGGGAGTGGGGTTTGTACATTTCAACCGGGCGCGGAATGACCTCTGCGGGCGTCGAAGAGCCACAGCTGTTCAGTGAGCCAGGCGTATTTCTCGTGCGACCCGATCGCACCTTGTATTGGGCGTCGATTCAGTCCATGCCGTTCGCGCGACCCCATTTCCGCGAGATCCTGGCCGCGGTGGACTTCGTCATCGCCAAGGACTATCCGGCGCGCGGCGAAGCATGACAAAGCCCCGTGCCCTGGCATGCAGCGCGGTCCGGAAGCGTTGACTCGTGAGCTGGATCAAGCTCTCTCTCTGATGTGTCCTAACTCTTGGTGATACCCATGAACACTGGAATTCGTTCTTTGTTGGTCGTGCTGCTGGTCGCGTTGACAAACGTCGCTTCGGCCGCGGAAACGAAACCCTTCGACCAGGCGACGTTTGTCGCCCTGCAGGCGAGCAACAAGCCGGTGCTCGTCGATGTCTACGCCGATTGGTGCCCGACCTGCAAACAGCAGGCGCCGATCCTCTCCGAATTACTCTCTCGTCCGGAGTTCAAGGACTACACCGTGCTGAGAGTGAACTTCGACACGCAAAAGGACGTCCGTCGTGCCCTGGGCGTGGCGCAGCAGAGCACCTTCATCGTCTATCGCGGCAAGCGCGAGGTGGTTCGGACCACAGGAGACACCAGCAAGGATTCGATCGCTGCCACGCTGCGGAAAGGACTTTCGTAGGTCGGACGACCGGGTCGCAGTGATGGAAATCGGCTGGGGGAGTTACGGGCTCGGCTTCTTGGCGGGCGTGCTGTCGATCCTCTCGCCATGCGTGTTGCCGCTCGTGCCGATCGTCGTCGGAACTGCCGTCGCAGCGCATCCACTGGGTGCGCTGGCGCTGGCGGCCGGCCTCACCGCGTCGTTCGCCGCGATTGGCCTGTTCGTGGCCACGATCGGATTTGCCATTGGCCTCGACGCGGAGTGGTTCCGGGCTCTCGCTGCCGTGATCCTCGTCTGCTTCGGTGTGGTGTTGCTAAGTGGGTGGTTGCAGCAGCGGCTCGCAAGTGCGACGGCGTCGCTCGGCTCGCTCGGCGATGGCTGGCTGCGCCGGGTTCGAGTCGAAGGCTTGGGCGGGCAGTTGATCGTCGGACTGTTGCTGGGGCTGGTGTGGGCGCCATGCGTCGGACCGACGCTCGGCGCCGCCGCCACGCTCGCGAGTCAGGGCAAGAGTCTCGCCCAGGTGGCGTCGATGATGGTGACCTTCGGGATGGGCGCCGGGCTGCCGTTGGTCGTTGTCGGTTCGGTTTCGCGCCGCGTGTTTGCGAACCGCCGAGGCGGCTTGCTTCGCATCGGAGCGCAAGGAAAGTACCTGCTCGGCGGCCTGATGGTGGCACTCGGTGTCTTCATCCTGACGGGCTGGGACAAGACCCTCGAGGCCTATCTGGTCGATGTTTCGCCGGCGTGGCTGACTGACCTCACGACCCGCTTCTAACCAGTTCACGGAGCTGCCCATGCATCGAGCGAAAGCCTTCCTGTTCGCGACCCTGCTGGCGTTTGCCGCCGCAGCTCTTGGCGCTGACGGCCTCGTTGCTCTCAAGAGCCCCTTTTCAGCGAAGGAAACGATGAACCGGCTCGAGGAGAACGCGAAACAACGCGGCCTGACTGTCTTCGCGCGCATCGATCACGCCGCGGGTGCCGCAAGAATCGGCAAGACGCTGCGGCCGACCGAGGTACTCATCTTCGGCAATCCTCAGGGCGGCACTCCGTTCATCGAATGTGCTCAATCCGTAGGTATCGATCTCCCCCTCAAGGCACTGGTCTGGGAGGATGCGCAGGGCGCGGTATGGCTCGGCTACAACGACCCGGCATTTCTTGCGCGCCGCCATGGCGCGGCAGAGTGTCCCGCTGTGGGCGGCCTGAGCAAGGCGCTCGACGGACTGGCAGAGGCAACGGTCGCGCGCTAGGTTGATGCGTCCGGGGCGGCGGCTGGCGACGGGTGCGCTCAAGGCCGCGGATGCGTCCAGCGGCTGCGCCACGGACCAGATCGATGAGGTCGCAGCGTATCCCCCTAGTCTGCCCGTGCCAACCTCTTGCGCAGCCAGCTGTAGAGAGTCCAGACGAGCAAGCCGCCGAGGAGCAACGCTCCGACCAGCAGAAGCGGCACGCCCTTCATCTGATCGCCGGCGGCAACCATCAAGAACGTCAATGGAAGGATCCCGACCGCCGTCGTCCAGGTGAAGGTCCACCAGGGCACTCGTGCCAGTCCTGCAGCGTAGTTGACGAGGTTGAAGGCGAGGATCGGTATGAGCCGCATGGTCACGAGAGCTGCTACCCCGTTTCGGGCGGTCCACCGATCAAATCGTGCACGATGAGCTGCAGGCACATGTCTCTCGACGAACGATGCCCCGAAATATCGAGCAGCCCAGAAGGCAGCCTGCGCCCCCAGCATCGCTCCGATCCAGGTCACCAGCGTGCCGAAGAGCATTCCGTGGATGAGGCCATTCGCCAGGGCGACGACCTCGGCAAGAAACGGGAGGAACGAATGCACGACCATCAGGCCTATCGAAGCGGCCACGCCCCAGTTCCCGCAAGAGCGGATGGATTGCGCGAGCTCGTCGATGTCGTGCATTCGTGACCATTGGTTCCGCAAACGGACGGACGAATCGTCAAGGAACCCAAACCAAAGCAGGGCCGCGACCAGCAGGGCCACGGCAAAGCCGATCGAGAGCGCGCGGACACGACGCCAGGCGGCGTGCGATCGCGCCGCTGTCGGAGGCGTTCTATCTTGATGCGAGAGTCGTCTCCTCGGATCGTGCCTTCGTGTCCTGGCGTCGGCAACGTCGGGTCGTCGGACCAGGGCGTTCCGGTTCACCCCTCCGCCTGAAATGCCGGGCCTTCCGTCTTCATCAAGGCCTCGATGAGAGGACAGCGCACTTTTCGCCTTTTCGTCGCGCACTGACTGACGAGCGTCGTCAAAGCAGCCTCCAGCGCCTGGAGCGTCTGAATCCGCTGTTGCACTTCTGCGAGCTTGTGCTCGCCGATCGTGCGCGCCGCCGCACAGCCCTGCCCGTCATCGAGCGACAACAGGGCTCCAACATCGTCCAGCGAAAAGCCAAGCGATTGAGAACGTCTTATGAATCGCAGGCGGATGAGCGCGCTGATCGGGTACCGCCCGATGCTGCCCGATTGGCGCTGCGGCGCTGCAAGCAACGAGCGCCGTTGGTAGTACCGAACGGTTTCGACGTTGACGCCGGCGGCGGCGGACAACTGGCCAATCGTCATTGTTTCCATCAGGGACTTGACTCCGTACTCAGGTACGGCCCTAGGCTACCCTGGAATTGCATCTGCCGAGGAGCCGTTTTGAAGACACGCTGGGCCACTTCCGGTTCCGTTCTTGCAGGAGCCGCCGCCGCGGTCGGCGCTTCTGCCTGCTGCGCGGGACCGCTCGTGCTGGTCATCCTCGGGGTGGGCGGCGCCTGGGGCTCGCGCCTGGTTGCGCTGGAACCGCTACAGCCCTATTTCGTCGCTGCTGCTTTGACGTTCTTCTGCTTCGCTTTCTACCGTCTCTACCGCAGCCAAGAGGCATGCGCCCCGGATGAGGCTTGCGCGTTACCCGCTGTGCGCCGGCGTCAACGCGTCATTTTCTGGATCGTCTCGGCTTTCGCCGCGACGCTGATGTCCTTTCCCCTGTACGCCCCGCTTTTCTACTGAGGATTCCGTCATGAACAAGTCTCGCGCCTTCGTACTGGCTGCCATCCTGGCGGCATCTTCCGCATTCGCCGGCGGGTCCCGCACCGCGACGCTGGACGTAACCAACATGGACTGCGCGGTTTGCCCCATCACCGTCCGCAAGGCGCTGGAAAAGGTTCCCGGGGTGGGTTCGGCCAAGGTCGATCTCAAGACCCATCGCGCCGTCGTGGCGTTCGACCCCTCGAAGACGACGCCCGAGATGCTGACGAAGGCCACGACCGATGCCGGCTTCCCCTCTTCCATCAAACAGTTGCAGTGACATGAGCGAAGTCGTTCTTCGGTCGGCCATCTCGTGCCCGGAGTGCGGGCACGTCAAAGAGGAAACGATGCCGACCGACTCGTGCCAGTGGTTCTACGAATGCGAAGGCTGCAAGGCTGTCCTGCGTCCTCTCGCGGGCGACTGTTGCGTGTTTTGCTCGTACGGCACGCACAAGTGCCCACCCGTCCAGGCTGACGCCACTTCCTGCTGCTCGCGCTGACGACGCCCGTCGGCAGGTCGGAGAGCCGCGCAAGGCTGCTCGAAGGAGACACACAATGGCTCGTCGATACGATCTTGTCGTCATCGGTGCCGGGACGGCGGCAATGGGGGTGGCGACCCGCGTTCGCGCAGCGGGATGGACCGTCGCCGTGGTCGACTTCCGACCGTTCGGTGGCACATGCGCCTTGCGGGGATGTGACCCGAAGAAGATGCTCATCAGTGGCACTTCGGCGGTCGATCATGCTCGCCGCATGCGAGGCAAGGGCGTCGCCGGCGAGGCGCATATCGACTGGCCGGAATTGATGGCGTTCAAGCGTACGTTCACCGATCCCGTCCCGGAGTTGCAAGAGCGGACCTATAGGGACAAAGGTGTCGACACTTTTCAGGGCAGAGCAAGGTTCACGGGTCCCAACACGCTGGAAGTCGACGGCGAGTTCCTCGACGCCAAGCACGTCTTGCTGGCGAGCGGCGCCGAGCCGATCAGGCTGAATATTCCCGGCGAAGAGTATCTGGCGACCAACGAGGACTTCCTCGCGCTGGAAGCAATGCCGCGCCGCATCGTCCTTGTGGGAGGTGGCTATATCGCAGCCGAGTTCTCTCACATCGCTGCGCTGGCGGGCGTCAAGGTCACCGTCCTGCAGCACGGCGACCGCATGCTCAAGCATTTCGATGCTGATCTCGTCGGCTGGCTGATGGAAAAGTTTGAAGCCCTCGGAATAGACGTAAGGACGGGGGCGTCCGTGGAGCACGTCGAGAAGACAGACACGGGCTATCGCGTCGGGGCGTCGGCGGACGGAACGAAGATCAGCATCGACGCAGACCTTGTAGTTCATGCCGCAGGGCGTGCTCCCTCCTTCGATGCCCTGAACCTCGCGGCGGCGGGCGTCGAAGTTGAGAACGGCCGGCTCAAGCTCAACGAGTTTCTGCAGAGCATGTCGAATCCGGCCGTCTATGCCGCTGGCGACGCCGCCCAGAAGGGACCGCCGCTGACACCTGTTTCGAGCCACGATGCGAAGGTGGTCGCCGCGAACCTCATCAAAGCAAACCACGCCCGTCCCGACTATCGGGGGGTTCCGAGCGTCGCCTTCACTCTTCCACCGATTGCCGCCGTGGGCATGACGGAAGAGCAGGCACGCGCGAGCGGGCGAAAGTTTCGGAAGCAGATCAAGAAGGCCAGCAGCTGGTTCACCGCTCGGCAGTCCGCGGAATCCGTTTACGGCTTCAAGGTATTGGTCGATGAAGAGACCGATTCGGTATTGGGCGCCCATCTCGTCGGGCCTCACGTGGACGAGGTGATCAACATGTTCGCACTGGCTATTCGACACGCGATCACCGCGGCGGACCTCAAGCAGACGATGTTCGCCTACCCAACCGGCGCATCTGATATCGGATACATGCTTTGAACCGATTCCAGGGAAGACTGCCCGGCGCCCGCTGCGGGAGCGACGTGAGCCTATTCACGAAGGTCAGTGCCCGTCCCGATAGGCCTTAGCGCCGGTCCCGCGCTCAGGCGCGAACGGTGCGGGCTTCGGGACTGCCGGAGACGAGCTTGCCGTACGTCCAACCCAGGACGGCTCCGAAGATGAGATGAAGAACCAGCGTCATCATGGGAGCCATCACGCCCATGGACATCGCGAACAGGCCCACGCCGGCCATCGG
>JANXXS010000113.1 GCA_025350505.1 Burkholderiales bacterium
CGCGTTGAGGTACTGGATCTGGTCGCCGTTGAGCGCCGCCGAGCGCAGCGCCGCGCTCATCGCGCGCTTCGGCCCGTCGACATTCGGTGCGGTCATGTGGAAGGCGTCGGCACCCATGCCGAAGCCGACCAGCTCGGCGTAGATCTTCGCGCCGCGCCGCTTCGCATGCTCGTACTCCTCGAGCACGACGACGCCGGCGCCTTCGCCGAGGACGAAGCCGTCGCGGTCCTTGTCCCACGGGCGCGACGCGGTCTGCGGGTCGTCATTGCGGGTCGAGAGAGCGCGCGCCGCGGCGAAGCCGCCGATGCCGAGCGGCGACACGGTCGCCTCCGAGCCGCCGGCGATCATGACGTCGGCGTCGCCGTGCTCGATCATCCGGCCAGCCATGCCGATCGAGTGCAGCCCGGTGGTACACGCCGTGACGATGGCCAGGTTCGGTCCCTGGAAGCCGAACATGATGGAGACGTGGCCCGAGATCATGTTGATGATCGACGCCGGCACGAAGAACGGCGTGATGCGCCGCGGCCCACGCTTCTCGAGCTCGGCCTTGGTGTCCTCGATCAGCGGCAGGCCGCCGATGCCCGAGCCGATCAGGCAGCCGATGCGCTCGGCTTCTTCCTGGCTCAATTCATGCCGGGTCGGCAGCCCCGCATCGCGGATCGCCTGGATCGACGCGGCCAGCCCGTAGTGGATGAAGGTATCCATGTGCCGCGCGTCCTTGGCCGGGAAGTACTCCTCGACCTTGAAGCCCTTGACCTCGCCGGCGAAGCGGCAGGCAAAGGCGGACGCATCGAACTTGGTAATGGCGCCAATGCCGGATCGGCCAGCGAGCAGGTTCTGCCAGCCTTCCGCGACGCTGTTGCCGACGGGGCTGATCAGCCCGAGCCCGGTGACGACGACGCGACGGGAACTCATGCGCGACCTTGCATCGAAGGAACCCGCAGCTCAGGCCGCCTTCTGGTGCTTCTGCGCGTAGTCGATCGCGAGCTGGACGGTCGTGATCTTCTCGGCCTCTTCGTCGGGGATCTCGATGCCGAACTCGTCTTCGAGCGCCATCACGAGTTCGACCGTGTCGAGCGAGTCGGCGCCCAGGTCGGCGACGAACGCCTTGTCGTTCGCCACGTCGGCCTCGGGAACGCCCAATTGCTCGGCGATGATCTTCTTGACTCGTGCTTCTATGTCGCTCATGACTCCTCCGGGAGTGTGTGAAAAAGTAGACGCGGATTCTACGGCTTGAGAATGTCCGCTCCGATGCACCGGCGATCCCGGCTCGCCTCGGCGGCGCAGGGCGCGATGGCCCGCTTCAAGCCATCAGCATGCCGCCGTTGACGTGCAGCTCGGTGCCGGTGATGTAGGCGGCTTCGGGCGAGGCGAGAAAGGCGACGGCGTGGGCGATCTCGGCGGCCTGGCCGAGCCGGCCGAGCGGTATCTGCGCGAGCAGCGCCGCGGTCTGCGCGTCGCCCAGCGATTTGGTCATGTCGGTCTCGACGAATCCGGGCGCCACGCAGTTGACCGTGATGCCGCGGCTGCCGACCTCGCGGGCGAGCGAGCGCGTCATTCCTGCGACGCCGGCCTTGGCCGCGGCGTAGTTGGCCTGGCCGGGGTTGCCGCTCGCCCCGACCACCGAAGTGATGTTGACGATGCGCCCGTAGCGCTGCTTCATCATCGGCCTGAGCGCGGCGCGGCTGGTGCGGAACACGGCGGTGAGGTTGGTGGCGAGCACGGCATGCCAGTCGTCGTCCTTCATGCGCATCGAGAGCATGTCGCGGGTAATGCCGGCATTGTTGACGAGCACATGCAGACCGCCCGTGGTCTTGACGACGGCATCGATCGCGGCGCCGACCGCATCGCCGTTGGTGACGTCGAGGACGATGCCGTGACAGCCCGGAAACGCCGCCAGGGCCTCGCCGATCGCCGCAGCGCCGGCTTCCGTCGTCGCCGTGCCGGTGACGCGAAAGCCCTTCTTCGCCAGCTCAAAGGCGATGGCCCGGCCGATGCCGCGCGAAGCACCCGTGACGAAGGCGACCTGCGCCTCGGCAGCGCCGACAACGTCGCTCATTGCAGAAGCGCCTTCGCGTCGGCCAGCGACGCCGGATCGAACACCGCCGCCGACACCGCATCGGCGTCGATGCGCTTGACCATGCCGGCGAGCACCTTGCCCGGCCCGCATTCGAAGATGTGCGTCACGCCGCTGCCGCGAATCGCGCGGATCGTCTCTTCCCAGCGCACCGCGCCGTAGGCCTGGCGGTACAGGGCATCGCGGATCGCCGATGGCTCGGTCTCGCTCTTCACGTCGATGTTGTCGATGACCGGAATGAAGGGTGCGTCGAGCGGCACCGTCTTCAGTCGCTCGCGCAGTCGATCGGCGGCCGGCTTCATCAGCTGCGAGTGGAACGGCGCCGAGACGGCGAGCAGCACGGCGCGTTTCGCGCCTGCCGCCTTGAGCAGCTCGCAGGCCTTGTCGACACCGGCCTTGGTGCCGGCGATGACGGTCTGCTTCGGGTCGTTGTAGTTGGCCGCAGCCACGGTTTCGCCGGTCGCCTCGGCGGCGGCGCTGCAACCGGCTCGTACCGTTTGCGCATCGAGGCCGAGGATGGCCGCCATCGCGCCGGCGCCGACCGGCACCGCCTCTTGCATCGCCTGGGCGCGAAAGCGCACCAGCGGCAGGGCATCGGCCAGCGTCAGCGAGCCGGCAACGACGAGCGCGCTGTATTCACCGAGCGAGTGGCCGGCGACGACGTCGGGCGCGGCGTTCGTCTCGGCCAGCCAGGCGCGGTAGCAGGCGACGCCTGCCGTCAGCATCACCGGCTGGGTGTGGGTCGTCAGGTCCAGCTGGTCTTTCGGCCCTTCGCGAATGAGACGACCGATGTCTTCGCCGAGCGCGGTCGAGGCCTCATCCAACGTGTGCCGAACGGCCGGGTGGTCGCCCCAGGCGTCGAGCATGCCGACGGACTGCGAGCCCTGGCCGGGGAAGACGAATGCGAAGGGCTTCATCTAGGGCCTACAAATCGAACAGGGCAGCGCCCCAGGTGAAGCCGCCGCCGACGCCCTCGAGCATCACCGTGTCGCCGCGCTTGATCCTGCCCTCGCGAACCGCTTCGTCGAGCGCCAGCGGAATCGAGGCGGCCGAGGTGTTGCCATGGCGGTCGACGGTGGCGATCAGCTTTTCCGGCGCGAGTTTCAGCTTCTTCGCGGTGCTTTGCATGATGCGGATGTTGGCCTGGTGCGGGATCAGCCAGTCGACGTCGGCCTCGCTGCGATCGGCCTTGGCGAGCACCGAGCGGGCGACGCTGTCGAGCACCGAGACGGCAAGCTTGAATACTGCCGGCCCGTCCATCTTGAGGAGCGGGTCGCCGAGCACCTTGCCGCCGGACACGGTGCCGGGCACACACAGGATGCCGACATGGCGGCCGTCGGCATGCAGCTCGGTCGCCAGGATGCCCGGCGTGTCGCTCGCCTCCAGCACGACGGCGCCGGCGCCGTCGCCGAACAGGACGCAGGTCGTGCGATCCTTGAAGTCGAGGATGCGCGAGAACACTTCCGAGCCGATCACCAGCGCCTTCGAGGCGAGGCCGGTCTTGATCATCGAGTCGGCCACAGAAAGCGCGTAGACGAAGCCCGAGCAGACGGCCTGCACGTCGAACGCGGCGCAGCCGTGCACGCCGAGCTTTTCCTGAACCATGCAGGCGGCCGAGGGAAACACCATGTCCGGCGTCGAGGTCGCGACGATGATGAGATCGATCGCCTGGGGATCGCAGTCGGCGGCAGCCAGCGCCCGTCGCGCCGCCTCAACGCCGAGGTCGCTGCAGGTGACGGTGGCCTCGGCAAAATGGCGAAAGCGGATGCCGGTGCGCTCGACGATCCACGCGTCGGAGGTCTCGATGCCGTCGGCGCCGAGACTCGCGGCGAGCTGGGCGTTGCTGACCCGGTTCGGCGGCAGGAAGCTGCCGGTGCCGGTGATGCGCGAATGGCGCGGCAACGGCGGCGTCATGCAGTCTGCGCGGCGAGGACCGGCGGCGCGGTCCCCGGGCCGGCGGGGTCGGCCGCCGCCGCGGCCGCCGGCAAGGCGGCCAGCGTGGCACGGATGCGGCGCTCGACGCGCTCGAGCAGGCCGTTGCGCGCGGCGTCGTAGGCGCGGTTGAGCGCCTGCTCGAAGGCGAAGGCGTCGGCCGAGCCGTGGCTCTTGAAGACGAGACCGCGCAGGCCGAGCAGGGCCGCGCCGTTGTAGCGTCGATGGTCGACGCGGCGCTTGAAGCGGTTCAGTACCGGCAGCGCCGCCAGCGCCGCCAACTTGGTGAAGGCGTTGCGCGTGAACTCTTCCTTGATGAAGCTGGTGAGCATCGACGCAAGCCCTTCGGCTGTCTTCAGCGCGACGTTGCCGACGAAACCGTCGCAGACGACGATGTCGCAGGTGCCCTTGAAGATGTCGTTGCCTTCGACGTTGCCGTGGAAGTTGACCAGCCCGGAGGCGGCGGCGGCACGCAGCAGCTCACCCGCCTGCTTGATCGTCTCGCTGCCCTTGATCGCCTCTTCGCCGATGTTGAGCAGGCCGACGCTGGGCTCGTTCTTGCCTTCGACCGCCGCCACCAGGGCGCTGCCCATGACCGCGAACTGCAGCAGGTTCTCGGCCGTGCAATCGACGTTGGCGCCGAGGTCGAGCACCGTCGTGAAGGTGTCGCGCTCGTTCGGCATCACAGTGGCGATGGCAGGCCGGTCGATGCCGTCGACTGTCTTCAGCACATAGCGCGAGACGGCCATCAGAGCGCCGGTGTTGCCGGCCGAGACGCAGGCCTGTGCCAGCGAAGCGCGGCCTTCGACCGGCTTGACCTGGCTGACGGCGACGCGCAGCGACGAGTCCTTCTTGCGGCGCAGCGCGACCTCGATCGAGTCGCTCATCTCGACCACTTCGCTCGCAACGACACAGGTGCAGCGCGCCCAGCCCTCGGCCGGCGCGAGCGCCTCGGCGCGGCCGACGAGCACGAGCTCGGCCTCGGGATGCGCATCGAGAAAGGCGCGACAGGCAGGCAGCGTCACCGACGGGCCGAAGTCGCCACCCATGCAGTCGACGGCGAGGCGGATAGTGGGGGCGGAAGTGGCCGCCATGGACAAGCGCGCGATCGGCAAGGCCCTCTCGGCAGCCGGTTTCGCGAGCGCCGGGATCAGGCGTCCGCTTTGGTCTTCAGCACCTTGCGCCCGCGGTAATAGCC
Source organism: Burkholderiales bacterium (assembly GCA_025350505.1). Taxonomy (GTDB): domain Bacteria; phylum Pseudomonadota; class Gammaproteobacteria; order Burkholderiales; family Burkholderiaceae_C; genus Schlegelella_A. Next base: position 5,208 of record JANXXS010000113.1, read on the forward strand.
GGTGGCGCTGAGGTGATGGCGAAGATGGGTTTCGCCCGTCGTCGGCTCGATTGCAATGCCCGGCTTGGCGAGCGCGTTGTGCGCGCGATGCATGCCGCGCTTGGAAGGCGACTTCTTGTTCTGTTGAACGGCCATGGAATTTCTCCGAAAAGCCCGCGTGGCGCAGGCGGCGCGGTCGAGGCAGAACAGGTGCCCGGCGGACCGCGAAAAGCCAGCAATTGTAGCAGCGGCGACCGGGACGGCGGGCTTCGAGCCCCGGCTCAGGCCGAACCCGGGCGGCCCTTCCAGGTGGCCAGCGCCGCGAAGGGGTGTTCCCGCTCGGGCGCCGGATCGTCCTCGCGCAACGGCAGCGGCTCGGGGCAGACCTCGTGGCGCGGCACGAGCGGCATCGCCAGCAGCAGCTCGTCCTCGATCAGGGCGCGCAGGTCGATCGCCGGCTCGAGCGTCAGCACGTCGTCTTCGCTGTCGGTGTCGAGCGCGGCGGCGGCGTCTTCGCCCTCGACGAAGAAGAGGCGCCGGTCGATGTGCAGCGGCACCGCCATGGCCTGCAGGCAGCGCTGGCATTCGACGCTCACCGCGGCGTCGGCGACGAGCTGCAGGGTCGGCTGCAGCCCGGCAGCGCCGAGTGCGGCTCGGCCGGCCGTCGCCCGCCAGCGCACCGACGCGCCGTCGGCGCCCGGAACCGCCGTCCCCGCCGAAGCGAGTCGCGGCAGCACGCCGATCGGCCACTCGCCTGCCAGCGACGCACCGGCCGCGGCAAAGGCGGCGACGTCGAATCGCTTCGGGTCGAAAACACGGCCAGTGGGCATTGAACGAGTGTAGGCTGGCCGTGGATCCCGTCTTCGCCCCGGGGCGCGGACCGGGTCGCGGAAAATTCGCGAGGACAATGATCGCAACCATGGCTTCCATGAATCGTCTCTTCGCCCCGATCGGCATTGCCGTGGCGCTGGCGTCGGCCGCGCCGGCGGCCCTCGGCCTGACCCGTGCGTTCGACGCCAAGGCACTGGCGCGCTACGACATCAGCTACGCCAGGTGCGAGGCGCGCTTTGCCGACATGCGCGGGCACCGCGACGAGGCCTACCTTGACCTCTGGCGCATCCGCTCCGACGACAAGAGCGCGGCACGCCTCGCCGGCGTTCGTGGCGGCACCGTCTACCGGACCGAGAGGCAGCTCGTGCTGAAGGGTTCGGCTTCAAGCTCGGTGGCTGCGGCGTCGGCAACGCTGGAGCGCGAGTGCCAGGGGCTTTGGGCCGAGCACCAGCGCGTCATCCAGAACAAGCGGTAAGCACCGGCAATGCCTGCCCGGCGCCTGCTTCTCGCTTCGACATCGCGGTACCGGCACGACCTGCTGCAGCGCCTGCGCCTGCCCTTCGAAGTCCACGCTCCCGACGTCGACGAGACGCCGCTCGCAGGTGAAGCGCCGCGCGAACTCGCCCTCAGGCTCGCGCTCGCCAAGGCCGACGCGGTCGCCAAGCTCGACGCCGAGGCGATCGTCATCGGGTCCGACCAGGTCGCCGATCTCGACGGTGTCGCCATCGGCAAGCCGGGCGACCACGCCCGCGCCGTCGCACAACTGCGGGCCATGCGCGGCCGCAGCGTCGTCTTCCATACCGCGGTCGCGGTGGTCGGCGAGGCCAGCGCGTTTCGTGCGGCCGAGGTCGTGTCGGTGACGGTGCGCTTTCGCGACCTCGGCGACGCCGAGATCGAGCACTACCTGCGCACCGAGCAGCCCTACGACTGCGCCGGCAGCGCCAAGGCCGAGACGCTCGGCATCGCCCTGCTCGAGGCGATCGAGTCGGACGATCCGACCGCCCTCATCGGCCTGCCGCTGATCCGCACCTGCGCCCTGCTGCGGCAGGCCGGCATCGACCCACTCGTGCCGACGTGAGCCGCCTCCATCTGATCCCGAACACGCTCGATTTCGGCGTGTCGGCGGGTGAGCCCGCGCCGCTCGGCGACCTGCTGCCCGGGGTGGTCATCCACACGGCCGCCGGCCTGGCGCACTGGGTCTGCGAGAACGCAAAGACGACGCGCGTCTTCCTGAAGCGGGTCGATGCCGTCTGCCCGCTGTCGCGGCCGCTGCAGGAGATCTCGATCGTCGAGCTGCCGCGTCCGCCGAAGGGACGGGATGCAAGCTCTGACGGCGGGGCCGTCGCCGAGCTGCTCGCACCGGCGCTAGCCGGCCACGACCTCGGACTGATCTCGGAGGCCGGCCTGCCGGCGCTGGCCGACCCGGGCGCCCTGCTCGTTGCGGCAGCGCACGCCGCGGGCATCGCCGTCCTCGCGCATCCGGGCGCCAGTGCGATCGCCCTGGCGCTCGCCGCGAGCGGCCTCAACGGCCAGAACTTTGCGTTCGTCGGCTACATCCCGGTGCCGGCCGAGGCGCGGGCCGCACGCATCCGCGCGCTCGAAGCGACGTCGCGACGCGAAGGCCAGACGCAATTGCTGATCGAGACGCCGTATCGCAACGGGGCCCTGCTCGAGGCCCTGCTGGCACAACTGCAGTCGGCGACCGCCTTGTCGGTGAGCGTCGGCCTGACGCTGCCGGGCGGCTACACGAAAAGCGCCAGCGTCGCGCAGTGGCGGCAGCGCGCCACGACCCTGCCGGCCGACGTGCCCGCCGTCTTCGCCCTGCTCGCCCGCTAGGACGCGGGGCCGAGCGTCAGGACGACTCGGTCTCCGGCACCTTTGCGCCGAACAGCGCGGCGACCTTCTTCTTCTGCTTGATGTTGGGCGAGAGACCGCGCGCGGCCGGCGCGGCGCGCTGTTCCCAGGCCGGCTCGGGCGCGCCGGTCGGCGCCTCGTAGGGCTTGTCGAAGAACGGATCGCTCGCCGGCCGCGTTATCTCGCGCCCGGGTGTGCGCGCCGAATACGGAGACACGATGGCCTTCGGCGGCGGTCGGAAATCCTCGTCGTCGCGCGAGCGTTCGCGCGGCGCACGGCGCGCCGGCGCGTCGTCGTCGAGCTCGAGCGGCTCGATCTCGATCTTCTTCTTGATCAGCTTTTCGATGTCGTCGACCAGGCGCGTGTCGTCGCGCGAGACCAGCGT
>JANXXS010000119.1 GCA_025350505.1 Burkholderiales bacterium
GGCATGACCTCGCAGGGTGCGGCGGTGCTCGGCTTCAGTCGATCGCCGTGGTGGCTGCGTATCGCTTCGGCGCTGCCTCTCGTGGCGCTGGTCGGCGGCCTGGTGCTGATCCAGGACTGGCAAACGCGCTCGCAGATCTCGGTCGCCGCCGAAGTCGACGCCGCCCTGCTCGGCGACGATCTGCCGATCAATGCCTACCGCGACGCAGGCTTCGTCGAATACCTGAAAGCGCCGCCAGGCCAATGAGGCGTCCGGCCATGACGCACTGGCCGAAGCGAAGCGCCGTTTCCTTTGCCCTCGCCGCGTCCGCGCTGGCCGGCGCAGGCGCGGCCCTTGGCCAGGGCCTCGCGCAAGCGCCGGTGCCGCGCCCGCCAATCGCCACAACAGCGACGCGCGCGGAGGCCGGCGTTCGCTGGCAGGCCCTGACACCGGTACAGCGGCAGGCTCTCGGCCCACTCGAGCGGGAGTGGCCGGGCATCGCCGCGGCACGCAAGCAGAAATGGCTCGTCATCGCCGATCGCTACCCGACGCTGCCGGCGTCGGAACGTACCCGTATCACCGAACGCATGACCGAATGGGCTCGCCTCACGCCGGCCGAGCGAGGCGAGGCGCGGCTGCGCTATCAGGAGGCGCGGCAAGTCCCCGCGCCGGCACGGTCGGAGCGCTGGCAGGAGTATCAAAAGCTTCCCGACGACGCGAAGCAGCAGCTCGCGGCGCGAGCCGCCGGATCGGCGGCATCCGGCGCACGGTCGGAGCCTTCGCCGGGTGCGAAGCCCGCCTTCCCGGCGCGCGACGCGACGCAGGCGAAGGCGAATGTCGTCCCCAACCCCGCATTGGCGCAGCCGCCGCGCCAAGTCGCGCCGACGGTGGTCCAAGCGACGCCGGGCGCAACGACGCGCCTGATGACGCGGCCCGTGACGCCGCCGGCGCACCAGCAGTCGGGCATGCCGAAGATCGCGGCAACGCCTGAATTCGTGAATCGATCGACGCTTCTGCCGCGTCGCGGTCCGCAAGCGGCGGCCGTGGCGCCGGCGCCGCCGATACAGCCCATCGCAACGGCACCGGCGCATCCCATGGTGCAAGCCGTTCCGGCCCGCCCGGCCGAGCCGACTCCGCCGAGATGACGGCGGGCGGCGGCGCCGAGGCGCCGCAAGGCGCAGCTTCGATACGAGCGCCGTCGCTCGCGCGGCGCATGACCTGCTTCGTCTATGAAGCGCTGCTGCTGTTCGGCGTCGCCCTGATTCCGGCCATCATCGGCACCCTGGTCTTCGGCCGAACCGGGCCGAGCCATCCGATGCAAAGCGAAATCGCTCTGCGAGCCTTCGCGCTCTTGGTCTACGGGGTCTATTTCGTCGGCTTCTGGTCGGCGCGCGGCCAGACCCTGGCGATGCGGACGTGGCATATCCGGGTCGTCGACGCATCCGGCGAACGCATCACGAAGGCGCGGGCATTGGCGCGCTACGCCGCCGGCTGCATCGCCTGGTTCGTGCCGGCCGCGCTGATCGCATCGTTTGCGCATCTGCCGCCGTGGCCGACGCTCGGCGCGGTGGCGCTGGGAATCGTCGGCTATGCGCTGCTGGCGCTGACTGCACCGGGTGGCCAGTTCTGGCACGACATCGTGTGCGGCACGCGGCTGGTCGAGACGCGCGGCGAGAAGCTGCCGGTCTCGCGCTAGACCGCGTCTTCGTTGACCTCGCCGGTCCGGATCCGGACGACGCTTTCGATCGAGGTCACGAAGATCTTGCCGTCGCCGATCTTGCCGGTCTTGGCGGCCTTGATCACGGCCTCGATGCAACGCTCGGCATCGGCATCCTTGACCACGACTTCGACCTTCACTTTCGGCAGGAAGTCGACCACGTATTCGGCGCCACGGTAGAGTTCCGTATGGCCCTTCTGGCGACCGAAGCCCTTGACCTCGGTGACCGTCAGACCCGAGACGCCGATCTCGGCGAGCGCCTCGCGCACTTCCTCGAGCTTGAACGGCTTGACGATGGCAGTGATCTGTTTCATGGCCGAACTCCTGGTGCGCGTGACAGTGGTCGAGTTTAGAGGCAAGCGACATTCCCGGCCGAGGCCGCGTCGAACATCCGCGCGTCGTGCGCCGTTTCAGGGCAGGCTCTAACATGCGCCGCTTGAAAAAGTCTCGCCCCGAGCCCGCTGCCGACGCGACCCGCGCCGCCGAAGCGGGCGAATCGGTCCTTCGCATCTGCCACGATCCCGCCGAGATCGACGCCGCAAGCTGGAACGCGCTCGTCGCCGCGCAGCCGAGCGCCACGCCCTTCGTCTCGATCGAATATCTGCGCGCGCTGCACGCATCGGCGAGCGCCGTGACCGAGACCGGCTGGTCGCCGCACTTCCTGCTGCTCGAGCAGGACGGCGAGCTTTGCGCCGCCTGCCCGCTCTATCTCAAGGACCACTCCTACGGCGAATACGTCTTCGACTGGGCCTGGGCCGACGCCTACCAGCGCCACGGCCTCGACTACTACCCGAAACTCACCGGCGCGATCCCGTTCACGCCGGTGCCGGGCCCGCGCCTGCTCGCGCGGACCGACGAACATCGCTTGCTCCTGTTGCGCGGCATCGAGCAACTGGCGCGCTCGGCGGGGCTGTCCTCAGCCCATCTTCTTTTTCTCGACGAGGCCGACCAGACGGCCGCGCGCGAAGCCGGCTGGTCGATGCGGAGCACGGTCCAATTCCACTGGCACAACCGCGAGCCGGAGCCGTACACCGACTTCGCGGACTTTCTCGCCAGCCTGCAGCGCGAGAAGCGCAAGAAGATCCAGCAGGAGCGGCGCCGCGTCGCCGAGGCGGGTGTCACCTTCACGACGGCCGCAGGCCATGACATCGGCGCCGCGGACTGGAATTTCTTTTACCGCTGCTACGCCCTCACCTACCGAGCCCACCACTCGACGCCTTACCTCACGCGCGACTTCTTCGCCCGCGCCGCGGCCGCGATGGCCGACAACTGGCTGCTCTTCACCGCCTGGCGGGGCGGCCAAAGGATCGCCTGCTCGCTGATCGTCATCGACCCACAACGCAAGGCCGCCTTTGGCCGCTACTGGGGTGCGACCGAACACGTCAACTGCCTGCACTTCGACGCCTGCTACTACACGCCGCTGGCCTGGTGCATTGCCAATGGCTATGAACGCTTCGAAGGCGGCGCCCAAGGCGAGCACAAGATGGCGCGCGGCCTCCTGCCGGTCGAGACGCGTTCGGCGCACTGGCTCGCGCACCCGCAGTTCGCCCGCGCCATCGACGACTTTCTCGAGCGTGAAGGCGCCGGCATCGCCGACTACCTGAACGAGCTGAACGACCGCCTGCCGTTCAAGGCGACGACGGCGACCGACTAGCGGCTACGGCGTCTTGCCGGTCTTCTTCGCGTAGGCGGCAATACCGGCGCGGATCTCCTCGCGCGCCGCCTCGGGGCCGTCCCAGCCGCTGATCTTGACCCACTTGCCGGGCTCGAGATCCTTGTAGTGCTGGAAGAAGTGCTCGATCTGCTTGAGCCGCAGCTCGTTCATGTCCTCGGGCCTTTGCCAATGCCGGTAGATGGACAGGATCTTGTCGATCGGCACGGCGAGCAGCTTGGCGTCGCCGCCGGCCTCGTCTTCCATCTTCAGCACGCCGATCGGCCGGCAAGTGACGACGACGCTGGGTGCGAGCGGGAACGGCGTGATGACCAGCACGTCGACCGGATCGCCGTCGTCGGAGAGCGTTTGCGGCACGTAGCCATAGTTGCACGGGTAGTGCATCGCCGTGCTCATGAAGCGGTCGACGAACATGGCGCCGCTTTCCTTGTCGACCTCGTACTTGATCGGGTCGGCATTCATCGGAATCTCGATGATGACGTTGAACTCGTCGGGCGCGCGGGCGCCGGGGGTGACGTTGTGCAGGCTCATGCGTGGCGGCCCATGGCGGAAGCGGTAATGTTAAGCCGGCCGCACCGGGCCCGAACGGAGCCGGGGCCGACCCTCGGTCGAAGCCCCTTCTTCATCCCTTAAGATTCGACGGTTTGCCCCGGCATGTGCGTTCTCGCACGGGGCAGCCGCGAATACAACGATTTCGACGCACACGACAGAGGAAGGACTCGACTTGATCACCACCACGACGGCGCTCTACATCGCCCTGGCTTGCGGCCTCGCCGCGGTCGTCTACGGCTTCGTGCAGCGAAGCTGGATCCTCGCGCAAA
>JANXXS010000230.1 GCA_025350505.1 Burkholderiales bacterium
GTGGCGCTTGTAGCGGAGCACGCAGACGATCTCGGTGGCGAGCGCGTCGTTGAGCAGCTTGATGATGTCCTCGCGCCACGGCCCGTAGCTCGGCGTCACGGCGCCTTTCTCGAGGCTGCGCTTGGCGGCCTCGAGGCCGGCTTCGTCGAGCCTGAGCCTCGGCGCGCCTTCGTGCAGGCTCTGCACCTTGCCGATCGATGGATTGTTCATGGTCTTCTCGGCGGCGCTCATTTGCCTGCCACTGCCTTGGCGCCGAGCAGTGCAAACAGCAGCACCGCCACGAACAGGACGAGGAAGACGACGAAAAGGATCTTGGCGATGCCGGCCGCGCCGGCGGCGACGCCGGTGAAGCCGGTGAAGCCGAGCATGCCGGCGACGAGCGCGATGACGGCGAAGATGATGGCCCACTTGAGCATGTTGTTCTCCCTGACGGACCGCAGCCCTTGGCGGGCTGCGGTCGATATCGATGCAAGGACTTTAGGCAGCGCAGCTCGAAGCGCCCATCGGAGCGCCGCGTGCGTCGCTGTAGGACGGGGGCGGAGACCGGCGTCAGCCCGACCCGGCCGCGCCGGCTTCAGCCAACGTGGGCGACGGCCTCGGCGGCGCCCGTCGGCGGGTCGGCCGCGACCGCGAGCACGATCCGGTAGACCGCGTCGCTCCCGAGCCTGGACCAGCGGATCGGCTCGCCGGGACGCAGGTCGATCGCGCCGAACGCAGCCCCCGCCTTGGCCGCGTTCGCACCGCCGGCTCGCGCGAACAGCACGCGCAGCTTGCGGTCGCCGCGCCGGAGGGTGATCTCGGCATCGTTCCAGGCGCTCGGCAGGCAGGGAGAGAACGAGATTTCGTCGCCGCGCTGGACCAGCCCGAACATCGATTCGAGGGCGGCCCGATGCATCCACGCCGCCGAACCGGTGTACCAGCTCCAGCCGCCCCGTCCGACGTAGGGCGGCGCGGTGTAGACGTCGCCGGCCATCACGTAGGGCTCGATCGCGTAGGCCGGGCCGCGTGCCGGATGGCGCGAACGGTGCGCGGGGCTCAGGTAGCCGAAGTAGCGGTAGGCGGCGTCGCCGTCGCCGCGCTCGGCCTGCGCCATCAGGGCCCAGACGCCGGCGTGCGAATACTGGCCGCCGTTCTCGCGAACGCCCGGCGGGTACGACTGGATATAGCCGGCGCTCGGCTGCGCGCTATGCAGCGGCGGGTCGAGCAGCTTGACGAGACCGGCCTCGCGGTCGACCAGGCGCGCGTCGAGCGACGCCATCGCCGTGCGCTGCTGCGCCTCGGGCGCGGCACGCGAGAGCACGGCCCAGGCCTGCGCGATCAGGTCGATGCGACATTCCTCGTTGGCGCTCGAGCCGAGCGGCGAGCCGTCGTCGAAGAATGCGCGGCGGTACCAGGCACCGTCCCAGCCGGCCCTCTGCATGGCGTCTTGCCAGTCGCGGGCGGCATGGCGCCAGCGCGCGGCGCGGTCGCCATCGCCGCGCGCCTCGGCGACCGGCGCGAAGCGGCCGACGACGTCGAGCAGGAACCAGGCGAGCCAGACCGACTCGCCGCGGCCTTCATGACCGACCCGGTTCATGCCGTCGTTCCAGTCGCCGCTGCCCATCAGGGGCAGGCCGTGCACGCCGGCGGTCAGGCTGTGATCGATGGCGCGCGCGCAATGCTCGTAGACGCTGGCCGATCCGCTGATGCCGGGCGCGTAGTAGGCGTCCTCGGCGCCTGCCGGCACGGCCATGCCTTCGAGAAAGGGCACCGGCTCGTCGAGCAGTGTCGCGTCGCCAGAGGTCTTCTCGTAGTGCAGCGCGGCATAGGGCAGCCAGAGCAGGTCGTCGGAAAAATGCGTGCGCACGCCGGCGCCTGTCGGCGCATGCCACCAGTGTTGTACGTCGCCCTCGGGGAACTGGCGCGACGCGGACAGCAGCAGCTGCTTCCTGAGCAGGTCCGGCCGGGCCCAGGCCAGGGCCATCGAATCCTGCAGCTGATCGCGATAGCCGTAGGCGCCGCCCGCCTGGTAGAAGCCCGCCTTGGCCCAGAGCCGGCAGGCGACGGTCTGGTAGAGCAGCCAACGATTGACCATGGCGTCGAACAGCGGGTCGGGCGTGCGCACGACGCTCGCTTCGAGCAGCTCGTCCCAGCGGTCGCGAACGTTCTGCATGCGTTTGAGCGGCGGCACCAGCGCCGCCTCGGCCGCAAGCGCACGGGCGCCTTCCGGGCTGGCCGACCAGCCGAGCAGGAAGACGCGATGCATCGAGTCGCCGGCGCGCAGGACGATGCGTGTCGCGATCGCGGCACAGGGATCGAGTCCGCCGCCGCTCGCCTGTCCGTACTGGTCGGGGACGATGAGGCGGCCGCGCGCATCGAACGACTCGCGACGATCGCAGGTCCAGTCGGTCAGCTCCTCGGCATCGCCGGCAAGGCCGAAGAACGCGGTGCCGCCGCCGAAGCCGCCCGAGCGGTCGCGCTGCGTGCAGAACAGCGTCGTCATGCGGCTCTCCGGGTCGGCGGCACTGCCCTCGGGCCGGGTCGCGGCGCCGTCGCCAGCGGTCGCGGCGCGCTGGCTGGCGACACTGGCCAGCGTCGTGCCCCGGTCGGCACGGTGGGCGCCGAGGATCCATTCGGCGATGCCGATGACGCGCAGGTTGAGCGTGCGGTGGCCGCGGTTGACGACGCGCAGGCGCGTCTGCTTCAGCGCCGACACCGGGTCGACGCACCAGGACACGTGCACGTCGAGGGCGCCGCGCCGGTGGCTGACGACGCTGTAGCCCTGGCCGTGCGAGACGCGGTACTCGGCCTGGTTGTCGCCGGCCGACGACGGCGTGACGCTCCAGGCCTGCATCGTCTTCGTGTCCTGGAGCAGCAACCATTCGCCCGGCGGGTCGGCGACCGGGTCGTTCGACCACGGCGTCAGCATGTTGAGGCGGCTGTTCAGGGCCCAGCTGTAGCCGCCGCCGGCCTCGCTCAACTGGGTGCCGAAGTCCGGATTGGCGAGCACATTGACCCAAGGCCGCGCCGGCCGCATCAAGGCGGTGACGTCGAAGCGGAACTCGCCGCTGGTCTGCGCGAATTCGCCGGCCGGCGGACGCGGCGCGATCTCGGCGCCCATGTCTGCGGGCAAGGCCACGGTGGAGACCGCCTGGCGTTCCCCGAGCGCGGCGTCGTGCTCGTCGACCAGCTCCTGCACATGGTGCGCGAGCGGCCGGCCGTCGGCGTTGAGCCGGACCCGGGCGAGGGCGCGAAAGGTCGACAGCTCGTCGGCATGCAGCTCGCCCGAGGCGAGGATGTGAAAGCCGGTTTCCGCCGCCGTGGGCTGCGCGTTGCAAGCGGCGACGTGGGCATCTTTCAGCGACGCCATCTGCCGGTTGAGGGTCATCACGTACGACGACGGCTCGTGGTTGATGATCACCAGATCGCAGGCGATGCCGCCCCACGACCACAGGCGCAGTGCCTGGGCGAGCGAGCGCAACAGGCCGAAGCCCTGGGCGACGCCGGCCGAGACGAGCACGATCGGCCGGTCGCCGGAAATGCCGAAGCGCCAGAGCAGGCGCCGGTCGCAGACCTCGATCGCCTCGGCGCTACGGGCGTGCGGTCGTGTCACGGTCATGGCGAGCAGCGTCGTCAGCGTCTGGATCGCGGCAAAGGTCTCGCTGCCGATGCGCATCTCGCGCAGGCGGATGCCGGCCAGCGTCGCCGACATCATCGAGGCGCGCTCGATGTTGCCGGGCTGCCGGTATTTGTCGATGATGGCGCGCAACGTCGCCCGGTTGTCCGCGGCCGCGGTGCAGAACGTGACGCGCGCACTCGCGCCGGGCGCGATGTGCAGGCGCACGGCGAAGGCCGCGACCGGGTCGAGCCCGGTATCGAGCGGCGCGCTCTCGCTGCCTTCGGGCGCGGCTGGCGGCTCGTCGAACGCGGCGAGGGGATGGCTCGCGCCGCGATTGCGCCCGAGCCAGCGCTGCCGGTCGACCTGGGTGCGCACCGCTGCGACCGCGGGCTCGGCCGCGGCGATGAAGTGCGCAGCCAGCACACCCTTGTCGTTGGCCAGCCTCGGCTTGCGCTCGAACACCATGGCCCGGTGGCCGGCCTGCCACTCGGCGCCGATGAACAGGTTCTGGAAGGCCGGGTGGGCCTCGTCTGCCCGGGCGTCGGCAAGCGTCACTTCGAACGACGAGATGAGCTCGAGGTCGAGCGGTCGGTCGCCGTTGTTACGCAGGACGATGCGCCGGAATTCGATGTCGTCCTCGGGGCTCACCCAGACCGTCGTCTCCGCATCGACCTCGGACCAGGTCGCGCCGAACCAGGCGCGGTCGGCGTGGAAGCTGCTGTGGTAGTGCGCCGAGGGGTCGGGTGCCGGGTGCTGAGTCAGCGAGACGGCGCGCGGCTGACGGTCCCAGCGCAGATGGAAGAAGGTGCCGTAGCCGTCGCGCAGCGCATCGTCGCGCGAACGCGAGACCATGTTCGCGCCCCAGCGGCTGGTGCCGGCGCCGTTGGCGCGCAGGGTGACGGCATAGCGTCCGTTCGACAGCATGTGGGTCGGCTCGACCGCCGCCATGCCGGGCAGCACGTCGCGCAGCACGCCCGGGCCGCGCTTGTTCGCCGCGACCGGGGCCGGACTGGCCGGCGCCTCGAGCAGGATCGGCACCTCGCGCGGCGCCCGCTCGTGCAGCAGCGAGGCCACCGCTTCGATGCGCGGATCGGCCATGCCCCAGCGGCGCGGCGCCCGCTCGAGCAGGACATTGGCCAGTGCGACCACGCTCATGCCCTGATGGTGCGCCATGAAGGTCTGCACCCGCGTCACGCCTTCGTTGCCCGACTGGCGCGCCGGCGTGTAGTCGAGCGCTTCGATGAAGCCGTAACGGCCACGCGCGCGCGCTTGCTCGAGCCGGCGCAGGTTCGAGGTGGCGCGGTGCGGCGCCACCTGCGCCGCCAGCGCCGTCGCATAGGGCGCGATCACCAGCTCGTCGGTCGGCGTGCGACGCAGCGCCAGGTCGGGAACGCCTTGCGGCGCGTACTGGTAGGCGAGCGTGTGATCGCTGCCCGCGTAGGCCGATTCCGAAATGCCCCAGGGCACATGGTGACGCCGCGCGAAAGCGATCTGTTCGATCACGGCGGCCTTGGCGGCGGAGTGCAGCACGCTGCCGTGCGGCTCGTCGAGGACCAGCGTCGGCATCAAGTACTCGAACATCGAGCCGGACCATGAGCGCAGGCCGGCCAGGTCGCCCACCGCGAAGAACGGCCGGCCGAGCGCTGCCCAATGCGCTGCGGGCACGTCGCCCTTGGCGATCGCCCAGAGGCTGGTGGCGCGCGCCTCGGAGGCGAGCAGGTCGTAGAAGCCGGCGTCGAGCTGATGCTCGGCGACGCGAAAGCCGATGTGGAAGAGGCGGCGCTTGCGGTGGAAGAGGAACTCGAAGTCGGGATCGCGCGCCAAGCGCTGGCAGGTCGCGGCGATGGCGCGCAGGCGGGTCGCGGAGTCGTCCGCCGTTGACGTCTTCGCGTCGCCAGGCGTGAGGTCGCGCAGCGCCGAGCGCAGCGTCGCAAGGCGGTCCTCTAGCGCCCAGCCGAAACGCTGCGCCGGCGTCGGCGGCGCGTCGGCGGCGAGCGGCGGCAGCCAAGACGCAAGCTCTGCGGCGGCGATGTCGAGGCGCGCCCGCAAAACGCTCGCGTCGGCGGCCATGCCGACGAGGGAATCGCCGGCATCGAGAAGCACGGCGAAAGCGCCTGGCGGGATCGGCTTGTCGTTGGCCGCGCCGAGCTCGGCGAGCTGCGCCGCCGATTCGGCGAGACAGCGCCGCAGCGCCGCATCGTCGCGCGGCGAATCCGCCAGCTCGAGGCAGGCCTGCGCGACTGCGAGCAGGTGCATGCACAGGTTGCCACTGTCGACCGTCGAGACGTAGTGCGGAAGGAGCGCCTCGGCGCGCTCCGTGTCGTACCAGTTGAGGAAGTGGCCGCGGTGGCGCGGCAGCGCGGCGAGCGCGGCCAGCGTGGCCTCGAGGCGCGCGATGGCTTCGGTGCGGCCGATCCAGCCGAACTCGCGCGCGCACATCGTGCCGAGCAGGTACAGGCCGATGTTGGTCGGCGAGGTGCGGTGCGCGACCATGTCGTGCGGTGCGGTCTGCAGGTTGTCGGGCGGCAGCTCGTGATCGCCGGCGACGACGCAGCGCTCGAACAGCCGCCAGGTGTCGCGGGCGATGCGGCCGAGGTAGTTGCGGTCGGCGCGCGACAGGGCTTCGTGACGGCGCGGCGGCCGCGGCCGGCTCGCCCACCACGTCCACACCGGCGACAACGACCAGGCGATGCAGAGCGCGCCGGCAAGCAGCGGATAGGGCGTCTGCGCCGCGACCAGTCCCGCCCACAAGGCCAGCGCCGCCGGCGGCACGCCCAAGTGCTTGCACGCAAGCTCGACGAGGCGCGTCGTCGCCGACGCCTGGGCCGCGGCGTCGGTGGTCCACTCCAGCAGATGACGGCGGCTGACGACGGTGCGCCAGAGGGCACGGACGATCGCGTCGACGGCCATGAGCGCGAGCTGCATCAGTTGGGCGAGCAGCCAGACGCCGCTCAGGACGGCACGCCCCAGATCGGCCAGTCCTTGCCGGTAGAAGTGCATGCGTGCGACGTCGTCGCGGCTCGGCGCGAGGCCGGCCACCGCGCCCATCAACGGTCCGGCCGTGAAGGCGAGGGCGATCAGCGCCAGCACCGACCACGGCGAGACGACGGCCGTCGCCAGGGCCAGCGCGAGCAGCGCCAGCGACATCGGCGCGACCAGCGAGCGGCGCAGGTTGTCGATCATCTTCCAGCGATTGACGGCGCGGATACCGTAGCGGCCGGCGTGCAGCAGGATCGGCAGCAGCTGCCAGTCGCCGCGCGTCCAGCGATGCACGCGCGAGGCGGCGACGTCGGCGTGGAAGGGCGCGTCTTCGATGACCGAAATGTCGGTGACCGCGGCGCATCGCGCCAGCGAGCCCTCGAGCAGGTCGTGGCTGAGCACCTGGCTGGCCGGCAACCGTCCGCCGAGCACGGCGTGCACGGCCTGCACGTCGAGCAGTCCCTTGCCGGTGAAAGTGCCTTCGCCGAACAGGTCCTGGTAGACCTCGGAGCTGGCGATGCTGTAGGGGTCGATGCCGCTCTGCCCGGAGAACAGCCAGTGGTAGAGGGTCACGTCTTCGGGCGGGCAGAGCGGCGTCGCGACGTGCGGCTGCAGGATGCCGTAGCCGCGTTCGACCCTTCGTCCATCGCTGCTCAGGCGCGGCTGGTTGTGCGGGTGTGCAGCGACGCCGACGAGATCGCGCAACCGTCCCGGCGGCAGGCGTGTGTCGCTGTCGAGCGTGAGCACGTAGCGCACGCCAGGCCCGACCGTCGACAGCCGGCCGAGATCGACGAACGGGCTCGGCGATGCCTCGGCCAGCATCTTCAGCAACTGTTCGAGCTTGCCGCGCTTGCGCTCCCAGCCGAGCCAGCACTGCTCGGACTCGGCGAAGCGCCGCTCGCGATGCAGGACGATGAAGCGCGGCACCTGGTCTTCGTCGACCGGGTAGAGCGCGTTCAGCGCGTCGATCGCCAGGACGGCGGCGTCGAGCAGGGCCTGGTCGTCGGGCGCATGCTCCTCGGGCGCGTCGGCCCAATCGCTGAGCAGGGCGAACTGCACGCCTCGCTCCGGGTTGGCGAGGTAGTGAAGCTGCAAACGGTGCGCCAGCTCCGCGCCGGACTCGGCGCGCGTCAGCATCGCCGGGATGACGACCATGGCCCGGTGCTCGGGCGGGATGCCAGTGGCGAAGGCGAGGCGCGGCAGACGGCTCGGCCGCGACGACTCGCTGATCAGGCGGTTGATCACCGCCACCGCTGTCTCCGACGCAGGAAAGACCATCAGCGCCGCGGTCAACGCGAGCAGCCACGACGCGCCGCCGGTCGGCCACTGCGCACCGTGTCGCAGCAGCAGCCAGGCGACGATGCCCAAGGTGACCAGCGCGATTGCGCCCAGATAGTTCGGCAGAGCGGCGCGGCGCAGGCGCTGCTCGCGGCGCCGTGCGCCCGACTCGGGCAGGCCGAGAGCCTGCAGCAGGGCGGTCTGGCCGGCACCGAGCAGCCAGTAGCCGGCGACGCTCCTGGCGTCGTCGTCGGCATCGGCGCTGGCTTCGCCGCCGGCGCGGTGCATCAGGCCGAGCATCGTTTCGGCGACGCTGCGCTCGCTCTTGCCGCTTTTCTTGGCCAGGCGCTCGATCGCGTGCAGGGTGCGGTCGCGCGTGTCGTCGCGCTCGGCGGCGAACGCCGGCGAGCCGAGCATGAGCTGCGTCAGCACGCTGGTCTGGCCGACGATGTCGGGCCAGTCGGCGTCGCCGATCGAGCGCAACGAGGTGATCGCGTTGCCGACGCTCAGGTTGTCGGCGGCCTGCAACGTCGGCAGCCGCGTCTGGATCTCGGCGAGATGCGGAGCGACGCCGCGCAGCCAGTCGAGCGCGGCCTGCTCGGCGGCCGTACGCGGGTCCTGCAGGCGCTGCGCCATCTGCGCGAGGAAGGTGTCGCCGACGCCGCGCCGGTTGAGCAGCGCGAGCAGGGCGTCGAGGCTTTGCGCGTTGTACGCGTCGAGCTGGTCGCAGCACAGGTTGGCGACGGCGCGCGCCGCCTTGTTGGCGGCGACACGTTCGGCGAGCCGGCGCAGGTTCTCGATCAGGACCACGCGCAGGGTGGTCGGCAAGGCCCACAGCTCGCCGAGCGTCAGCTCGCGCGTCTCTTCGTAGGCCTCGAGAAAGTGGACGAGCAGATCTTCGTCGAAGGCGCTGTCGGTGTGCGCCACGAACGCCCAGGCCACGCCGTAGACGCGCGGCAGGCCGACCAGCGGCTCGTCCTGCAGGACCGGCAGGTCGCGGAAGTAGCGGCGCGGGAGGCCATCGTTGATCTCGCGCAGCTGCGCTTCGATGAGGTGAAAGTTGTCGAGCAGCCATTCAGCCGCCGGGCTCACGTCGTAGCCGGTGGTCGCCTGGTGGCCGATGTAGTGGTAGGCCTCGCGCAGGATCCGGATGTTGTCGCGAAGGCGCGGGAAGAAAGCCGTCGACCCGGAAGCCGCGAAGCGGGCGGCGTGCGTTTCGCCGAGACTGCGACCGTGCTGCGCAAACCGCTCGGGACCGAAGATTTCCGAGCGATTCGGCCGCTCGAGGGCGCCGCGCGACGGGTCGAGGATGGCACCGACCGCCGCCGGCGCGTCGGGCACCAGCCGCAGCAGTTCGGGCGCCGCCATGGCGGGCTCAGACGATGAGCGAGCCTACCCCGAAGACGAGCGCGACGACGACCAGCGTGGTCACGAAGCGCGGCGCGAGAAAGCCGAACAGGGCGTCAGCGGCGCAGCGCAGCGGGAACATGCGGCCACGCGACCCGTTGCAGCGGTCGACGTGCGCGCCGAGCGCGGACATTTCCATCGGCGAGGTCTCGGCGGCGCCGTCGATCGAGGACGTGGACCAGACCGGTCGCGAGCGGGCGGCCGCTGCCGGATAGCCGGCGGCTTGGGGAGTCATTTCGAGGAATCGGGACATTCGGAGGATCATAGGAAGCGAGCCTCGCGGGGTCTGTCGGTTCGTCGCGCCGGCCGGTGTAGGAGCTTTCCCACGTTCGGGCAGCATGGAGATAGCAAGTTGCGGGCCCAATATCGGCGTGCGCAAGGAGCGTTGCGCAAAAAAAGAAACGCGCCGAAGCGCGTTTTCAAGACCCCACGGAGGGAGACCGGCCGGATTCCGCGCGGGCGGATCGGCAAGGGGCCGTTGGGAGGTAATCGGTCAGGCTTGCGTTGGCAATCCGGATGCCTTGTCCGGTGTCGTCGCGGCCGGCTTGGCGGCGGCGGTTCGTTTGGCCGTGAACGTCGCGATCATCTGCATCCAGGATTCGATCGGTATCCGCTTCAGCGCCTGCGAAGCCAGTTGCGGCGCCAACCCGGCAAGAAGCGCCGGACGTACCAGCCAGCGCCAGGGTCGCGTCAGGGCGAGCACCGCACCGACGACGACTGAGCCGAGCACCAGCGCGTAAGGATTCTTTTGCGCGATCGGTGCGACGAACTTGCGCGAGGCTTCCTCGGCGAGGATGCCGGCAGTGTGCAAGGGATGCTCGGCCCAACAATGCTCGAGCGTCTCGACAACGACGGCGACGATCGGAAAGTCTTTCAAGCGCTCGACGATGCCGGCGGCAAAAGTGCCGAGCCCCAGGTCATCGAGCATCGAAGGCTTGACCGGCGGATGCGCGATCTCCATGAGCGCGGTGCGCAGCCGCTTGCGCGACGCATCGAGGCGTTCCGCTGCCGAGGGTGCCTGCAGATCCTCGACGACGCGCGATGCAGCGGCCCGCGTGCCGGCGGGCCCGTGCGCGGTGGTCGCAGGCGGCAGGACGGCGCTCATGGCGCGCTCACCTCGCGCAGCATTGCCATGTCCGCGCTGAGCTGCTTCTTGACGTTGTCGAAGGCGTTCTCGACCGGATTGCGGCGCGCCAGCACGACGCAGACGATGGCCGCACCGAAGGCCGTCGCCGGGACGGCGACGAGCAGCCACGGCAGCTGGAATCCGGAAGGCGGCAAGGACGCCCAGAGCATCACTGCGACGCCGGTCAAAACCAGCGCCACGCCGGCGAGGGCGAGGGCGGCGAGGTAGAGGCCGATGCGCAGACTCCAGGCCGAGCTCGTCTTCCTGACCTCGTCACCGACCAGTTCGGCATAGGCCTCGACGTGATCGCCGAGGATCTGCGGCTCGGTGGCGATCAGGCGCAGCAGCGGGTGGATCATGGCCCGAAACGCCGCGTCAATCGCGCGAAGAACGGCTCAGCAGGGCGATGAGCCCCATCAGTGCCGCGCCGGTGGCCGCGGCGATGAGCATGGCCTTGATCGGCTCGTCCTTGACGTAGCCGACGGCGCTGTCGGAGGCGCGCATGGCTTTCTCGCGCAATTGCTGCGACGTGTCGCGGACTGCCTCGATGCCGCGGCGCGCCGCCGCTTCGGCCTGCGAGGAGACGCGGTTCAGCAAGGGCGCGGCCTGGCTGCGCAGGTCCTCGACCTTCGACGACAACGTGTCGAGCGCGCTGTCGGCGGCGCGCTGGGTCGAGTGGATGACGCCCTGGGCTGTGCCGGCCGCCTTGTCGGCTACTTCCTGACCTTGCTGCGCGAGGGGTTTGCTGCTGCTGCTGACGGTGTTCATAGCGGTTCCTTGGTCGAGTGATGGGTGTCTGGCCCGAACGGCCGGCACGAAGACAGGGCTGTAAAGGCATGAGTGTGCTGCGGTTCCCTGCCGGGGGCGATAGGGTACCCGCGCGCAGCCCTGTCGGGGGAGCGTCCCGGTATCGGTAGGACGCTGCCGACAGTCGGCATGCTCCGCCTCATGCGGCAGCGGCCTCGACGGCGGGTTCGGTCGGCTCGGCACTGCTGGCCAATGCCGGAAGGGTGGCCTCGATCGAGGTGCCGCGTCCCGGCGCCGATACCAGGCGCATCGAGCCGCCTTCGGCTTCGACGCGATAGCGCATGCCGATCAGGCCATGCGTCGCGACGCGCTCGACTTCGGCGTCGAAGCCGACGCCGTTGTCGCGTACCGAGACGCGCACGGCCTGATCGCCGTCGGCGGCGAGCCTGACCTCGACCTCGGTCGCGCGTGCGTACTTGGCGACGTTGGTGAGCGCCTCTTGGACCAGTCGGTACACGGTGAGCTGCGCCGCCGGACCGAGGTCGACGTGCTCGAAGGCCTCGACGACGCGGACTTCGCTGCGCATCGCGAACTCGCGCACCAGGATCTCGAGCGCCGCCACCAGGCCGAGGTTGCTAAGCGACGAAGGACGCAGGTCTTCGATGATGCGACGCTTGAGGGCGATGCCGCCGTTCAAGGTTTCGTTCAGGTGGGCGATGCGCTCAAGGATCTCGGGCGTCGTATTGCCGAGGCGCGATTTCAGGCGGGCCGCGTCGAGCTTGGCGGCGGTGAGCAGGGCGCCGAGCTCGTCGTGCAGTTCGCGTGCGAGGTGGTTTCGCTCGTCTTCACGGATCGTCTGCAGGTGCTGGGCAAGCTCCTTCAGCTGCCGGGTGCGGGCCGCGACCTCGACCTCGAGACGATCGCGCTCGGTGGCGACACGCCGGCGCTCCTCGTCGGTGTAGCGGTCGAGCGCCGCGGTCTGGCGCAGATACATGAACAGGGCAAGCAGGCTCACCGCGGCCATTGCCGTCGTGCCGATGCGGTTGAGCATCAGCGTCTGGTAGACGCCCCGGCGCCCCTTCGCCACCTGTTCGCTCTCCTCGGCGAGAAGCTGCCCGGTAATCGTGCGCACCTGCTCCATCTTCTCCTTGCCGATATTGGTAAGCATGAGGTCGCGCCAGGACTGCTCCGAGCCTTTGTCGTGCAGCTCGATCGAGGTCGCCAGCTCGCTCATCTTCTCGTCGCTGGCGATCACGAGCTGGTGCGCCAGCGCCGCCGTGCGCGGCTCGTTGGCGTAGTAGATCTCGAGCCAGGCCAGCGCGCTGCGCAGGCCCTCCTGGGCGTCGCGGTAGGGCGCGAGGTATTCGCTGCGCGAGGTGAGCAGGTAGCCACGCTGGCCGGTCTCGGCGTCGAGCAGGCTCTTGGCCACGACGTTGAGGTTGTTGCGGGCAGTGCCGCGGTCGCCGAGAGAGTCGAGCGACCTGGTCGCGTCCTGGTAAGAGACTTCGCCGATGACGAACATCGCCAACGCCGCCAGCGCCGCGAGCGGAAACGCGACCACGCTGCGCCGGAAGTACGATAAGGGCTTCATCTGAACCTAAACTCTCGACGGTCGCGCCCCCGGCGCGAAAGGCCGCCTTCACCATGATCAGAATTGCCATCATCGACGACCATGCCATCGTTCGCGCGGGCCTCAGGCAGTTTTTTTCCGAGCAGGTCGATCTCACCGTGGTGGCTGAAGCAGCGAACGGGCGTGACGCCATCGACATCGTTCGCAAGGGCGACGTTGACGTCATCCTGATGGACCTGTCGATGCCCGACCAGAGCGGCGTCGATGCGCTGGCGGCGATCAAGGCGCGCGCGCCCGACCTGCCGGTGCTGATCCTGTCGGGCTTTCCCGAAGAGCACTACGCGACGACGCTGCTCCGGCAGGGGGCGAGCGGCTACCTCAACAAGGATTGCGATCCCGAGGAGATCGTCAAGGCGATCCGCACCGTCTATCGCGGCCGCAAGTACATCACTGCGGGCGTCGCCGAGTTGCTGGCCGACGGCCTGGGCGGCGGCGCCGGCGACAAGCCGCCGCACGAGCAGCTGTCGGAGCGGGAGTTCCAGGTGTTCCTGCGCCTGGCCAAGGGCGAGACCATCGGCCACATGGCCAACAGCATGTCGCTCAGCGTCAAGACCGTGAGCACCTACCGGACCCGCGTCATGGAGAAGATGAAGCTCGAGTCGAACAGCGACCTGACCTATTACGCCCTGAAGAACGGGCTCATCCAGTAACGTCGCCACGGCGCGTTTGCGCATACGGCTCAGGAGAGCGTGTCGAGGTCGCCGTGGCCCAAGCCGCCGTCGGCGATGCGGCAGCAGTAGAGGATCAGGGCATCGATCTCGTTGGATTTGTCGAAGACCCGGTCGGCGCCGAGTTCCAGACACTTTCGACGCATGTCCGGCGTGGCGTAGTTGCTGAGCACGACGAGTTTGACCGGCGCGGGCAAAGCCGCCGCCGCCTTGAGAACGCCGAGCCCGGAGCCGCTCTTCAGGAAAATGTCGACGACGACCAGATCGCAATGGTTCTCGGCGCGGCTCAGCCAGCCGACGGCGCCGGACTCGTCTTCGGCGCTGCCGACGACGCGGATCGGCGCCATCTCCTCCAGAGCGGCGACGAGGTTCTCCCGGATCACGGGGCTGTCCTCCACGATGAACGCCTTGAGCTGGTTCATGGCATGCCGCTCCTCGGCCGCACTTGACAGGTCGTGCCCGAAGGCGCGGTGCGGCTTGGAGAATGGGGCAATGGAAGGCAAAACGAGGGCACGCTCGGCGGACAGGGGAGACCGGCGGAGTGTCCCGCAAGCCCGTGTTCCGGGCAAAGGTCGAAGCGCCATTTCGCGTGTGGGAATAGTCTTACACGCGGTGGTGGTCGCGGTCGGGCTTGTCGCCGGCCCGGCGGTGCCGGCAGAAGCGGTGGAACGGGCCGAGATCGTCGTCGGCTCGAAGCGCTTCACCGAGTCGTACATCCTCGGCGAGATCGTCACCCAGAGCTTCGTCGCGGCGGGCCGGCCGGCCTCGCACCGCCAGGGTCTGGGCAATACGGGCATCCTGGAACAGGCGCTCGCCAGCGGCGCCGTGGACGTCTATCCCGAATACACCGGAACGATCGTGCGCGAGCTGCTCAAGCGCGAAGGCAATCCGTCGCTCGACGAGCTCAATCGCTGGCTCGCGCCGCGCGGCCTGGTCGCCGCGATTCCGCTCGGCTTCAACAACACCTATGCGCTGGCGATGAGCGAAGCGCGGGCGCGCGCGCTCGGCATCACGCGCGTCTCCGACCTCGCCTCGGCAGAGGGGCTAAAGCTCGGCCTGTCGCACGAGTTCTTGCAGCGCGCCGATGGCTGGCCTGCATTGCGCCAGGCCTACGCCATCGCCACGACGCCGATCGGCCTCGATCATGGCCTCGCCTACGACGCCGTCGCGGCGGGTCGAGTCGATGTCATCGACGTCTACTCGACCGACGCCAAGCTCGGCCGGCTCGGCCTGCGCGTGCTCGAGGACGATCGTGCCTTCTTCCCGAAGTACGACGCGGTGCTGTTGATGCGGGCCGGTGTCGACACCGCGCCTTTGCGCAGTCTGGCCGGCGCCATCGACGCGCCGGCGATGATCGCCATGAACGGCGAAGTCGAGCTCGACGGCAGGAGCTTCGCGGAAACGGCGACGCGGTTTCTTGCCGGCCATGGCGTGGCGGGCGCGGCGTCCGGGGCGGGGGCTGCGGCAAGCCCGGCGGCGCGAACCGAGGCCGGCGCTGGCGCGCCGCGCCAGGGGGTGGGCAAGCCAAGCCTCTTCGCGCGTGTCTTCGCGCCCGACTTCGGCCGGCTCGCCGGCGAGCACCTGCTGCTCGTCTTCGGCTCGCTGGTGCTCGCCGTCGCCGCCGGCGTGCCGATCGGCATTGCCGCGTGGCGCTGGCCTCGCCTGGCCGGCGTGCTGCTCGGCGCAGTCGCCGTGCTGCAAACCGTGCCGTCGCTGGCCCTGCTCGCTTTCCTGATCGCCCTGGTCGGCTCGATCGGCGTCGTGCCGGCGCTGATCGCGCTCTTTGTCTATGCGCTGTTGCCGATCGTTCGCAATACGCACGCCGGCTTGCAAGGCGTCTCGCGCGAGATGGCGCAGGCCGCGCTTTCGCTCGGCATGACCTCGCGACAGGCGCTCGTCTACGTGCAGCTGCCGCTCGCCGCACCGACCTTGCTCGCGGGCGTCAAGACGGCGGCCGTCATCAACGTCGGCACGGCGACGATGGCGGCCTTCATCGGCGCCGGCGGATTCGGCGAGCGCATCGTCGCCGGGCTGGCCGTCAACGACAGCAGCGTCATGCTCGCCGGCGCCTTGCCGGCGGCGGCGCTTGCGCTTGTCGTGCAGGCCGTCTTCGACCTCGCGGAGCGATGGGCGAC
>JANXXS010000170.1 GCA_025350505.1 Burkholderiales bacterium
CCTGCTCGTGCCTTGAGCCGGCCTGGACGAAGGCGCCACCTATAATCCGGCGAACGGGGCGTAGCGCAGCCTGGTAGCGCACTTGCATGGGGTGCAAGGGGTCGCGAGTTCGAATCCCGCCGTCCCGACCAATGAAATCAATGGGTTAGCAGCGATGAGCTGCTAACCCATTTGACTTTGCTGGCTTCGTGTCCTAGCTGTGTCCTAAAAATCCAGGACTCGGTAAGTGTTGCGAAATTGCAAACCGATCAACGCTTGCTACCGGCTCGAGACAGAGTTCCTCTCGCTTAAACCGAACATGTGGAGAGGGCTCTTAGTGCGCGCGTGCGGCGTCGGTGCTTGAGGGCCAAGCTGGGCCGCTGTCGGACAAGCCGTGTCGTCGTTGGCTGTTGAAACGGCAAGCTCGATCGATCCGGCGATAGATAGCCGTCTTGCCGCGGCCCGGTGTCGATGCTTGTGATTTGAGAAGGCGACATGACTCCGCTGCAGCGAGACTGC
Source organism: Burkholderiales bacterium (assembly GCA_025350505.1). GTDB lineage: Bacteria > Pseudomonadota > Gammaproteobacteria > Burkholderiales > Burkholderiaceae_C > Schlegelella_A. The sequence continues at coordinate 499 of JANXXS010000170.1, forward strand.
ACATGGATCGGTTGCGCGCGGCCACCGGCGAAGCCCGGGGATGATCGCCCATGCAGCTTCGCGACGGCGCCTGTCTCTTCTCGGCCACCGACGTGGTCAGCTTCTTGGAGTGCGAGCACCTGACGGTGATCGACCTTCAGAGCCTGAACGACGCCGGCCTGCGCACCGAAAAGGCAGCGCCGGACGAGGCGGCTGAACTGTTCGCACGCAAGGGTGACGAACACGAGCGAGCGTACCTGGCTCGCTTGCGCGCCGACGGCCGAACGGTGGTCGACATCGCCGCCGGTGGCGGCAACGACGATGACAAGGTGGCTCGAACGCTGGCCGCGATGCAGGGCGGCGCCGAGGTCATCTACCAGGCGACGCTGCGCGTCGGGCACCTGTTCGGTCACGCCGATTTCCTGCGGCGGGTCGATGGCGCGGCGTCGGCTTTTGGGCCTTGGCGCTACGAGGTGGCAGACACCAAGCTCGCACGTTCACCGAAGGCAAAGTTTCTAGTGCAGCTCGCGTTCTACAGCCATCTTGTGACCGTGGCGCAGCGCGCCGGGCCGAGGCTGATGCATGTGGTGCTCGGCGATCAGACCGAACGGAGCTATCGATGCGCCGACTACATGCACTACTTCCGCGCATTGCTGGCACGCTTTCTCGAGCGGGTGGAGGCGTTGTCGGCCGGAGAAGCAGCCGGCACGTATCCGCTGCCTTGTGCCCACTGCGACTTGTGCCACTGGAGCGAGCGTTGCGAAGCCCGGCGCCTGGCAGACGACCACCTGTGCCAGGTGGCGAGCATCACGCGCATCCAGTGGGGCAGGCTGGAGACGCAAGGATTCGACACCATGGCCCGGCTCGCGGCCATGCCGGCAGGAACCGTGGTCCCGAAGATGCATGCCGACGTGCTGACGCGGCTTCAATCTCAAGCTTACTTGCAGGAGGGCGCGCGCCGTACGGGCGAGCGCAAGGTGCTGGTGTTGCCTCTCGATCCCGAAGCCCGGCGAGGCTTCCATCGGCTGCCGAGGCCAGATGCCGGCGACATCTTCTTCGACATGGAGGGCGACCCGCTGGAAGACGGCGGTCTGGAATATCTGTTCGGCGTCTGGCATCTCGAAGAAGGCGCGTGGACTTTTCGGGCATTCTGGGCTCACAGCCGCGCCGAGGAGCGACTGGCGTTCGAGGCTTTCGTCGACTTCGTGACTCTGCGCCGGCAACAGTTTCCGGACGCGCACGTCTACCACTACGCCAGCTACGAAGAGTCGGCACTCAAGCGACTGGCAAGCTGGCACGCCACGCGTGAAGTGGAAGTCGACAATCTCCTGCGGCAGGGCGCCCTGGTCGATCTCTACAAGGTGGTGCGCGAGGGGACCCGCATCTCGGAGCCAAGTTACTCGATCAAGTCGGTAGAGCGTTTCTACCGGCCGGCGCGCGAAGGCGAGGTGCAGAGCGCCGGGGCCAGCATCGTCTACTACGAGCGCTGGCGCGAGACGCATGAACCGCAGTTGCTACATGACATCGCCGACTACAACCGCGACGACGTCGAGTCGACGCAGCAGCTGAGGGAGTGGTTGCTGACGCTGCGGCCGGATGGCATTGCTTGGAAGACTCATGCACTGGCTGCGGCAGAGGACGAAGCCGGCGAGGTCGCCGAGCTCACCAAGGCGCAAAAAGCCGAGCAGAGGCTGGTGCCGTTCCGCGAGGGACTCGTCGATTCGCTGCCGCTTGAAGTCGAACAATGGACAGCGGGTGATCGAGTCGCAGAGCTGACGTATCAGCTATTGGACTTTCATCGTCGTGCCGACAAGCCCGGGTGGTGGGCGCTCTACGCGCGCATGGACATGGGCGAAGACGAGCTCACAGAGGACCCGGAGTGCTTGGGCGGCCTCCAGCTCGATGCAGCGAATCCGCCCATGCTCGACAAACGATCGACCGTCTATACCTACGTTGTCCCAGAACAGGAGACCAAGCTCAAATCCGGCGACCATTGCACTCGAGCCGATAGCGGCCGAAACATCGGCACGCTTTACTTCGATGAGGCTGGGGCGAGGGTCCGCCTGAAGATCGGACCGAAGAAGGAGCCCCTGCCGGCACGGCTGCACATCGGGCCGTCGGGGCCGATCCCTTCGGAGACGTTGGTCGATGCGATCTTCCGGTTTGCTGACAGGAAGCTTGTCGGCGACAGCCGCTACGCGGCGTTAGAGCGGATGCTGCTTCGCGAGCCGCCACGCCTGAAGGGTTGGTCAGCAGGCCAGCCGATCATCGCGCCAGGACAAGACATCCTCGCCGGCAGCGTGGCCGCCGTGCAGGCCATGGACCACACGTGCCTGTACGTGCAGGGGCCGCCGGGTTCGGGCAAGACGTACACAGGCTCTCGAATGGTCGCGTGCCTGCTGTCCAAGGGTTGGCGCGTTGGCATCATGTCGAATAGCCACAAGGCAATCAACCACCTGCTTGCAGGCGTGATGGGCGTGTTGGCAGAGAAGGGGCAGGGCGTGCATGCGGTCAAGAAATGCACGGCCGATCGCCCTGACACCGAGTTCAATGGACCAGTTGGCTCGGTCGAGAACATCGAGTCGAAAGAGGACGTATGGGCCTCGGGGGCGCAACTCGTGGCCGGCACGGCCTGGCTCTTTTCGGACCCGGCTGCCGACCAGCAGTTCGATGCTCTGTTCGTTGACGAGGCCGGACAGGTGTCGATGGCAAACCTTGTTGCCGCGGGCACCTGCGCGCGAAACATCGTGCTTCTCGGCGACCAGATGCAGCTCAGCCAGCCGGTGCAGGGTGTGCACCCGGGGCACTCCGGCGACTCCGCGCTGGACTACCTGCTGGATGGAGCGGCCACGATCGCCCCGGATCGAGGCATCTTTCTCGCTAACAGCTTTCGGATGCATCCAGCCTTGTGCCGCTTCATCTCCGACGCGGTGTACGACGGCAGACTCGAGCCGGAGTCTTGCAATGAGCGCCGCGTGCTCGTGTTGAACAACGACGCGCATCGCTTGCTTCGCCCGGCCGGGATTGTTCATGCGACTATCGAACACCAGTCCTCGGGTACCAATCCGCTGCAGCGCACCGACCGCCGCCGGCGTAATCAGTGGCCTGAGCGAGAAGCTCACCGCCCCTCTCCCGCACTTCCCTCCTAAGGAAGGTCTGAACAACGCGAGGACGCGATTGTGTTGAGCCATTCAAACTGCATCGAGCCGCAAGACCGCCCGCGCTTCGAGCGTTTCAGGCGCATTGCGCCGCGTTCCTCGCGTCTCATGCCGACTGCGGGCGGACTACTCCCGCCATCGCCATCAACTTCTTTCGCGCCATCCACAGGTTCGACAACGCGAACAGCGTGACCACGTGCGCGGTGTTCTTGGCCAAGCCCCGGAATCTGACCTTCGCCAGACCGAACTGGCGCTTGATGACCCGAAACGGATGCTCGACCTTCGCGCGCACGCTGGCCTTGCTGTGCTCCTGCTTCTTGAGCCGTTCCTTCAAGCGCCCCTCGGGCAACTTGGCCATGTCGCTGGGCCGGCCCGCGATGTGCCACTGCAGATCCTCTCGGGGCACCCGGCTTTGCGCGCCCCGGTAGCCCGAGTCGGCCCACACGTCCTGTTCCTTGCCATGCAGCAGATCGGCGATCTGCTCGACGTCCGACTCGTTGGCCGCGGTGGTGGTGACTGTGTGCACCAGGCCGCTGTCGGCGTCCACCGCGATGTGCGCCTTCATGCCGAAATGCCACTGATTGCCCTTCTTGGTCTGGTGCATCTCGGGGTCGCGTTCGCCTTCGGCGTTCTTGGTCGAGCTCGGCGCGGCGATGATGGTCGCATCCACGATGCTGCCGCGCTTGAGCAGCAGGCCCTTGCGTGCCAGGTGCGCGTTGACCGCCTTGAGGATGTCGTCGGCCAGATCGTTGGCTTCCAGCAGGTGGCGGAAATTCAGGATGGTGGTCTCGTCCGGGATCGCCTCGGCCAGGCTCAGGTGCGCGAAGGTGCGAAGCGAAGCGATCTCGTACAGTGCCTCTTCCATCGCCGGGTCGCTCAGCGCGAACCAGTTCTGCATCAGGTGCACGCGCAGCATCGACTTCAGCGGGTACGGCCTGCGGCCTCGGCCAGCCACCGGGTAGTGCGGCTCGATCAGGCCCAGCAGTGCCTTCCATGGCACAACCAGCTCCATCTCTTCGAGGAACACCTCGCGCCGCGTCTTCTTCCTCTTGCCGGCGTACTCGGCGTCCGAAAAACTGATCTGACTCATCGCGCATCCCCCGTTGCGTTCAACAACGTGCCGCAGCAGGATCGGTGGACTTGTTCAGATATTCCCTAAGCCGTTCCCACCACGGGAAGTTCGGGCGTCGTAACGCCGGAACGCCTTGCCGCCGCGATCATGTCGGCCAACTCCGCGCGCACCCGAGCACATGCCGCGTCTTCGTACCGGTTGACGAGCTCATGCGGGTCGTCCTGCAGGTCGTACAGCTCGCCCGCCGCGGAGTTCGTCTCCGTCGTCATGCGCCAGCGGCGCGTGCGGAGGGTGCGCAGGTCCAGAGCCAGGCCCACGCGTCCGGGCCGCAGGTCCCACTCGTTGTACGCGAAGTCGCGCGTCGCATCGCCTTGCAGCAGCGGGCGCAATGAAGCGCCGTCGAGCTCGCAGTCGGGGGTGGCGCCGCCAAAGTCAATGAGGGTCGGGCTCAAGTCCACCGTGGAGACTGGGTCTGCGATGACGCGGTTCGCAGCGATGCCCGGGCCGCGCACGATCAGGCCCACGCGCATCAAGCCGTCATACATCATCGGCCCCTTCAGCACCAGCCCGTGGTCGCCAAGCCAGTCGCCGTGGTCGCTCGTGTAGATGACGAGGGTGTCCTGCTCCAGCCCGAGTTCCTGCAGCGCGATGAGGATGCGGCCCACGTTGTGGTCGATCAGCGAGATCATTCCGTAGTAGTTGGCCGTCAACTCGCGGAGCTGACCATCGGTGAGTTCGTTGATACGCGAGTACTCTGTTCGTACCTTCAGCAGCGCACCCGACAGCTGCGGCGTTGTCTCCATCGCCGCGCGGTGCCACCAGGGCCGTCGGTCGAAGTCGCGCTTGCGGTGCTCGGGGATGTCCACCTCGTCCGGATGGTGCAGCAGGCTCCAAGGCTCGGGCGCATCGAAGGGATGGTGTGGGTCCGGGAAGGACGCCCATGCACAGAAGGGCTCGTCCTTGTGCTCGCGGATGAAGTCGATCGTGCGGTCGCCGACCCACGAGGAGTTGTGCCAGGCCACAGGAAGTTGCGAGTGATAGGTCTGCGGCGTAGGCGTACCCGGCGCATAGCCCGCGTACGCCAGGTTCTTCTCGTCGCCGCGCCCATCGGCGTGGTACCACGACTCGTACTGCAGCCCGCGCGGCGGCTTGAAGGGCAGCCAGTAGTTGTGTCCCAGCAGCATCATGTCGGCGCGCTCGAAACCCATGTAGGGGCCGCGCCATGCGCGATCGAAGGTGGCGGAGCTCTCGATGCACTCCGGCGACCCCGTCGGCTTGAAGGTGAGATAAGTCGAGAAGTGCGCCTTGCCAATCATCCCGGTCGCGTACCCGGCCCGCGAGAGCACGCCGGCAAAGCCGGCGTCGCCCATGCGCTGGGGCAGGTCGATGCCGTTGTCGGTGACGCCGTGCGTTGACGGCAGCATGCCCGTGAGGATGGAGGCGCGGGCTGGCTGACACACCACGTTCGGTGTTATGCAGGCGGAAAAGCGCGTGCCTTCCATGGCCAGGCGGTCGAGATGGGGCGTCTTCACGCGGCGGCCCTCGAAGCCAAAACAGTCTGCCCGCTGCTGGTCGGACGTGATGAGAAGGATGTTGGGCCGGCGCTGGCCGAATTGCATTTCCATGGGCTGATCTCCTTGCTAACCCAACACGCTCGAACCCTATCGCGCACTCGAATCGAGGGTAACCACCCATATAGACGAACAAGTGGGCTCATATGATTGTCTTTGTCAGCATACATTCGTAGACATTACAAGTCAATAGGCCATGTCGGCTTCCGGAACCAACGCCGAGCTCGAACGAAACAGCTCGCGCTCGCTATACGAGCAGCTGGTCGATCGCCTGCGCCAGCACGTGATCAGCGCCACCGGCGAGAGCCGACTGCCGACGGAAATCGAATTGACGCGGCACTACCAGGTAAGTCGCTCCACGGTGCGTAAGGCCATCGAGCAACTGGTGGGCGAAAACGTCATCGTCCGTCGGCGCGGCAAGGGCACCTTCGTCACGCGGCCGATGCCGAGCATCACGCACCCCATCGACCGGGTGGCGGCGTTCTACGACACGTTCCGCCTCGCGGGCGAAGACTTCCATACCGAGATCACCGGCTTCTACTGGGACGAAGGGGCCGCGATACCCGCGGAGCTCGTCGGTTGGGAGCGCCCCGTCCTCAACATCAAGCGCCTGTATGTCTCGCGCGGCGTGCGGCATGCCGTCACGCACATCACGGTGCCCGCGCCCATCGGTCGCAAGATCACCCACGACGAAATCTCGTCGATGCCCATCTACGAGGTCCTGCGCGGCAAGCTGGGCATGCAGCTGCAGCGTGCCGAGTTCCTCGTTTCCTGCCGCCAGCCAAGCGCCGAGATCGCCGAGGCCCTCGAGATCTCGCAGAGCGGCTTCCTGCTGGTTCTGGACCGCATCACGCGTGATGCCAGCGGCGACGCCGTCGAATCCATGACGCACTTCCTGCGCCCGGATGTCTACAAGCTCAGTGTGGCCGCCGACCTGGCCGCGCTGGTGCCCGAGCAAGCAAGGGCGCAACGCGCCGAGCCCACCCAAGGAGACAAGCAATGAACAAACGGTTGACCCTCGCCGCTCTCGCGGCCCTCACGGCCCTCACGGCCGCCATCGGCACCCAGCCCGCGCAAGCGCAGCAAAAGCCGCTGGTTCGCTACCACGAGTACGCCAAGATCGCCCTGCACCTGCCCACATGGGTGATGGTGGAAAAGGGCCTGTGCGAGAAGAATGGCATCCGCTGCGAGCCGGTCACCCTGGCCACGGCGCCGCTTGCGCAAGCGGCCGCGGCTGCAGGCAGCCTGGAGCTGGTCAACAGCACCATCGACACGACCCTACAAGCCATCTCCAAGGGCAACGATCTTCAAATCGTCGGCGCCTCTTGGCGCGGCCATCCCTACGCGCTAGTCATGCGCTCGGATGTCAAGCTGCCGAACGCGGCGGCCGGCTATCCCAAGAACATGGCCGACCTCAAAGGCATGAACATCGGCGTGTCCACACGTGGGAGCTCCACCGAGATATTCATGAAGGCGTTGCTGCGCGGTGCCGGCATGCCGGAGGACAGCGTCTCTTTCATCTCCGTGGGCGCTCCGGTCGCCGCCTACGGCGCGCTGGCCTCCAAGCAGATCGACGGCGCGCTCAGCTGGGATCCGCTGCCCGCGTTCTGCGAGGCCTCGGGCATCTGCAAGAGCTTCGTCGACATGCGAAAGGGCGAGGGACCGGCCAGCTTCAAGGCGCTCAACGGCTCATCGATCTTCTTCCAGGCACGACGCGAATACGTGGAGAAGAACGCCGCCAACATTGACGCCTTCAACCGCGCCTACGCGGAGGCTACGGCATGGCTGCAGGATCCGAAGAACCATGCCGAGGCGCTGGCGATCCTCAAGAGGAACATGCCTCTTGGCGAGAACCTTCCCAACCGCGAAAAGCTGTACGGGCTGATTCTCGATGACCAGATCAGCCACTTCAGCGCCACGCTCGACCGCGCCTCCGTCAAGGCCTGGGACGACTTCTTGCTGGAAAACAAGGTGATCGACAAGCCGCTGGCGCTCGATCGCATCGTGTACAAGGCCGCGCCCTGATCGGCCGATCATGAACATCGAAGGCAAGAACGTCCTCATCACGGGCGGCGGCGGCGGCATCGGCGCCGCGCTCGCCCGGCGGTTTCGCGACGAAGGCGCGCGGGCCATCGCGGTGGTCGACCGCGACCTGGCCGCGGCCCAGGCCGTCGCAACGGAACTCGCGCCGCGCGTCAGGGCGCTCGCCTACCAGGTCGATGTGGGCGATGCCGCCCAGGTGCAGGCCATGGTGGAGCGCGCCGAGGACGAGGCCGGCCCGCTCGACCTGGTTTGCTCCAACGCCGGCGTCTTTCCGCGCGGCGACTCGCTCACAGGCGACAGCAACTGGTCGCTGAGCTGGACGGTCAACGTCATGGGCAACGTGCACGTGGCGCGCGCCGTGGTGCCGCGCATGCTGCAGCGCGGTCGCGGCTACATCCTCGTCACCTGCTCCGCCGCCGGGCTGCTGGGCAACATGGACGCGCCCTACATGGCCACCAAGCACGCGGCCGTGGCCTTTGCCGAGTGGCTGGCCATCCAGTACCGCACCAGGGGCATCGGCGTGAGCGCGCTGTGCCCGCTGGGCGTGATGACGCCCATGCTCACCGAAGTGGCCAACGGCAACCCCGCCGCCATCCAGGGCGTGCTGGCCGGCGGCGAGGTCATCTCGCCGGAGGCGCTGGCCGAGTGCGTAGTGCAGGGCATCGCCGGCGAGCGTTTCCTCATCCTGCCGCACCCCGTGGTGGCAGAGCGCGTCATGAAGAAGGCGGCCGACCGCGACCAGTGGATCGCCGCCATGCAGCAGCAGTTCGCGATCACCTGAACAACCGGCATGGACGTGCGCATGCTCAGTCCCGAAAAAGTGCGGACGCAGATCACCGTCGAGGGCGTAAACCACATCTTCGGCAAGAACCAGGCGCTGACCGACGCGAACCTGGAGGTGAGCGCGGGCCAATTCATCTCGCTCGTCGGCCCCAGCGGCTGCGGCAAGACCACGCTGCTGAACCTCATGGCCGGGCTGCTGCACGGGCAGCAGGGCAGCATCTCGCTGGCGGGCCAGGCCCCCTCGGCCGGCCGCCGCGACGTGGCCTACATGCTGGCGCGCGATAGCCTGTTTCCCTGGCGCACCGCGCTGCAGAACGCGATGGTGGGCCTGGAGTTCCGCGGCACGCCGCTGCGCGAACGCGAAGAGCGCGCCCGCACCTTCCTCAAGCGCGTGGGCCTGCAGGGTTTCGAGAACCACTTTCCCAAGGCGCTGTCGCACGGCATGCGCCAGCGCGTGGCGCTGGCCCGCACTTTCGCCATGCCGTCGCCCGTGCTGCTGATGGACGAGCCCTTCGGCGCGCTCGACGCGCAGACCAAGATGCAGCTGGAGGAAGTGCTGCTGAACCTCTGGACCGAGGAAAAGCGCACCGTCATCTTCGTCACGCACGACCTCGCGGAGGCGGTGGTGCTCTCCGACCGCGTGGTGGTGATGTCGTCACGGCCCGGCCGCATCGTCACCGACATCCCAATCCCGCTGGAGCGCCCGCGCTCCGTGCGCGCGCTGCAGAAAGACCCGCACTACCACGAGCTGTACGCCCAGGTCTGGCAGCAGCTCGAAGCCGGGCTCGACCTGCAAGCCATGGAGGAGATCCACTGATGGACCACGCCCCTGAACCAACCCACTCCCGCTGGGCCATGGCGGCCACCCAGCTCGGCGCGCTCGTCGTGCTGCTGCTGGCCTGGGAGCTCGTCGCCAGTCAGCGGTGGGTCGACCCGCTCTTCTTCGGCCAGCCCTCGGGCATCCTGAAATACCTGCAGAAGGCGCTGGCTGACGGCACGCTGCTGCGCGAGACCGCGTGGACACTTGGCTCCACCCTGGGCGCCTTCGTACTCGGCAGCATCGCGGGCATCGGCACCGGCTTGCTGTTCGCGATCTATCCGCGCGCCGAAGTGTTCTTCGACCCGTTCCTCTCCGCGCTCAACGCCTTGCCCCGCATCGCGCTCGCGCCGCTGTTCCTGCTGTGGTTCGGGCTGGGCGTCGCGTCGAAGGTGGCGTTGGGCTTCTCGCTCACCTTCTTCATCGTGCTGTACAACACGCTGGCTGGCGCGCGCTCGGTGGACCGCGACTTCCTGATCCTGTCGCAGACGCTCGGCGCCTCCAAGGCCACGGTGTTCATCAAGGTCACGCTGCAGAGCGCGGTGCCCACGATCTTCTCCGGGCTGAAGCTGGGGCTGATCTACGCGCTGCTGGGCGTGATCGCGGGCGAGATCATCGCGTCGCAGCACGGCCTGGGCCAGCTGCTCACCTACTTCGCGGGCACCTTCGACACCAATGCGGTGTTCGGCGTGCTCACGGTCCTCGCCGTCATCGGCATCGTCCTCACCCGCGCCATGACCGCGATCGAGGACCGGCTGCTTCGCTGGCGCTGAGCCACACCACCCCACAGGAACGCCCAGATGAAACGATTCGAAGGCCAAGTCGCGGCCGTCACCGGCGCCGCTTCCGGCATCGGCAACGCAGTCGCCAAGGCGCTGCTGCGCGAAGGCGCCAAGGTCGCCATCCTCGACCTCGACGAGAAGGCGACCGCCGCCGCCGCCAAGTCGATGGACGCCCCGGCGGGCCACGTGCTCGGGCTCATCACCGACGTCGGGCAGGAGGAAAGCGTCAACCGCTCCTTCGCCCGGATCGAAGAGACCTTCGGCCGGCTCGACGTGGTCATCAACGCCGCGGGCATCCTTTCGCGCGGCAGCCTGGAGGAAACGGATGCGGCGCTGTGGCAGCGCATCATCGACGTGGACCTGACCTCCGTGTACCTCACTTCACGCGCGGCTCTGCCCGCCCTGAAGCGCAGCGGCGGCGGCTCCATTGTGAACATCGCTTCCGTCGCCGGCATCCGCGGCGTGGTGAATGTGGCCTATGTCGCCGCCAAGGGCGGCGTGGTGGCGCTCACGATGCAGCTGGGCGGCGAACTCGCCAAGTTCAACATCCGTGTCAACGCGGTGTCTCCCGGCTACACGGTCACGCCACTCAACACCGACATGCGCTCGAAGGGCCTGGACCGTTACTGGACCGGCCGCATCCCCATGGGGCGCTACGCGCAGCCGGAGGAAATGGCGGCGGCCTGCCTGTTCCTGGCCTCCTCCGAAGCCAGCTACGTCACCGGCACCAACCTTGTCGTCGATGGCGGAATGAGCTGCGTGCTGCTGCCCGACCGCGAACCCGTGCCCGCGAGCGAAGGAGCCGCGACATGACGCGCACCGTGATCGCCGGCTTCGCCCGCACGCCCTTCGGGCGCTTCGGCGGGGCGCTGAAGGAGTTCTCCGCCGTCGAACTCGGCGCGCTCGTCGCGCGCGAGGCGCTGGAGCGCGCCCGCGTCGCGCCCGAGGACGTGTCCGAAACATATTTCGGCAGCGCGGTGCTCGCCGCCAGCACGCTGGTGGCGGCGCGCCAGATCAACATCAAGGCGGGCCTGCCTACCTCGACGCCCTCGCTCACCGTGGACCGGGCCTGCTGTTCGTCGATGACCGCCGTGGGACTCGCAAGCCTGCGCATCCGCGCCGGCGAATCGGCGGTGGCCATCGCCGGCGGCGTCGAAAGCTGCAGCCGCACGCCCTATCTGCAGCACGGCATGCGTTGGGGCCGCCGGCCGGGCGACTTCACGGTGGAAGACCCACTGCAGTTCCGCAACCCGCTCACGGGCGAGCCGCTGGCGCGCATCACTGGCGAGGTGGCGTTGAAGTGGGGTGTGGACCGCGAGGCGCAGGACGACTGGGCCCACGGCAGCCACGAGAAATTCTTCCACGCGCTGGAAAGCGGCTTCTTCAAGACCGAAGTGACCGTCGTTTCGCGCAAGGAAGGCGACACCGTCACGCAGGACGAGTCGCCGCGCAAGGGCCTGCTGCGCTCGAAGCTCGCCGAACTGCAGACTGTGTACGGCAGCCCCACCATCACGCCCGGCAACGCGCCGGGGCTCAACGACGGCGCCAGCGCCCTGGTACTTATGTCCGCCGAAGAGGCACAGCGGCGCGGCATCGAGCCGCTGGCCGAAGTGGTGCGCCACGCGCAGATCGCAGGCCCGCTGGATTCGTCGCCCTACCTGCCGGGCGAAGCCATCCGCAAGGTGCTGCAAGCCGCGGGCGTGCTGCTGTCCGACGTGAAGCGCATCGAGATCAACGAGGCCTTCGCCGTCATGCCGCTCGTCTCCACCAAGCTGCTGGCGGACGGCAGCGACGTCACGTTGGAGCGGCTGCGTTCCATCACCAACGTCAACGGCGGCGCGGTCGCTCTCGGGCATCCGACGGGCGCGAGCGGCGCGCGGTTGGTGATGACCCTTGCCAGCGAACTGCGCGCGCGTGGTGGCGGCTGGGGCGTGGCGGCCATCTGCGGCGGGTTCGGCCAGGCCGACGCCGTGCTCATCAAGGTCTGACATGCTGAGATTCATCGACGAAACCATGCGCGACGGCCCGCAGTCAATGTGGGCCACCCGGATGAACACGCGCACCATGCTGGAGGCGGCCACGTTCATCGACCGCACCGGCGTGACGCTGGCGACCACGGCCTCCGGCGCCTCGTTCGAGACCGCCGTGCGCTTCGTGAACGACGACCCGTGGGAGCGGATGCGCCTGGTGCGTGACCAGCTGCCCAACACGGGGCGCGATGTGCTGATCCGCAGCCGCAACCTGTTCGGCTGGAGCCGCTACCCCGACGAAGTCGTGGAACTGCTGTTTCGCTGCTTGCAGCGCAACGGGACGGACTCGGTGAAGATCTTCGACGGGCTGAACGACATCAGCACCATTGCTGCGCACTGCCGTATCGGCAAGAAGCTGGGGTTGCGTACGACCGGCCTGCTGGCGTTCTCGGTCAGCCCGATCCACACCGACGAGCACTATGCGCAGAAGGCGCGGCAGTACGCCGACCTCAATGTCGACGCCGTGCTGCTGTGCGACGCCAGCGGCATCATGAAAGCGGAGCGCGCGCGCACGCTCGTCTCCGCCGTGCACGCCGCCCTGCCCCCGCACGTTGCGCTGGAGTTCTACGCGCATGCTTCCATGGGCCTTGCGCACGGGTCGTATCGCGAGGCGATGAACGCCGGCGTGAGCGCCGTCACCACCGCGGCCGTGCCGCTGGCCAACGGCGAGTCCCTGCCGGCCACCGTGGACATCGCGCGCATCGCGGAAGAACTGGGCATCCCGCACGGGCTGGACCTGGACCGCGTGCGTGAACTCGACGACTACATGGAATGGGCGACCTTCCGCGAGGGCCACAAGCCCGGCAAGATCAACGTCCACGACCCGATCGCGTACGAGAAGTTCATCGGCCACCAGATCCCCGGCGGCATGATCTCCAACTTCCGCAACCAACTGCGCGAGGCGGGCCTGATGCACCGCATCGACGAGGTGCTGGAAGAGGCCGGCCGCGTGCGCGAAGAGCTGGGCTTTCCCGTGATGGTGACGCCGTTCTCGCAGTTCGTGGGCGTGCAGGCCACTTTCAACGTGATCCAGGGCGAGCGCTACAAGACCATTCCCAACGAGGTGCGGTTGTTCGCGCTGGGCTACTACGGCAACCCCGGCGGGCCCGTGAACCCGAATGCGCTGGACCGCATCCTGCAGGGCAAGTCCGCAGACCGCATGGACCCGTCCGCGGTCTTCGAAGAGAAGATCGTGGACAAGTTCCGCGTGGAGCACGGGCCCTTCGCATCCGACGAAGAGCTGCTGCTCGCCCTCTTCTACGGCAAGCCCGCCGTGCAAGCCCTCAACGGCAACAAGAGCACCTTTGCCGACGGCGTGACGGTGAACAAGCCGCTGCGCGTGCTGGTGTCCGAGCTGGCGAAGCAGAAGACGCTTTCGGCCGTGCGCATCGAAAAGGGCTCCGGCGCGCAGCGGCTGCACCTGAACATGACTTACGCCTGACCCCTCTTGCAAGGAACATGCAGATGTCCTCCCTTACCTACCGCGACGTCGTGGAAGTCCTCAACCTGCTGAAGGAAACGCCGCACTGCGCGAGCATGGACCTCGAGATCGGCGACCTCAAGTTCAGCATGCGGCGCGAGGGCGCCGAGCGCGCTGCGGCGCCCCTCGCCACCCTCACCACCGTCGCAGCCGTTCCCGCCGCGACGCTGGTGCAGAGCGCACCCGCCGCCAAGCCGAAGGCGGCAACCGAAGGCGACTTCATCCGCGCGCCGCTGTTGGGCACGTTCTACAGCGCGCTGGAGCCCAGCGCGCCGCCTTGCGTGAAGGTGGGCGACATCGTCAAGCCGGAAGACACCGTGGGCCTCATCGAAGTGATGAAGCTGTACACGTCCATCCAGGCAGGCGCCGCCGGCCGCATCGTGGAAATCCTCGCCGACAGCGGCGAGCTGGTCGAGTACGACCAGCCGCTGTTCCGCATCGAACCGGTCTGAGCGCACGGTGAGCGAGACGGAAATCCGCCGCGTGTTCGTGGCGAACCGCGGAGAGATCGCGGTGCGCATCGTGCGTGCGTGCAAGGCCCTCGGGCTGCAAAGCGTGGTGGGCTTTTCCGCAGCGGACCGCGACTCGCTCGCCGTCCGCATGGCCGACCGCGCGGTCTGCCTCGGCCCCGCGCCCTCCAGCGCCAGCTATCTCAAGGTTGACACGCTGGTCGCCGCGGCGCTGGGCACCGGCTGCCAGGCCGTGCATCCGGGCTACGGATTCCTCTCGGAGCGCTCGCAGTTCGCGCGCGCCTGCGTCGATGCAGGGCTGGCCTTTATCGGACCCACGGCGGAGGCGATCGACCGCATGGGCGACAAGATCAACGCCATCGCGGAGGCCAAGCGCGTCGGCGTACCCGTTGTGCCAGGAAAGGAGCGGCTGGAAAGCGTGGCCGAGCTGGTCGAAGCGGCGGGCGAGATGGGCTACCCCTGCCTGCTGAAGGCCACGGCCGGCGGCGGCGGGCGTGGCATGCGCGTGGTGCGTAGCGCCTCCGAGGCCGCCAGCGCCTTCTCGAGCGCGCAGGCCGAAGCGCTGGCCGCGTTTGGCAACGGCACGCTCTATCTCGAGAAATACATCGAGGAAGCGCGCCACATCGAGATTCAGGTGCTGGCCGACCACCACGGCAACGTGTGCCACCTGTACGAGCGCGACTGCAGCGTGCAGCGACGCCACCAGAAGCTAATCGAGGAATCGCCCTCGCCCGCGCTCGACGCCAAGACGCGCGCCGAGATGACGCAGGCCGCGCTCGCCCTGGCGAGATCCGTAGGCTACCGCAATGCCGGCACCGTGGAGTTCGTGTACGACGTGCGCGCGAAGCGCTTCTACTTCCTGGAGATGAACACGCGCGTGCAGGTGGAGCACCCGGTGACTGAGGCCGTGACGGGCATCGACATCGTGCGCGAGCAGATCCTCATCGCCATGGGCCGGCCGCTGTCGTTCACGCAGGGCGACGTGCGGCTGCAGGGCCACGCCATTGAATGCCGCATCAACGCCGAGGACGCGTGGAAGGACTTTCGTCCTTCGCCGGGCACCGTCACCCGCTGGCAGCCGCCGGCGGACGACGGCGTGCGCCTTGACACGCATGTGTTCGAAGGCTATCGCGTGCCGCCCTACTACGACTCGATGGTGGCCAAGGCCATCGCCCATGCGCCAGACCGCGAGGCCGCCATCGAGAAGATGACCGGCTTCCTGCGCGGCTTCCGCGTGGCCGGCATCGCTACGACTATCCCCTTCCAGCTGAAGGTCATCGGCCACCCACGGTTCGCGGACGGCACCGTCACCACCACCTGGGTCGAGAAGCAGCTCATGCCCGAGCTCGGCCCGCAGCCCACCCCCTGACAGGAACACATGAACCTCATTGACTACCTCGGGCGCAATGCCAAGAACTTCCCTTCGCGGCCAGCGTGCCGCGCCGGCGAGCGCACCTGGACTTATGCGCAGCTCGACGACATGGCGACTCGCACCGGGCACGGGCTGAAGGCTTTCGGCGTGGAGCACGAGACGCCGTGCGCCGTGATCAGCCGCAACCACGTGATGGGCTTCACGGCGCTGCTGGGCATCCTCAAGGCGCGTGGCGCCTGGGTGCCGCTGAACACCGGCAACGCAGAGGAAGACCACCTGTACATCCTGGAGCACTTTGACGTGCGCGTGCTGTTCTTCCAGCGCGAGTTCGAGGACTTCGCGCGCCGCGTGCGCGAGCGAGTGCCGACGGTGAAGCACTTCGTGTGCGTCGACGGCACCAGCGAGATGGGCCCGGACATGACGGAATGGATGGCGCTGCAGCCGAACGACGAGCTGCACCTGCCCTGGGAGCCGGATGGCATGTGCATGCTGCGCGGCACGGGCGGCACCACCGGTAAGCCCAAGGGCGTGATGAACACCAACCGCAACTTCGAGGTGACCATCGCCAACTACATGGCGCAGATGCGCTTCGACAAGCCGCCGGTGTACCTGGCGGCCGCGCCGCTGTCGCACGCGGCGGCGGTGTTCGCCTTCGTCAACATGGCCATGGGCGGCACGATGGTCATCCTGCCCAAGTTCGAGCCGCAGAAGGTCCTGGAAGCGATCGAAGCCGAGCAGGTGTCTTTCATCTACCTCCCTCCTACCGCCGTCTACGGGCTGCTCTCGCAGCCTGCGGTGGGTGACCACGACTATTCGTCGATGCGCTACTTCGTCTACGGCGCCGCACCCATGTCGGCCGCGAAGCTCGCCGAGGCCATCCGCTGCTTCGGCCGCGTGATGACGCAGGCTTACGGGCAGACCGAAGCGCCGGCGGGCATCACCTTCCTCAGCCCCGAGGAACACTTCGATGCGGACGGCAACATCGACCACAAGCGGCTGCTCAGCTGCGGCCGCGCCGACCCGTTCACCCGCGTCGCGCTGATGGACGACGAGGGCAACTTCGTGCCGCGCGGCGAGGTGGGCGAGGTCGTCGTGCAGGGCGGCATCGTGATGCGCGGCTACTACAAGAACACGCAGGCCACCGTCGAGGTCTCGCGCTTCGGCTGGCACCACACTGGCGACGTCGCTTACGAGGACGAGCAGGGCTACTACTACATCTGCGACCGCAAGAAGGAAATGATCATCACCGGGGGCTTCAACGTGTACCCGCTGGAAGTGGAGCAGGTCATCCTCGCCCACCCGGGCGTGCAGGACTGCGCGGTGGTGGGCGTGCCCGACGAGAAGTGGGGCGAGGCGATCAAGGCCGTGGTCGAACTGAAGGTGGGCGGGAAAGCGGCCGCGGAGGACCTGATCGCCTTGTGCCGCGAGAAGCTGGGCGGCGTGAAGACGCCGAAGTCGGTCGAATTCGTGGAGACGCTGCCGCGCAGCTCGGTTGGCAAGGTGATGCGCCGCGCAGTGCGCGACAAGTACTGGGTGGGCCATGAGCGCCGTGTCTGAACGGCCTGCAGCACGCCGGCCGATCGCCGACGAAGCGACGCCGCGCGCGGTGTTCGAAGTAGCGATGAGCGAGCATTCTCAGGAGCTCGGCAACTTCTTTCTGGCGAAGCTGCTCGGTTTCGAGGTGAGCTACACGGATGATTCGTGCGTGGTGGAGTTCACCGCGCACGAGTACCTGCAGAACCCGCGCGGCCTGCTGCACGGCGGCGTGCTGGCCGCCGCGATGGACATCTCGATGGGCCACCTCGTCCAGCGCATCGGCGGCCCGGGCGCCACGGTGACGCTGGAAGCGCACTACCACCGCGCCGTCTCGAGCGGGCGCGTGCGCTGCGAAGGCAAGATAGTGCATCGCGGCGGCAGCCTGTGCTTCTTGAACACGCGCGTGACCGCCGAAAACGGCGAGCTCGTCGCCTCGGGCACGTGCACCGTTGCGATGGCGCGCAAGGCCGGGGCTTGAGCATGCGTGCCGCAATCTACGAACGCACGGGCCCCGCGCGCGAGGTGCTGAAGCTGGTGGACCTGCATGATCCCGAACCCGCCGCCGGCGAGGTTCGCGTGAAGGTGCAGTGGTCCGGCATCAACCCTTCGGACGTGAAGACGCGCGCCGGCGTGCGCCCGACGGCGACACCGTTTCCGCGCGTTCCGCACAGCGACGGCATGGGTACCATCGACAAGGTGGGCGCCGGAATGGACCGCAGCCGGATCGGCGAGCAGGTGTGGCTGTGGAACGCCGCCTGGGACGGCCGGACGATGGGCACGGCGGCGCAATTCGTCACGCTGCCTTCGCCGCAAGCCGTCGCGCTGCCGCAAGGTGTGCCGGGCGACGCGGCGGCCTGCTTCGGCATCCCCGCGCTCACCGCGCTGCATGCGGTGCGCACCGACGGCGGCGTGCAGGGAAAGGCCGTGCTTGTCGCCGGCGGCGCCGGCTCCGTGGGGCACTACGCGATCCAGTTCGCGCGCCTGTCGGGCGCGGCGCGGATTATCGCCACCGTGAGTTCCGCCGCCAAGGCCGAACTCGCGCGGGCCGCGGGCGCGCACGAGGTGGTGAACTACCGCAACGAGGACGTTGCGCAGAGTGTCATGGCGCTGACGGGCGGCGCCGGCGTGGACCGCGTCGTCGAAGTCGACATCGCCGGCAACGCGAAGTTCGACGTCGCGCTGACCCGCCGCGGCGGCGAATGGGTGGTCTATGGCACCAACGCCACACCGTTCCAGCTGGACTTCGGCCCGCTGATCGCCAACAACCTGCGCCTGGCCTTCTTCATGGTCTACCACCTGAAGCCCGAAGAACGGCTGGCGGCCATCGACCAGCTGCACGGATGGCTGGCGGGCGGCAAGCTGCAGCACAACATCGCCATGCGGCTGCCGCTGCAGGAAGTCGCGCGGGCGCACGAGATCGTGGAGAGCGGCGCGGCCACCGGCAACGTCGTGCTCCACCTCGATTGAACACCGGAGATCAGACGATGAAATTGACAGGCGAGGAAGCCGGCATGCTCGCGGGCGCGCATGGCGAGGTGCTGCAGCTTGCCATGCGGCACCAGTTGGCCGTGGGCACGTTTTTCGGCGCGGCCGATTTCGTGCCGGTAACGCAGGCCCACGTGATGGCCGACACCGAAAGCATGGGCGAAGCCGGAGTGGACTGGCTGGAGAAGCTGGCGGCCAGCGAGGGCGGCCACCGGCAGGTGCGCATCCCCACCATCACCGACCCGCGCGGCACCGACTTCAGCAAGGCCAAACGGCTGGGGCAGGAAGAGTGGATGCTGAAGCTGGAGCAGCGCGCCATCGACGCCTTCGTGAAGCTGGGCGTGGCCATGACCGATACCTGCATCAACTACCAGACCGTGCTTGCCGCCACGCGAGGCGAGCACGTGGCCTTCGGTGACACGGGCGTGGTGATCTACTCCAACTCTGTCAACGGCGCGCGCTCCAACTATGAGGGCGGTCCCTCCGCCATCTCGGCCGGCCTCACCGGACGCACGCCACGCTACGGCTACCACCTCGACGAACAGCGGCAGGCCACGCTGCGCATCCTTGTCGAGTGGACGCCTTGCACGCTGAACGAATGGGGCGCGCTGGGGGCTGTGGCCGGACGCATCGCAGGCAACTACAGCCAGGTTCCTGTGCTGGAAGGGCTGGAGCGCTCGCCCACGTCCGATGAACTCAAGCACTTCGGCGCGGCCATGGCCAGCTTTGGCTCCATCGCATTGTTCCACTTGGTGGGCATCACGCCCGAAGCGCCGACGTTGCGCGACGTGGGCGGCGACAAGCTGCCCGTGGCGCACCGCATCGGCCGCGCGGACACCGAAGCGCTGACCGGCAGCTACGCGCTGCAGGACGGCGACCGGAGCGTCGACGTGGTGGTGTTCTCCGCGCCGCAGCTGAGTCTGTTCGAGATGCGCAGGCTGGCGCAGCTTGCGCGCGGGCGCACCTTCCGCACCCCGCTGCTCGTCACCACCAGTCCGCAGGTGAAGCCGGACGCGGACCGATTCGGCTACACCCGCGACATCGAGGAGGCCGGCGGCACGGTGCTCACGGGCATGTGCTTCTACCAGTCATATGCACGCGAGATGGCCGAGGCCAATGGGTGGAAGCGCCTGGCCACCAACAGCGCGAAGCTCGTCAACATCCTCGGCGGCTATGGCTACGTGCCCACGCTCGCCAGCATGGAGAACTGCGTCGAGGCCGCGGTCCGGGGAGAACTTGCTTGAAACATTTGGAACTCAAGGCGCGCCACACGATGGGCGCCGACGTGTCGGGCATCGCGCTGGTCGCCACCGACGGCTTCTCGGCGCGCTACGACCTGGACCGTATCAACGGCACCTTCTCGCGCAAGAGCCACAAGCTCTTCGGCCAGTCATACGTCAACCGCGTCCTTGTGCTCGATGCCGCCAAGGGCGGCGTGGCCAGCGCGTGGATGCTTCATGAGATGAAGTCACGGGGCATCATCCCGCTGGCGATCATCCTCAACAGCGTCAACCCGATCATCGCGCAGGGTGCGGCGCTCGCGGGCCTGACGCTGCTGGGGGGCTTCGACTCGGACGTGACGAAGCTGGTACCGTACGGCGCACTAGTGAGCATCGATGCCACCGCAGGCATCGTGCGGGTGGCTGAGGATTGAGCTGCCGGAGATGATCGTCGTCCACCACCTGAAGCTCTCGCGCTCGCAGCGCGTCATCTCGCTGCTTAAAGAATTGGGAATTTCCAGAAGCTGAAGCCATACCAGCGCAACGAGCGCACGCTTCTCGCGCCGTCGGAACTGCGCGCAGCGCATCCGCTGAGGAACGCCAGTGATCACCGGCGGTGCGCTCACCCTAGCGGAATCGGGAGCGATCCTCGAATACCTGGTGGAGCGCGAAGGCTCGCGGCTCCCGCCGGCACCGGGAACCCCGCAACGGGCGGGCTACTCGGACTGGATGCATTACGTGGAAGCAGCGCGAACACGCGTCGGCCTGCCAAGTCTGCCCAAAATCGAGAAATGGCTGCAGCGCATCCAGACGCGGCCAAGCCTAGCGACGTGCCGCAGCGGACAGGTGGATTCGGAGTGCCCAGTTTCCCCGATTGACCGCCCGGCTGATCCGGCGACGCCCCTTCGGCGGCTGTGGGTGTTCCATGCTGTCCGAACCGGTGTCCACTTGCTCCGCAACATAGAGATACGGGCGTTGGCCCGCTGCTCGCCGATGCAATTTTCGAGTTCGAGCTTCATCCCTGCTGTGGGATGCGTTGTGGAGAGTGGTGGGCGGACATCATCGCCGCCTGCTTGCAAGCGTGCACGACACGATCTTTAACTCTTTGCGCGTGCGGGAGCCTCGCGCGCTTCTCGTATGTACGCCAGTTCGGCCTGCTGGAGCCCCGCAGAGCCCAATGGAAGTGCGGGTGGCGCAGGCAGACTCGTTAGCCTTCTTGAGATAACGCGGCAGAGCAGTGAACCGCGCGATCAAGAAGCCGGGGCGGAGGGACTGATCGGCGTAATCTATGGGCTGCCTGCGCCTGAAGGATCCGGAGCTGCTGGTACCGTCGTCGAGGAGAGATTGCGGCCAACGTGCAAGGCCGCTCAGCGCGCGCCCCGTCCAGGCCACTTCGGTAATCGTGATGGTGGCCGCGTTCATATCGTCGGACACGATCGCCGACATCGCGGAGGTCTCGGTCGACGCCTGCACGGCGCCGTGTTCCAAGCCCGCGGCACGTTCCGCCGAGAAGCGTGCCTCGCGAACGCACAGCCGCGGCTTCCATTGCTTCGGCTAAGAGTAGCCCGCCACCAGCCAGTGCGGGCGTGGCGGCGCAGTGCTCGCCCGCCTAGTGTCGAGGTCCCGTTACGGGATCGCCGTAAAGAACCTCTCCATCTCGGTTGCTGCCAGATCAGGCGCTTCAAGATGCACGAAATGTCCCGCCTCCTGGGCCAGGCTGCACTCCAGCCGAGTGAAGAACTCGGGCAGCCGATCGACCCACTCGGCCTTCAGAACGGGATCGTGGGCACCCCAAAGGACACGTGTCGGCAGTTCGATCGGCGGCAACGCACCCACTTCGCCCCGCACCGCGGCCATTCGTGCGTCATGAACGTTCCGATACCAGTCGAAACCGCCCTGAAGATTGCCGGGACGCATGAGGTTGTCTATCCAAATGTCGAGCTCGTCACTGTTAAAAACCTCTTTGCGGTGCGCCCAGTGGTTGAGCATCGCACCTAGGTAGATCTTGCAGGTATCGCGCGAAAAGCCAACCAGTTCAGCCGCCCAAGGCAACTGGTGGAAGCACTGGTACCAAGTCTCCCGTATGTGGTCAGGGGAAATCCAGCGTGCACCGATGCCAGGATAGTTCAGGTTGAAGAAGAAGAGCCCGCGCACGCGCTGCGGCGCCCGGCGCGCGACCACCTGCGCCACAACGGAGCCGAGGTCGTGCGACACAAGCCCGAAGCGGCGCAGGCCCAGTGCGTCGGCAAAGGCCAGAACGTCGGCTCCGAGTTGCTCCGGCGTTACGCCCGCAGTCGAATCTATCGAGCTCTTCTGCGTCTCGCCAAAGCCGCGGAAGTCGGGCGCATACAGGGCGAAGCGGTCGGCGAGCCGGCCGATCACCGGTCGCCAAGCGTGTGACCACTCGGGCCACCCGTGCAGCAAAACCAAAGGCTCGCCTTCGCCCGCGCAAAGGTAATGCGTTCGCAACTGCTGCGCCTCAGCGAAGCGCGACCCGATCGTGTTTGTCATGGGCTCGTATTCATGCGATAGGGGGCCATGCTATAGCGCTTCCGGGCGGTGCCAAAGAGCAGCGGCGGCGAAGTTCTTTGAAGCAAAGCTGCCATGCGCGTGTTGTATCCGGCTCATCGCGGTCGGCAATTACGCCGACGTCGTGGCTTCGGATCCTGCCGTTCTCTGCCATGAGATGTCTACGTGCCGACCACGTGCAGGGGTCCGCTGGCGGAACCAGGAATATTCGGGTTCATGCCGAAAGCGCCGCGCGGCATCGTAGCTCGGTCGACGGCAAAGTCGACATCGCGACACCCTCCAGAGGTAGGCTCCGAGCCGGCTTGACTTGCTTGGGGCAAGCTGGTTCGGTGCCGCGTTGCAGGCTAGGGTAGGTTGCTGGGCGAAGGCAGATCGGTTTACTTCAGTGCTTGGGTAGCCCGCTCAGTCGCCACCGGACGAAATCGCGACCCCGGTATCGGCTTATTGGTCTCGGGAAGACCTTAGACATCCGCTGGTCCACGCACTGGCGTTAGCCAAGTTCGCTTTACTCCAGTTCTACCTTGAGACAACGGCCATTTCCACCTATTAAGTAGATGACTCGCGTCTACCTAGCCTTCGCGATCAAACCGTCAGGCGGGCGTTCTGTGGAAACATGTTGCGGCGCGCGTCGTCATCCATTTCAGTTTTGAAGGTGTACTTCGTCTTCAGGGCCTCGGCCCGCTGGGCTGCGGGCCGAGCACTGATTACATCGAGATGCCGCTTGACGTTGGGAAGCGCTTCCCAAGCCTGCGCGCCGAGAAAGAACGGTACCGCCCTTGCCCAACCCCACACGGCCATATCGACGATGGTGTAGACATCGCCCAGCATGTAGCGATGCTTAGCGAGCCGCGCCTCGACGAGATTCCAATGCCGCTGGGCCTCAAAGTCGTACCGGTTCACGGCGTACGCCTTTGGCTCCGGCGCGAAGTGCTTGAAGTGCACCGCTTGTCCCGAGTAGGGGCCGATGCCGGAAGCGATAAACATCAGCCATGACAGCAGTTGCGCCCTATCGGCAGGTGTATCCGGTGGCAGGAACGAACCGGTCTTCTCGGCGAGGTAAAGCAGGATCGCGTTGCTGTCGAACAAGACGGCATCACCGTCGACCAGCGCAGGCGTCTTGGCGTTCGGATTGACCGCCGTGAAAGCCGCTGAATGCTGCTCGCCTTTGCGGGTGTCAATGGGGACGACTTCGTACGATAGGCCCGCTTCTTCGAGGAAGAGCGCAACTTTGGTGGGGTTCGGCGAGGGGTGATAGTAGAAGCGGATCATCGTAGACCTTTGTGGCGGAAGAGGAGGCTGGCGGTGCCAGCCGGAGACATCTCTTTGACGAAAGTGAGCATTTGGACGGCTCGGCGCGTTGCGATGTCCGAAGCTCAGTAGTGAACAGCTGGCCATTCTGTTGGGGCTGATGCGATCTGCGCAATGAGTGATGGGGTGCAAGGGGTCGCGAGTTCGAATCCCGCCGTCCCGACCAATGAAATCAGTGGGTTAGCAGCAAGTGCTGCTAACCCATTTTGCTTTCTGACCGGATGGCAACTGAATTCTTGGCTTGCCTCCGAGGGCCACCGTGGCTGAAGGCGCCGCAAGGGGGCTGAGCCGAAGTATCGGCGGCGCGATGTTCCGACCAAGCTCACGCGGCTTATTGAGACGCTGACGCAGGTGCGCGAGGAGTAGCCATCGCCGAGCACACACAGGCCGGCCATGCCATTGCGAACTAGCCCCAGCGCCGCAACTTCGTCGCGGAAAGCCGCGTGGTGCTTGAAACTCAAAATGCTTGGTCAGCTCTGCGGGTCAGGTCCCCGACTGATAGCGGCCGACGTGAGGCTCATGGACCGCATAGCCGCATTCGATCTTCTTCGCACGGTACATCGCGGCATCGGCGTTCTGGATCAAGGCGTCACCGGTGACGCCACCATCCGGGTAGATGGCAATCCCGATACTCGGCCTGATGGTCAGCTGCTTCTCTCCCACGCGAATGGTCCGCGCGAGGTTTTCGATCACCGCGGCGGCGATCCTCTCGACGTTGCCTCGGCCCTGTGGATTCATCAACAGGTAAAGGAACTCGTCGCCGCCATTGCGGCATAGGGTGTCCTCTTCCCGCGCGTCCTGCGCGAGCCGCTTCGCAACCTCTTTCAATACGACATCACCCGCGGCATGCCCGTGGACATCATTCACGTTCTTGAAGCGATCGAGATCGAGAAACATCACGGCCACCGTCCACCCGTGGCGTTCGGCAAGCGCGAGGGCCTGCGAAAGCCGATCGTCGAACAGTGCTCGGTTGGGCAGGCCTGTTGCGTGGTCGTGCAAAGCCCTGAGATTGGCTCGGTCCTCGCTCGCCAGCGCAGACGCGAGGGACCGAGTCGTTTCCGCCAATGCCGTTCTCGAGCTTGCCAGCGCGACTTCAACCACCTTCAGCTCGTCGATCCCCTGCGCCAGGGTCTTCGTCACGCTGTCCAGATCGTCGGCGCACTCCTGCACCTTGTTCTCGACCGCCTCGTTGTGATCAAGGGTCTCTCTGGCAGGCAGAGTTGCCGCACCCGCTGCGATGGCTTTCTTCGCGCCTTCATTCGCTTGCGCCAAATCTTCGGCGCAAGCCTCGACCTTGGCTTTGACTTCCTGACTTTGTTCGAGCGCCTGCCCCAGCGAGGCGGCCGCCACCGGGGGCACCGGTGGGTCGGCGGCCGTCGGCGACGAGGGGCTTTGTTGAATCATCATCGCTTGGGCCTGATGTGGTTTCGAAGCTTCGTCGACAGACGTACGAGCGTCACGAGATCCAATCGACTAGGTGGGGCAGTCGCCAAACCCGCCGGTCGACCTGTGGCGCGGCCGAACAAGGGCCTACTTCTTGAGAAGTTCTTCTACCAGCCCCTTGGACAGCGCAGCTCCTGCGGCGTTGCTCATTTCGACCGGCAGAACCGCGCCGTTCTCGAACATGAGTTGCACACGCACCTTGCCGTTGGTCTCCGAAGGCGCTGCGCCGGCTGCCAGACAGTCCAGCGCCGGCGCCGCAGCGCCAGCAGGCTGTTCGGTCTTGTCCAACAATGCGATGGCCACCGCGGGCGCAAGTTCTGTAGCGATAGCGACGTTAGTCGCCGACTTCTTGGCTCGTTTGCTGGCGGCCGACTTCGAGCGCGCGGAACTGGCTTTGGGGGCCGACTTCCTAGACCGTTTCGATTGGGAGAGCGCAGCACGAACAGAAGTGGTCATGGTTTACGTTCTCGCTTTAGCCCTCGATCATAGTCGCTTGAGAAGACTGCGCGCCAGCGCTCAGCCGAGACGCATCGACCTTGCAGTTCTCGCCACTTCGTTCCTCTTTGTGCCAACCTCGCCGGAGGAATTCCGGCAACAGAATTTTTCGCGGATTCGCGTGGATGGTCAAGTAAGGCCCGGGACGTCGATATGACGCCAAGGGGTTGAGCTGAAAGGGATTTGTAGACTATGTTCACGCATCCGCGGGACAGAACACCAGATCGAAGTCCTCGAGACGGTGAGGGGCCAGGCTGAGGGCCTGTGTCGGGATACTCAGGCAGGTTCCATACCGTTCTTGACCTTCAGCCCCGCAGCCGCCGGCGACGCCATGAAGCCGAGCAACGCGTGCACCGCTTCGGGTTGCATCGATGCCGTGGCCAGGCCTGCCGAGAAGGTCGTGACCGTCTGGACGGCGGGCGGCAGCGGGCCAAGCACATCGATGCCCGGAAGGCTCATCAGTTCGCTCAGTTGCTGGAAGCCGAGTTCCGCCTTTCCCTCGGCGACCAGCGTGCCGACCGGGATGCCGGCAGGCGCTTGGACGATTCGGTCCTTGATCTCGTCGGCGATGCCCCAGCGCTCGAAGAGTTTCATCAGGTGCACGCCGCTCGGCCCCGTGGAATAGCTGAGGCTGCGCGCCTCCACGACAGCACGTCTGACCGCGTTTTCGGATCCGATGTCGGGGCGGGGCGAGCCGGACCGCACGGCGACCGCGACCCCGGACTTGACCAGGTCGACGCGGCTGCCGGGCACGATCCTGCCGGCCTCGATCAAGTCCTCGACCGCGTTGGCCGCAAGGACCACGACGTCGAAGTCTTCACCCGCCCGCACGCGCCTGGCGGCATCGACTCCGCCCACCGACTCGACCGTGACCCGATGTGGCGAGGTCAGCTGAAACTGGGTGATGAGGTCGGCCAGCAATTGCCGGGTTGCCATCGATGAAATGAGCTTGATCGCGGCCGACATGCGTTCAGCATACACATCCTGTCGCACGGACGAAGAGAATGGAGCGTCGGCGGCGAATCCCATGAACCTCAAGCAACTCGACTACTTCGTGCACGTCGCCGAACTAGGGAGCTTCAGCAAGGCCGCCCTGGTGCTCGACGTCGCGCAGCCGGCGCTCAGCCGTCAGGTGCGTGGTCTCGAAACCGAACTGCGCGAGAGCCTGTTCCTGCGCAATGGCCGCGGCGTGGCGCTCACCGACGCGGGCAAGCGGCTGTTCGATCACAGCGTCGCCATCCTGCGCCTGGTGGCGCACGCCCGCGAGGACCTGGGAAAGCGTCGAGACGAGGCGCTCGGCCACGTCACGGTCGGCCTGCCGCCGAGCATGGGCCGCCAGCTCACGCTGCCCCTGATCGACCGCTTCCGCCAGCAATTTCCCGCCGCCCGACTGGCCATCGTCGAAGGACTGTCGACCCACATCGTCGAGTGGATCACGAGCGGCCGCGTCGATATTGGCCTGGCCTACAACCCGGAGGCGCAGTCCGGGCTCGAGATCACGCCGCTGCTCGAGGAGCCGCTCGAACTGGTGAGCTTCTCGCCCAAGGGCAAACGGGAGCGTGCCGGACAGAGGCCGCTCGCCATGAAGGAACTGCCCCGCTATCCGCTGATCGTGCCGGAGCGGGCGCATTCGATGCGCCGCTTGCTCGAAAACCAGGCGGCGCTGGCCGGCATCGAGCTCGACATCGCCTGGGAGGTTTCGAGCATCCCGTCCATCATCGATCTGGTGTGCGCCGGGTACGGTCATGCGGTGCTCACCGCAACCGGCGTCGTTGCCTCGACACGCGCCGGCGAGTTGATCGCGCGCAAGCTCGTCAACCCGACGCCGTTGAGCGTGCTGTGCCTGGTCAATTCGTCGCACAAGCGACCGACGACGCTGGCGCGGCGGACCCTCCCGCTGCTGACGGCTCTGGTGCAAGAGCTATCCAATTGACAGCCGGCATATGTGGCGAGGTCAAGCCATGCCGGATCGATATATCTGCTATCGGTCCGATCGCTGGCGCGGCGCGCCCTGGCCCGCAAGAATCTGCAGTGACGAAGGTGGCCACGGCGTCGTCGAATGACGACCATTGAACGCGCACGCAACATCGCATCGTCGAGACCAAGGAGACAGCCCATGATCATCGATTGCCACGGCCACTACACCACGGCGCCGAAGGCGCTCGAGACCTGGCGCAACGCGCAGATCGCGGGGATCAAGGACCCCTCGGCAGTGCCCAGGGTGGCCGACCTGAAGATCAGCGACGACGAGCTGCGCGAGACGATCGCGAGCAATCAGCTGCGCCTGATGAAGGAGCGCGGCTCGGACCTGACGATCTTCAGCCCGCGCGCCAGTTTCATGGCCCACCATATCGGCGACTTCAACGTCAGCGCGACGTGGTCCGCGATCTGCAACGAACTGTGCTTCCGGGTGGCACAGCTGTTCCCCGACCACTTCACTCCGGTGGCGATGCTGCCGCAGTCGCCTAGCGTCGATCCGGCCACCTGCATCCCCGAGCTCGTGAAGTGCGTGGAGCAGTACGGCAACGTCGGGATCAACCTGAACCCGGATCCTTCGGGCGGGCACTGGACCTCGCCACCGCTGTCCGACCGGCACTGGTACCCGATCTACGAGAAGATGGTCGAGTACGACATCCCGGCAATGGTTCATGTCAGCACGAGCTGCAACCCGTGCTTCCACACGACCGGCGCGCACTACCTGAACGCCGACACGACGGCGTTCATGCAATGCCTGACCTCGGACCTGTTCAAGGACTTTCCGGCGCTGCGCTTCATCATCCCGCACGGCGGCGGCGCGGTGCCGTATCACTGGGGGCGCTTCCGCGGCCTGGCGCAGGAGCTGAAGAAGCCGCTCCTCAAGGACCACCTGCTGAACAACATCTTCTTCGACACCTGCGTCTACCACCAGCCCGGCATCGACCTGCTCACCAAGGTGATCCCGGTCGACAACATCCTGTTCGCCAGCGAGATGATCGGTGCGGTGCGTGGCATCGATCCGGAAACGGGTCACTACTACGATGACACGAAGCGCTACATCGAGGCCTCGACGATCGTCGTGGGCGACGACCGGCACAAGATCTACGAGGGCAACGCGCGGCGTGTGTTCCCGCGGCTGGATGCAGCTCTCGAAGCAAAGGGGAAGTGAGATGTACGAACTCGGAATCGTCAAGCGCAGCGTCGTGCGCGCCGACCGCGCGGTGGTCGAACAGCTCGGGAAGTTCGGCTCGGCCACCGTGCACGAGGCGATGGGCCGCGTCGGCCTGATGAAGCCGTACATGCGGCCGATCTACGTCGGCGCCCATGCCTGCGGTACTGCCGTGACCGTGCTGCTGCAGCCCGGCGACAACTGGATGATGCATGTGGCCGCCGAGCAATTGCAGCCCGGCGACATCGTCGTCGCCGCCTGCACGACCGACAGCACGGATGGATTCTTCGGCGACTTGCTGGCCACGAGCTTCCGGGCCCGGGGCGCCGTCGGACTCGTGATCGACGGCGGTTGCCGCGACGTGAAGGACCTGACCGCGATGCATTTCCCGGTGTGGAGCCGCGCCATCAGTTCCAAGGGCACGGTCAAGGCGACGCTCGGCTCGGTGAACATTGCGGTCGTCTGCGCCGGCATGAGCGTCGATCCGGGCGACGTGGTCCTGGCCGACGACGACGGCGTCGTCGTCGTTCCGGCGGCGCTGGCGCCAACGGTCGCCGCGGCCGCCGCGGCACGCGAAGCCAACGAGGTCGACAAGCGCGCCAGGCTCGCCCAGGGCGTGCTGGGCCTCGACATGTACAAGATGCGCGGGCCGCTCGAGGCAGCCGGCTTGAAGTACGTCGACTGAGCAGCGTTCGCAGCGATGACTGCAATCCCGGCATCGAACTGGCAGGTCGGCATCGTCGGCTACGGCGAGGTCGGCCGCATCCTCGCCGAAGACCTGCGGGAGCGCGGCGTGCGCGTCAGCGCCTTCGACCTGAAGATCGCCGGAGCAGCGGGCGACGTGCTGCGCGAGCATGCAGCCGCTCACGCCGTCGCTCTGGCGGCCAGCCACGCGGCGCTGGCGGCAGAGGCGGAGCTGGTTATCTCGGCGGTGACCGCAAGCCAGGCGGGGTCGGTCGCGCAAACATGCGCGCCGAGTGTGCGCCCCGGGACGTTCTTCCTCGACCTGAACTCGGCCTCACCGGGCGCGAAGTGCCGTGCCGCGGAGCTGCTCGAGGCGGCCGGCGGTCGATATGTCGAGGGCGCGGTGATGACGTCGATCCCACCGTACCGTATCCGGGTGCCCTTGCTGCTCGGCGGACCGCACGCGGTGGCTCTGGCTCCCGCACTCGAGGCCCTCGGCTTCGTGCCGAAAGTGGCGAGCGAACGCCTCGGCGTCGCGTCGGCGACCAAGATGTGCCGCAGCGTCATGATCAAGGGCCTCGAGGCGATGGTCATCGAGAGCTTCACGACCGCGCGCGCCTATGGCGTCGAAGACGCGGTGCTCGCTTCGCTGAAAGAGACCTTTCCCGGCATCGACTGGGAAAGGCAGGGCGCCTACTTCTTCCAGCGCGTCATCGAGCATGGCCGGCGCCGCAGCGAAGAGGTGCGCGAGGTCGCCGAAACCGTGCGCGAGATCGGCCTGGCGCCGTGGTCCGCGGCCGGCACCGCCGAGCGACAGGCCTGGGTCGCCGACCTTGCCGACGAAGGGCTCTTCGGCAGCCGCGGCATGAAGAGCTTCGCGCGCAGCGCCGACTGGCGCATCGAAGCCGACCGCATTCTTGCGAAAGTCAAACCTCGGCCGTGACGATCGGAACGACGACCATGGAATTCACCAAGACGCCCGGCTGGCTGGACTGGTACGCCGGCCCCTCCAGGCCCGCATTCAAGCTGCCTGCCGGCGCCGTCGACGCGCATTGCCACGTGTTCGGCCCCGGCGCCGAATTCCCTTATGCGCCGGAGCGAAAGTACACGCCCTGCGACGCATCGAAGCAGCAGTTGTTCGCGCTGCGCGACCATCTTGGGTTCGCGCGCAACGTGGTCGTGCAGGCGACCTGCCATGGCGCCGACAACCGCGCGATGATCGATGCGCTGGTGCATTCGCACGGCATGGCGCGGGGAGTCGCGACCGTCCGGCGCAGCGTGACCGACCGGGAACTCCAGGAAATGGACGAGGCCGGGGTTCGCGGCGTGCGCTTCAACTTCGTCAAGCGCCTGGTCGATTTCACGCCGAAGGACGAACTGATGGAAATTGCCGGCCGCGTCGTGGCGCTCGGCTGGCACGTGGTGATCTATTTCGAGGCGGTCGACCTGCCTGAGTTGTGGGACTTCTTCACCGCGCTGCCGACCACGATCGTCGTCGACCACATGGGCCGACCCGACGTGAGCCTGCCGGTGAACGGTCCCCAGTTCGAACTTTTCGTCAAGTTCATGACCGAGCATCCGAACGTGTGGAGCAAGGTCAGCTGCCCGGAGCGCCTCTCGGTCACGGGGCCCAAGGCGCTGAACGGCGAACGCAATGCCTACCGCGACGTCGTGCCGTTCGCCCGGCGCATCGTCGACACCTTCCCCGACCGCGTGCTGTGGGGTACCGACTGGCCGCATCCGAACCTGAAAGACCACATGCCCGACGACGGGCTGCTGGTCGACTTCATCCCGCACATCGCCACGACCGCCGCGCTGCAGACAAAGCTGCTCGTCGACAATCCGATGCGCCTGTACTGGCCTGGAGCATAGAAAGGCTGACGATGTCCTTGGACAAACCCTATCTCGACGTACCGGGAACGACGATCTTCGACGCCGAGCAGTCGCGCAAGGGCTACCACCTGAACCAGTTCTGCATGTCGCTGATGAAGTCGGCGAACCGCGAGCGTTTCAAGGCCGGCGAGCGCGCCTACCTCGACGAGTGGCCGATGAGCGAGGATCAGAAGCAGGCGGTGCTGGCACGCGATCTGAACCGCTGCATCGGCCTCGGCGGCAACATCTACTTCCTGGCCAAGATCGGCGCGACCGACGGCAAGAGCTTCCAGCAGATGGCCGGCAGCATGACGGGCATGACCGAAGACGAATACCGCAACATGATGGTCGCCGGAGGCCGCTCGGTCGAAGGCAATCGCCGCGTCGGGGAGGACGGCGACGCGCAGGCGCATCGACAGCCGCAAGGCCGTGCCGGCCGCCAGTCGGGGCTCTGAGATGGCCCGCATCGGCGCCTCCGTCTACACCTCGCACGTGCCGGCCATCGGTGCGGCCATCGATCTCGGCAAGACGGCCGAGCCCTACTGGCAGCCGCTGTTCGAGGGCTTCGAGTTCTCGAAGCAATGGATGAAGGAGCACACGCCCGACGTGATCTTTCTCGTCTACAACGACCACGCGACGGCGTTCAGCCTCGACATGATCCCGACCTTCGCGATCGGCACCGCCGCATCGTTCACCCCCGCCGACGAAGGCTGGGGCCCGCGGCCGGTACCGCAGGTCGTGGGCCACCCGGAGCTTGCTTCGCACATCGCACAGTCAGTGATCCAGGACGACTTCGACCTGACGATCGTCAACAAGATGGACGTCGACCACGGCCTGACGGTGCCGCTGAACCTGATGTGCGGCACGCCTGCGGCCTGGCCGTGCGCCGTGATCCCGTTCGCGGTCAACGTCGTGCAGTACCCGGTGCCGTCGGGACGACGCTGCTTCAACCTCGGCAAGGCAGTGCGCAAGGCGGTCGAGTCTTACGACGCGCCGCTGAACGTGCAGATCTGGGGCACCGGCGGCATGAGCCACCAGCTGCAGGGTCCGCGTGCCGGGCTGATCAACAAGGAGTGGGACCAGCGCTTCCTCGACCGCCTGATCGCCGACCCCGACGGCCTGGCGGCGATGCCTCACATCGACTACGTGCGCGAGGCCGGCTCCGAGTGCATCGAGCTTGTCATGTGGCTGATCGCGCGCGGCGCGATGGCCGACGTGAACGGCGGTCCGAAGCCGAGCGTCGCGCATCGCTTCTATCACGTGCCGGCGAGCAATACCGCGGTCGGCCATCTGATTTTGGAGAACCGCCAATGAGCACGAAGACGATCAAGGTCGCGCTGGCCGGCGCCGGCGCGTTCGGTATCAAGCACCTCGACGGCATCAGGAACATCGATGGCGTCGAAGTAATTTCGGTGATCGGCCGCGAGCTCGACAAAACCAGGGAAGTCGCCGCCAGGTACGGCATCCCCCATGCCGGTACCGACCTGGCCGAGAGCCTGGCGATCGACGAGGTCGACGCGGTGATCCTGTGCACGCCGACGCAGATGCACGCCGAGCAGAGCATCGCCTGCCTGAAGGCGGGTAAGCACGTGCAGGTCGAGATCCCGCTGGCCGACACGCTCGAAGGCGCCGAGGCGGTCGCCGCGGCACAGAAAGGCAGCGGCCTGGTCGCGATGGTCGGCCACACGCGTCGCTTCAATCCGAGCCACCAGTGGGTTCACAAGCGCATCGCGGCAGGCGAATTC
Source organism: Burkholderiales bacterium (assembly GCA_025350505.1). Lineage (GTDB taxonomy): Bacteria > Pseudomonadota > Gammaproteobacteria > Burkholderiales > Burkholderiaceae_C > Schlegelella_A. The sequence goes on from JANXXS010000170.1 coordinate 33,518, forward strand.
AAGATCCAGCAGATGGACGTGCAGACCTACTTCTTCCGTCGCACGAACATGAATGCGCTTGGCCAGGCGCGCAGCTGGACGGACCACCTGCTGTGGCACCACGCGGCGCACACCGTCGACCTGTTCGCCTACCAGACGGGTGGCGAGATCGTGCAGGCCAACGCCGTCCAGGGCCCGATTCATCCCGGACTCGGCATCGCGATGGACATGAGCATCCAGCTGAAGTGCAGCACCGGCGCGATCTGCACGTTGAGCCTGTCGTTCAACAACGAGGGGCCGCTGGGTACCTTCTTCCGCTATATCGGCGACACCGGCACCTACCTGGCGCGCTACGACGACCTGTTCGACGGCAAGGAGGCGAAGATCGACGTGTCGAAGGTCGACGTGTCGATGAACGGCATCGAGTTGCAGGACCGCGAGTTTTTCGCCGCGATCCGCGAAGGCCGCGAACCGAACTCGAGCGTCGCCAAGGTGCTGCCGTGCTATCGCACGCTGCGCCGGCTCGAGCAGCAGCTCGACGCGGCGGGCTGAGGGCGCGCAGCATGCAGCGACGCAAGATCGGCCCGTTCGAGGTCGCCGCCATCGGCCTGGGCTGCATGAACCTGAGCCATGCCTACGGCGCCCCGCCGCCGTTCGAGGCGGCCGAGGCGCTGCTGCTCAAGGCGTTGGACCTGGGCGTGACGCTCTTCGACACCGCTGCGTTGTACGGCTTCGGCATGAACGAAACGCTGCTCGGCCGGGTCCTGGCCCCGCATCGCCAAAGGATCACCCTTGCGAGCAAATGCGGCATGACCGGCGTGAACGGCGTCCGCGTCATCGACGGCCGGCCGGACACGCTGCGGCGCAGCTGCGAAGAAAGCCTGCAGCGCCTGCGCACCGACGTGATCGACCTCTACTACTTGCACCGCTGGGACCGCAAGGTGCCGATCGAAGACAGCGTCGGCGCCCTCGCGGACCTGGTGCGCGCGGGCAAGGTACGCGCCATCGGACTCTCGGAAGTGTCGGCGGCAACCTTGCGACGCGCCCACGCGGTGCATCCGGTCAGCGCGCTGCAAAACGAATATTCGCTGTGGTCGCGCAACCCCGAGATTGCCGGCCTCGATGCGTGCCGCGAGCTCGGCGTCACCTTGGTCGCGTTCAGCCCGCTGGCGCGGGGCTTTCTGACCGGCAAGCTGCGCGACGTGTCGGGCTTCGACCCGAAGGACATCCGCCGTGGCATGCCGCGGTTCCAGGCCGACAACTTCGCCGCGAACGTCGCGCTTCTCGACGGCTACACCGCTTTGGCCGACGAGGCCGGCTGCACGCCGGCCCAGCTCGCGCTCGCCTGGCTGCTGGCACAGGATGCGCACATCGTGCCGATCCCGGGAACGACCAGCGTCGCGCACCTCGCCGAGAACGTCGGCGCCGCTTCGGTCGCACTCGCCCCCGCGCTGCTCGGCAAGCTCGACGCGGCGATCAATCGCGACACGGTGACCGGGCCTCGCTACAACGCGACCACCCAGGCTGAAATCGATACCGAGGACTTTCCTGCATGAGGCGCCGCGGCCTGCTGGCCGCCGCGGGGTTGTCGCGCCCGACGTGCGCAAGACCCTGACGGCGACGACGTGCTCAAGTCGGCACCGCTGGCCTGGCCGATCAAGCCGCAGAAGGGTCGGACGAGATCGTCTGACCCTTCTTTTGCGTCGATACGGTTGCAAGCCGACCGCGACGGCACCGGCCTGGCGGGCCACGGCGTCGGCCCAGGCGCCGCGGCCGACCGGCCGGTCGAGTGCATGGCGGGCTGGGCCCCGCGCCGGCAGCCCGCCGCGATCGCTTCAGGCCAGCTCGTGCATCACCGCCTCGAAGCGGCGCGCAATCGCTTCGGCATGCTCGTGCCGGTGCGCGCGGATCACCCAGCGACCCGCGACCATGACGTCCCGCCACGGCTGACCCGGGCTGGAAAAGAGCAGCGCGTCGAGCGTCAGGCCGGGCGCCAGGCCGAGCAGGCTGTCTTCCCGTGCATCGACAACGAGCGCATCGGCGCGCGCGCCCACGAACAGGCCCCAGCAGGCCTCGCCCGCGGCTGCGGCACCGCCGTCGACGACGCGGCCGAACAGGCGCTCCGCCGTCGACGGCACGCCCGATTGCGGCGCCGCCGAGACATTGCGCTGACGCAGCGCGAGGCGCTGCCCGTAGTCGAGCCAGCGCAGCTCTTCGCGCCAGTCGCGGGTGACGTGGCTGTCGGAGCCTATCGTCGTCGGCACACCGGCGGCGAGCCAGCGGCGCAGATCGACGAGCCCGTCGCCGAGGTTGGCCTCAGTGCTCGGGCAAAGCACGACGGCGGCACCGCTGCTCGCGACGGCATCGATCTCGGCGGGCACCGCGTGCGTGGCGTGCACGAGTTGCCAGCGCGCGTCGAGCAGCCCTTCCTTCGCCAGCCACTCGATCGGCCGCGAGCCGGTGGCCTGCAGGCATTCGTCGACCTCGGCGGTCTGCTCGGCGACGTGGATGTGGATCGGCCCGGCAAAGGCTTCGGCGTGGCGCCGCAGCTCGCCGATCGACGTGGGCAGGGCGGCGCGCAGGGAATGGATCGCCAGGCCGGCATTGACGAGCGGCCGCCGGATCGCCGCGATCTCCGTCGCGGCAACCCACACGCTCTCGGCCGAGGCCTTGAAGCGGCGCTGGTCCTCGCGCAGTGCCGAGGCGAACCCGGCGCGCTCGTAAAGCACCGGCAGCAGCGTCAGGCCGATGCCGGTCTCGGCGGCCGCATCGGCCAGCGCCCACGACATCTCGAGCGGATCCGAGTAGGGCCGGCCGTCGACGTCGTGCTGCAGGTAGTGGAACTCGCAGACCTGCGTGTAGCCGCCCTTCAGCAGCTCGACGTAGAGCTGCGCGGCGATGGCGCGCAGTTGTGCCGGCGAAATGCGCAGCGCAACGCGGTACATGCGGTCGCGCCACGACCAGAAGTCGTCCGTCAGCGCATCGCGCCGCTCGGCGCGGCCGGCGAAGGCGCGCTGGAAGGCATGGCTGTGCGCGTCGACGATGCCGGGCAGCAGCGGCCCGCGCAGTACGAGCGCATCGGCCGGCGGCACGGCGACGTCGGGCGCGATCTCGGCCCAGCGGCCGTCGCCACCGACGCGCAGCAACACGCGCTCGCGCCAACCGGCCGGCGTCCAGGCTTGCGGCGCCCAGAGCAATGCTCGGTCAGGCATCGGGGCTCCAGTCGAGCACGGCCTGCAACAACGAGCGCAGCACCGGCTGCAGTCGCGCCGCGCGCGCCGGGTCGATCACGTAAGGCGGCCGCTCGGCCATGTAGCACGACCAGCACATCTCGAGCTGGACGGCGTGGACGGCTTGCTGTGGCCGGCCGTAGTGGCGCGTGATGTAGCCGCCCTTGAAGCGGCCGTCGGTGACGTGGCTGAACGCGTCCTGCCGCTCGAGTACGCCCATCAGCGCGCTTCGCAAGGCGGCCGGGCAACTCGTGCCGCCGGCCGTGCCGAGATTGAGATCGGGCAGGCGCCCGTCGAAGAGCCAGGGCAACTCGGACCTGATGCTGTGCCCGTCCCACAGCACGGCATGGCCGTGCTCGCGCTTCAGCCGCGCCAGCTCGGCATCGAGCGTCTCGTGGTACGGGCGCCACCAGGCGTCGCGCCGTCGCGCGATCTCCGCCGCCTCGTCGGCGAAGGGCGCGTGGTAGAGCGGCTCGCCGGTGAAGAAGCGCGTCGGGCAGAGCTCGGTGTTGTTGGCGCCGGCGTACATCGGCGTGTTCTCGGGCGGCCGGTTCAGGTCGACGACGTAGCGCGAATGGCGCGGCACGAGCATCCCGGCGCCGAGCTCGCGGGCAAAGGCGTAGAGCGGCTCGAGATGCCAGTCGGTGTCCTCGACCTGCAAGGCGCGCGCGACGAAGAGCGGCTTCAATGCATCGGGGATCGCCGTGCCGACGTGCGGAAGGCTGATCAGAAGCGGCGTCGAGCCGCGCTGCAGCGTCATGACCGGCTCGTTCATCGCGCGCGCTCCTCGCCGCCGGCAACGACGCGCGCGCACGGGCGGTGGCCGAACCAGTAGGCGAGCTCGTTCGGATGCTGCACGTTCCAGGCGACGAAGTCGGCGCGCTGCCCGGCCGCGAGCGTGCCGCGATCGGCCAGGCCGAGGGCGCGCGCCGCATGCACCGTCATGCCGCGCAAGGCTTCCTCGGGCGTGAGCCGGAACAGCGTGCAGGCCATGCTCAGCATGAGCAGCGGCGAGAGCGTCGGCGACGAGCCCGGGTTGTGGTCGGTGGCGATGGCGATCGGCACGCCGGCGGCGCGCAGGGCGGCGACCGGTGGCAATTGCTTCTCGCGCAGGAAGTAGAACGCGCCGGGCAGCAGCACGGCAACGCTGCCGGCCTTCGCCATCGCCTGCACGCCGCCTTCGCCCAGGTGTTCGAGGTGATCGCTGGAGAGGGCGCCGAACTCGGCGGCGAGCGCGGCGCCACCCATGTCGCTGAGCTGCTCGGCGTGCAGCTTGACGGGCAGGCCGAGGGCACGCGCCGCAGCGAAGACGCGGCGCGTCTGTCCCGTCGTGAACGCGATGCGCTCGCAGAAGGCGTCGACGGCGTCGACGAGTCCTTCCTCGTGCAAGACGGGCAGCCAGGCGCAGACGGCGGCGATGTAGTCGTCGGCGCGGCCGGCGAACTCGGGCGGCAAGGCATGTGCCGAGAGGCAGGTCGTGCGCACGGTCAACGCAAGCTCGCGGCCGAGCCGGCGCGCCACCCGCAGGCAGCGCGCTTCGTGCTCCGCCGAAAGCCCGTAGCCCGACTTGATCTCGAGCGTCGTCACGCCCTCGGCCATGAGCGCTTCGGCACGGGCACGGGCCGAGGCAAAGAGGGCATCGTCGCTGGCCGCCCGGGTCGCGGCGACGGTCGAGCGGATGCCGCCGCCGGCGCGCGCGACGTCCTCGTAGCTCGCGCCTGCGAGGCGCAGCTCAAACTCTCGCGCTCGCTCGCCGCCGTAGACGAGGTGGGTGTGGCAGTCGACCAGTCCTGGCGTGACGACGGCGCCGCGGAGGTCGTGCTCGGCGTCGATCGTGAGACCGCGCGGAAGGTCGGCCTCGGCGCCGACCCAGGCCAGCGACGCGTCGTCGACGAGCAAGGCGCCGCGCTCGATCATCCCCCACGGCGTGTCGCCGGCGAGCGTCGCCAGACGGGCGTTGCGCCACAAGGTCTTCATCTGCTCGCTGCCGAGAGCCAATAGCCGGCCGCACCGCGTTGCGCATCGCCGCGGCGGAAGGCGAGCGACCGCGGCGCGCTGTCGAAGGAGAGCAAGGTACGAGGCAGAACGTCGATCGATTCGTCGCGTTTGGATCGCGTCTCGAAGCGCCCGGCCACGACGGCGTAGAGACCGCACCAGCCGGACGCGGGCAGCCACGGCTCGCCGCCGTCGACGCGGCGCATGGCGCCCGCCACGCCATGCGTCAGCAGGTTGAGCACCTGGCACGGCCCGTCGATCAGGGCGCAGCCGGTTGGGGCGCCGCCATCGAAGACGAGCGGCGCGGTCTCGCGGGTGCAGCGGTGGGCGACGCCGTCGATCGTCAGCACGAGGCCGGCGCCGCGCAGCACGGCGAGGTACCGCTCGACCCCGGGATAGGCGGAAAAGGGGCCGTCGGCGCCGATCTCGGCGAGGCCGACGCGAACCTTCCAGTCGGGGCCCGGCGGCCGCAGCAACAGCTCCTGCATGACGCCGCCACCGTTGCGCCATGGCTGGAAGGGCACGTCGCTGGCGTAGACGCGTTCGACGTTCACGCGCGAGCCCTCGCTTGCGTCGCGAGGTCTGCTGGCAGGACGGCGCGACTCATGGACTGAAGCTGCCTTCGAGCTGATAGCGCGAGCCGGGATGGACCAGCCGAGCCAGCGTGATCGGCACGCCGCGGCTGACGGTGCGGCGCACGACGACCAGGCAGGCATCGCCGGCGCCGATGCCGAGCAGGCGCGCTTCGCGTCCGGTCGGCGCGCTCGCCTCGATCGTGTACTGCGCCTCCCAGAGCGGCGCGACCTCGAGCAGGTAGTGGGTCGGCGTCGTCTTCGTGAAGTCGACCGACAGGTAGTCGGGCGCGCAGGCCGGATTGACGTAGCGGTCCGCGCACTGCAACGGGACGCCGTTGTCGTGGTGGACGATGAGCGAATGGAACACCGGCGCGCCGACGGCCAGGCCGAGCCGGCCGGCGAGGGCGCGCGGCGCGCGCTCTTCGCGCTTCAGGTGCACCTCGGCGTGATGGCGGTGGCCGCGCGACTCGATCTCTTCGTGCAGGTCGCGGATGGTCAGGGTGGACGAGACGCGATAGAGCTGGGCGGCGAAGGTGCCGACGCCCTGCGAGCGGTCGACCAGGCCCTCGGCACGCAGCTCCCTCAAGGCGCGGTTCACGGTCATGCGGCTGACGCCGAACACCGCGACCAGCTCGGCCTCCGACGGCATCAGCGCACCCGGTGCCCATCGCCCAGACGCGAGGCCGTCCCGGAGGTACTTCTTGACGCGGGCATACGGCGCCAGCGGCGCTTCGGCGAGGGCGGCGAAAGCCATGCTCGATCCTACTTGCCTAAGCTTGTCTAGACAAGTAGAGTTCGACGGTCAGCGCTCGCGGAGTTCCACGATGACCGACCTGTCGACGATCCACCGATTCGCCCAGCCGCGGCCCGTCCGGGCGCCGCGCGGCAGCACGATCAGCTGCGCCAACTGGCAGATCGAGGCGGCCTACCGCATGATCCAGAACAACCTCGATCCCGAGGTCGCCGAGAACCCCGATGCGCTCGTCGTCTACGGCGGCATCGGCAAGGCGGCGCGCAACTGGGACTGCTTCGAGGCGATCCTCGCTTCGCTGAAGAAGCTCGAGGAAGACGAGACCCTGCTGGTGCAAAGCGGCAAGCCGGTCGGCGTGTTCCGCACCCATGTCGACGCGCCGCGGGTGCTCATCGCCAACTCGAACCTGGTGCCCAGGTGGGCGACCTGGGAGCACTTCGACGAGCTCGACCGCAAGGGCCTGATGATGTTCGGCCAGATGACGGCGGGCTCCTGGATCTACATCGGCAGCCAGGGCATTGTCCAGGGCACCTACGAGACCTTCGTCGAGGCGGGTCGCCAGCACTTCGGTGGCAGCCTGGCGGGTCGCTGGATCCTGACCGCCGGCCTCGGTGGCATGGGCGGCGCGCAGCCCCTGGCGGCGACCTTCGCCGGCGCCGTCTCGCTCACCGTCGAATGCCAGCAAAGCCGCATCGACTTCCGGCTCCGCTCGCGCTACCTCGACGCGCAGGCGAGCGACATCGACGACGCGCTGGCGCGCATCGCGAAGTACACCGCCGCAAAGCGCGCCGTCTCGATCGGCCTGCTCGGCAACGCTGCGGAGGTGCTGCCCGAGCTGGTGCGGCGCGGCGTGAAGCCCGACCTCGTCACCGACCAGACCTCGGCGCACGACCTCGTCAACGGCTACCTGCCACCCGGCTGGAGCGTCGAGCGCTGGCGCGCGGCACAGGCCGATTCGTCGCAGCATGCCGCACTGCGCGCGGCCGCCGCCGCGGGCTGCGCCACACACGTGCAGGCGATGCTCGACTTCCAGTCGGCCGGCGTGCCGACCGTCGACTACGGCAACAACATCCGCCAGGTCGCCTTCGACGCCGGCGTGAAGAACGCCTTCGCCTTTCCGGGCTTCGTGCCGGCCTACATCCGGCCGCTCTTCTGCCGCGGCAAGGGGCCGTTCCGCTGGGTCGCTTTGTCGGGCGATCCGGAAGACATTCGCAAGACCGACGCCAAGATGAAGGAGCTTTTCCCGGACGACGCGCACCTGCATCGCTGGCTCGAGATGGCCGGCGAGCGCATCGCCTTCCAGGGCCTGCCGGCGCGCATCTGCTGGATCGGTCTCGGCGAGCGGCATCGCACCGGCCTCGCTTTCAACGAGATGGTGAAGTCGGGCGAGCTGAAGGCGCCGATCGTGATCGGCCGCGACCACCTCGACGCCGGCTCGGTAGCCAGCCCGAACCGCGAGACCGAGTCGATGCGGGACGGGTCGGACGCGGTCTCCGATTGGCCTTTGCTCAACGCCTTGCTCAACACCGCCGGCGGCGCGACCTGGGTCTCGCTGCACCACGGCGGCGGCGTCGGCATGGGCTATTCGCAGCATGCAGGCGTCGTCATCGTCTGCGACGGCACCGACGCTGCCGCGAAGCGCATCGAGCGCGTGCTCTGGAACGACCCGGCCACCGGCGTCATGCGCCATGCCGATGCCGGCTACGAGGACGCGATCGAATGCGCGCGCGAGCAAGGGTTGGACATGCCCATGCTCGCCCCGACGCAGCTGTCATCCTGAGCGCAGCGAAGGATCCCCACATGCGCCAGACGAGATGCTTCGCTGCGCCCGGCATGACAGCGTCGAAGGCGATGGCCGCATGATTCTGCTCGCGCCCGGCGCGTTGACGTTGGAGCAGCTGCAGGCGATCCACGCCGGTGCTGCGCCGCTCCTGCTGGCCGCGGCGTCGCGCCAGGCGATTCGTGCCAGCGCCGCGGTCGTGCAACGGGCGGCGCGCGGCGCCGAGCCGGTCTACGGCGTCAACACCGGCTTCGGCAAGCTCGCCAGCACGCGTATCGACGCCGAGCAGCTCGGCACCTTGCAGCTCAACCTGATCCGCTCGCACTCGGTCGGCGTCGGTGAGCCGCTGTCGCCTGCGGTCGTGCGCCTCGTGCTCGCGCTGAAGGCCGCCAGCCTGGCGCGCGGCCACTCGGGCGTGCGCGAATCGGTGGTCGACACACTGCTCGACGTGCACAACGCCGGCCTCGTGCCGTACGTGCCTTCGCAGGGATCGGTCGGTGCCTCGGGCGACCTCGCGCCGCTCGCGCACATGACGCTGGCGCTGACCGGCGAAGGCGAGATGCTGGTCGACGGCCGGCGCATGCCGGCCGCGCCGGCGCTCGCCGCCGCGGGCATCGCGCCGCTGCTGCTCGCCGCCAAGGAAGGGCTGGCCCTCATCAACGGCACGCAGGTCTCGACCGCGCTCGCCTTGCACGCATTGCTCGACTTCGAGCCGGCCCTCGAGGCCGCGCTCGTCATCGGCGCGATGACCGTCGACGCGGCGCGCGGCAGCGACGCCCCGTTCGATCCACGCATCCATGCCGTGCGCGGCCAGCCCGGGCAGATCGACGTGGCGCAGTACTACCGCGCGCTGCTCGCCGGCAGCGAGATCCGGCGCTCGCACCTCGAAGGCGACGACCGCGTGCAGGACCCGTACAGCCTGCGCTGCCAGCCGCAGGTGGTGGGCGCCTGCCTCGACTCGCTGCGTCATGCGGCGCTGGTGCTGCTGCGCGAGGCCAACGCCGTGACCGACAACCCGCTCGTCTTCGCTGGCACGGGCGCCGACGATGCGGGCGAGATCGTCTCGGGCGGCAACTTCCACGCCGAGCCGGTGGCGCTCGCCTGCGACGCGATGGCGCTGGCCATCGCCGAGGTCGGCGCCATTGCCGAGCGGCGCATCGCCATGCTCATCGATGCCGGCGTGTCGCGCCTGCCGCCTTTCCTCACCTCCGACCCGGGCCTGAACAGCGGCTTCATGATCGCCCACGTGACCGCCGCGGCGCTGGCCAGCGAGAACAAGTCGCTGGCCCATCCGGCCAGCGTCGACAGCCTGCCGACCAGCGCCAACCAGGAAGACCATGTGTCGATGGCGACTTTCGCGGCGCGGCGCTTGCAGCCGATGATCGCCAACACGTCGTACATCCTGGGCATCGAGTTGCTCGCCGCGGCGCAAGGCATCGAGTTCCTGCGCCCGCTGGCCAGCTCGGCCGCGCTAGAGTCGGCGCACGCGCTGCTGCGCCAGCGTTGTCCGGCGATGCCGACCGACCGCTATCTCGCCCCCGACATCGAGCACGCGACCGAGCTGGTTCGCGACGGCTCTCTGGCGCGCCTCTTGCGAACGCTTCCTGATCTGCCGGTGCTCTGGAAGCCAGTCTGAATCTCAACCTCACCAGAAGGATCTTGACCATGAACAAGAAGCTCATCGCGGTCGCCGCCGCGGCCTCGTTCGCCGCCGTCGCGCAGGCCCAGGAAACCAAGGTGGCGATCGCCATCTCGGGCTGGACCGGCTTCGCGCCGCTCACGCTGGCCAAGGAGGCAGGCCTCTTCAAGAAGCAGGGCCTCGACGTGACGATCAAGAAGATCCCGCAGAAGGACCGCCATCTCGCGATCGCCTCGGGCGACGTGCAGTGCGCGGCGACGACGGTCGAGACCTGGATCGGCTGGAATGCCGCCGGCGTGGCGACGACGCAGATCTTCCAGCTCGACAAGAGCTACGGCGCCGACGGCATGGTCGTGAAGAACGGCATCGCCAAGATTTCCGATCTGAAGGGCAAGACCGTCGCCGCCAGCCCGCCGGGAACGTCGCCGTACTTCGCGCTCGCATGGATGCTGAAGAAGAACGGCATGTCGCCCAAGGACGTGAAGGTCGTCAACCTCGAGCCGCAACCCGCCGCCAACGCCATCATCGCCGGCACCGAGGGCATCGACGCGGCCATGACCTACGAGCCCTATCTCTCGGCGGTGCGCGCCAAGCCCGATGCCGGCAAGATCATCGCCACGACGCTCGACTATCCGATGGTGATGGACACCTTCGGCTGCACACCGAAATTCCTGGCCGAGAACCCGAAGGCCGCCAAGGGCCTGGCCGACGCCTACTTCGAGGCCGTCGACATGATCAAGGCCGAGCCGAAGAAGAGCTTCGAGATCATGGGCGCCGACGTCAAGCAGTCGGGCGAGGCCTTCGAGGGCAGCCAGAAGTACCTGCGCTGGCAGGACCGCGCCGCGAACCAGAAGTTCTTCGCCGGCGAGCACGCCGCCTTCAGCAAGGAAGCGGCCGACCTGCTGCTCGAGGCCGGCATCATCAAGCAGATTCCCGACATGACGAAGCTCGCCGACACGCAGTTCATCAAGTGAATTCCTCCCTCTCCCGCACGCGGGAGAGGGCAGGGGTGAGGGTTGTCGCATGAAGCCGCTCACCCCCGTCGCTCCCGGCGCGCGACTGCTGCTCGGCATCGCCTTCTTCATCGTCTTCGTCGCCGTCTGGTCGTTCGCGACGTTCGGCGGCTTCGTCTCGAAGACTTTCCTCGCCGACCCGGCCTCGATGGTGCGATCGGGCTGGGTCTTGCTGGCGACGCAGGGCTTCGGCTGGGACATCGGCTGGACGGTCTGGCGCGTCTTCGGTGGCTTCGTCATCGCTGCAGTGCTGGCGCTGCCGCTCGGCATCGCCATGGGCGCCTACAAGCCGGTCGAGGCCTTCTTCGAGCCTTTCGTCAGCTTTGCGCGCTACCTGCCGGCGAGCGCCTTCATTCCGCTGCTCATCCTGTGGGCCGGCATCGGCGAGGCGCAGAAGCTTTCGCTCATCTTCATCGGCTCGTTCTTCCAGCTCGTGCTGATGATCGCGGTCATCGTCGGCAACACGCGTCGCGACCTGGTCGAGGCCGCGTACACGCTCGGCGTCCGCGACCGCGGCCTGATCCGGCGCGTCCTCATTCCCGGCGCGGCGCCCGAGATCGCCGAGGTGCTGCGCATGGTGCTCGGCTGGGCCTGGACCTACGTGATCGTCGCCGAGTTGATCGGCGCCTCCAGCGGCATCGGCCACATGATCACCGACAGCCAGGCGCTGCTCGCCACCGACCAGATCATCTTCGGCATCATCGTCATCGGCCTGATCGGCCTGGCCAGCGACCTGCTCTTCAAGTGGACGAACCGGCGCCTCTTTCCATGGGCGGCGCTCGGGCGATGAACGTCCTCTCGATCCGCGGCGTGAGCCGGACCTTTCGTTCGAGCCAGGGCGAGACGCTGGCACTGCAGGCGACCGACCTGCAGGTCGACGAGAACGACTTCGTCACCTTCCTCGGCCCCTCGGGCTGCGGCAAGAGCACGCTGCTGCGTATCGTCGCCGGGCTCGACCAGCCGACCTCGGGCGAGGTCAAGCTCGAGGGTCGTAGCATCGCGGGCCCCGGCGCCGACCGCGGCATGGTGTTCCAGAGCTACACCCTCTTTCCGTGGCTGACGGTGCTCGACAACGTCTGCTTCGGCCTGCGCGAGCGCGGCCTGCCTCGGCAAGAGCAGCTCGAGATCGCGCGCGGCTTCGTCGACAAGGTCGGGCTGCGCGGCTTCGAGCGGCATTTCCCGAAGCAGCTCTCGGGCGGCATGCAGCAGCGCACGGCGATCGCCCGCGCGCTGGCCAACGGGCCGCGCATCCTGCTCATGGACGAGCCCTTCGGCGCGCTCGACCACCAGACGCGCGAGCTGATGCAGGAGCTGCTGCTCGGCATCTGGGAGGCCGAGAAGAAGACAGTGCTGTTCGTGACGCACGACATCGACGAAGCGGTCTTCATGGGATCCCGCGTCGTCGTCATGAGCGCGCGGCCGGGCCGGATCAAGCTCGACCGGCCGGTGCCCATCGCGCATCCGCGGCACTACTCGGTGAAGACGACGCCGGCGTTCAGCGAGCTGAAGGCGGAGTTGACGGAGCAGGTGCGGGTGGAGGTGCGGGCGGCGCAGACCGAAGTGCCGGCGTAGAGTCCGGAGTGATGGGAATGCCGAAGCTCTGGGCCGGTGCAAGCGGCTACGCCTTCAAGGAATGGAAGGGGAGCTTCTACCCCGAGAAGATCGCACCCGAGGCCATGCTCGCGTGGTACGCGGAGCGGCTGCCCGCCGTCGAGATCAACAACACCTTCTATCAGATGCCCAAGGTCGCGGTGCTGGCGAACTGGTTGGAGACAACGCCCGAGGCCTTTCGATTCGCCATCAAGGCGTCGCGTCGCATCACGCACGATGCGCGGCTCAAGGCCGACGCCTCGGCCGACTCGGTCGCCTATCTCTACAAGAATCTCGCCGCGCTGGGCAGCAAGCGCGGCCCGGTGCTCTTTCAGCTGCCGCCCTTTCTCAAGAAGGACTTGCCGCGCCTGAGCGAATTTCTGCGATTGCTGCCCGAAGGCCACGGTGCGGCCTTCGAGTTTCGCCACGACAGCTGGTTCGACGACGACGTCTACGCAGCGCTGCAGGCCGCCGGCGCGTCGCTCTGCCTGTCGGAGCGCGAAGACAATGCGCCGCCGCCGCTCGTCGAAACCGCGTCGTGGGGCTACCTGAGATTGCGACTGGAGAACTACTCGGAGGACGAGCTCGCGCAATGGGTTCGCCGCCTCGCGGCGACCAAGTGGCAGGAGATCCACGTGTACTTCATGCACGAGCCGACCGCGCCCGGATATGCGACGACCCTGCTGCGCCTGCACGCGGCCCTGAACCCGGCCACGCTCCCTTGAGGGCGGCGGCCGGAGGTGGATAGAGCGTCTGGACTCAGCTCGACGCGGCGCTCGACGCCGGCGATGCCATCGCCGGGGCGCTGGCCGGGGCAGCAGGCCCGCTCGCCATCGGCATCGTCGCCGGCGCCACCTGCGATGCCGCCGGCATGGCGTGCGTCGCCGCGTCGGTTGATCCGGCCGGGATCGGCAGCAGCGGCACGATCAACAGCGCGACGATGTTGATGATCTTGATCAACGGGTTGACGGCCGGCCCGGCAGTGTCCTTGTACGGATCGCCGACGGTGTCGCCGGTGACGGCGGCCTTGTGCGCCTCGCTGCCCTTGCCGCCGAAGTGGCCGTCTTCGATGTACTTCTTGGCGTTGTCCCAGGCACCGCCGCCGGTGCACATCGAGATGGCGACGAAGAGACCGGTGACGATCGTGCCCATGAGCAGGCCGCCGAGCGCCGCCGGCCCGAGCAGCAGGCCGACGATGATCGGCACGACCACCGGCAGCAGCGACGGGATCATCATTTCCTTGATGGCCGCCTTGGTCAGCATGTCGACCGCGACGCCGTATTCCGGCTTGGCCGTGCCTTCCATGATGCCCTTGATGTCACGAAACTGACGCCGTACCTCGACCACCACGGCGCCGGCGGCGCGGCCGACCGCTTCCATCGCCATCGCGCCGAACAGGTAGGGAATGAGGCCGCCGATGAACAGGCCGACGATGACGCGCGGCTCGCTCAGGTCGAACGAGACCGACATGCCGCGCGCCGTCAGCGAGTGGGTGTAGTCGGCGAACAGCACCAGCGCCGCGAGGCCGGCCGAGCCGATCGCGTAGCCCTTGGTGACCGCCTTGGTCGTGTTGCCGACAGCGTCGAGCGGGTCGGTGACGTCGCGCACGCTCGCAGGCAGTTCGGCCATCTCGGCGATGCCGCCGGCGTTGTCGGTGATCGGGCCGTAAGCGTCCAGCGCCACGACGATGCCGGCCATGCTCAGCATCGCGGTGGCGGCGACGGCGATGCCGTAGAGGCCGGCCAGCCAGTACGAGACCAGGATGGCGATGCAGACGCAGAGCACCGGCCAGGCGGTCGAGCGCATCGACACGCCGAGGCCGGCGATGAGGTTGGTGCCGTGGCCGGTGGTCGAGGCCTCGGCAATGTGCTGCACCGGCTTGTATTGCGTGCCGGTGTAGTACTCGGTGATCCAGACCATGGCCGCAGTCAGCACCAGGCCGACGGCGCAGGCGCCGAACAGGGCCATCGCCGAGACGGTGCCGCCGGCGGCGAGCTGCATCGGCGCCGGGAACATCGAGCTGGTGACGAAGTAGAACGCGACCAGCGAAAGCACGCCGGCGACGGCCAGGCCCTTGTAGAGCGCCGGCATGACGTTCTTCATGCCCGGCGAGGCCTTGACGAACATGCAGCCGATGATCGAGGCGATGATCGAGACGCCGCCGAGCAGCAGCGGATAGACGATGGCGTTGATGGTCGCGCCGGTGACCATCAAGGCGCCGAGCGCCATGGTCGCGATCAGCGTCACGGCGTAGGTCTCGAACAGGTCGGCGGCCATACCGGCGCAGTCGCCGACGTTGTCGCCGACGTTGTCGGCGATCACCGCCGGGTTGCGCGGATCGTCTTCCGGAATGCCGGCCTCGACCTTGCCGACCAGGTCGGCGCCAACGTCGGCGCCCTTGGTGAAGATGCCGCCGCCCAACCGGGCGAAGATCGAGATCAGCGATGCGCCGAAGGCGAAGCCGAGCAGCGGCTTCAACGATTCGGAATCGACCTTGGCGCCGCCGCTGCTCACGTACCAGAAGAAGGCGCCGACGCCGATCAGGCCGAGGCCGACGACCAGCATGCCGGTGATCGCGCCGCCCTTGAAGGCGACGTCGAGCGCCGGGCCGATGCCCTTGGTGGCGGCCTCGGCGGTGCGGACGTTGGCGCGCACCGAGATATTCATGCCGATGAAGCCGCAAGCTCCGGACAGGACGGCGCCGAGCACGAAGCCGGCAGCGGTCGTCTTGCCGAGGAAGACGAAGATGAGCACGGCGAGCACGACGCCGACCGTCGCGATCGTCTTGTACTGGCGCGCCAGGTAGGCGGCCGCGCCCTGCTGGATGGCAGCGGCGATTTCCTGCATGCGTGCGTTGCCCGCGCTTTGCGCGAGGATCCAGCTTCGCTGCACGAAGCCGTAGACGACCGCGGCGAGGCCGCAAGCCAGGGCGATGTAGAGCGCCGTCGTGGTGGTGATCAAGTCGAGTCCTTCCTCTGTC
>JANXXS010000221.1 GCA_025350505.1 Burkholderiales bacterium
CAAAGAGCAATCCCTCGCGCTTGCGAGGCACCGCGTTACCCACCGACGGCCGGTTCCCGGTTCGTCGCAAGCGACCGAACCGGCCCTCCGTGGATAACGCTCTTCGTGCTTCGTGGCGTCCGCTGAACGGGGACCGGTTCATGCTGCCGAGCATCGGCCCGGACGTCCTGATCGGGGCCGATGCTCGGCCGAGAAGGTCCGCGTCTGGCTGAAGAACAACAAACAGGCACGTCGAGCGGTGTGCTGAGGGGTAGCGGGCTCGGTCGACCCGCTCCACCCGTCGAAGCCTGATCCTCGGGCGTGACCGGCGCGACGCCGGCGGCCTGCAAGGACAAGCGGAGGCTTCTTCTTTGGCCGATCGCTACTGCGGCCGCGACACGCACACGAACACGAGCGTCGTCTCGCCGCGCAGCGCGAGCGGACCCGCGGCACGGCCGATGTCGCCGCTGTTGTCGAGCCGCGTGACGGCGACCTCACGGCCCTGCGCCGAGCAGGTCTTGGTGGCCTCGGCGAGCGCGAGCTTGCGCGCCTCGAGGGTCTTGTTCGGCCCGAAGTTGGCCTCGGCCGTGACGGTGTAGGTGCCGTTGGCCATCGGCACGACGCCGTTGCTGACGGCGCAGCCGCCAAGCAGTACGAGAGCGGTCAGCAGGTATTTCATGGCGTCGAGTCCGGATGCGAAGGCGCGGAGTGTGCTCTCCCCGTGTTGCCCGCTTGTTTCCACGCACGCTCCAACAAGGTCTCTCGTTCGGGTTCGTAGCAAGAGGTAACGCGAGCCCCGGGTTCGACCGTGTTGCAGTTGGCACGCCCGGGCACAGGCCACGCGCCCTGCCCGCGTTCTCATGGCAAATTGCCCTGGCTGCCTCCGTTGCCCCCATGACCCCGATCGAACTCGCCATCTACGGCGCAGAGATGAAGCTTCTGCTGACGGGATTGGCGTCGCTGGCGGCGATCTTCTTTGCCGCCGCGCTCGTCTTCGCATTCTTCTTCGGCACCGTCAACCCGCGCCTGCGCCGCGCCTATCGCCGCAACAAGCGGCTGAAGCTGCAGGCCGAGGTCCTGCGCAGCGCGAACAAGGGGTTGAAGGAAGACATGGCGAACGGCGCCGCCAGGATCATCGCGCTCGAGCAATCGAGCGCCGCACTGGAGAAAGAAGTGCATCGTCTCGCAGGCATTCGCAAGCGCACCGACTCGTCGCTGGTCGAGACCAAGGCGCTGCTCGAGCGGCTGCAGACGGTGACGGTGCACGTCGACATGCCCTGAGCGGCTGCTCCAGGCGCTTTCGTCGCATTCCGACAGGGCTCGGCGGGCCGGCCTGCACCGAATCGCGGGCGCTGGGCGATACTTTCGGCCCCGCTGTCTCCAGGAGCCCGCGATGAATGCACCGGCCGAACTCTCGCGCATGATCACCAGCCTCGAAGGCCGCGTCTCGGCCGACGAGTGGCAAACCCGACTCGACCTCGCCGCCGCCTACCGGCTGGTCGCCATGTTTCGCTGGGACGACCTCGTCTTCACACACATCACCGCGAAGATCCCGGGCACCGAGCACTACCTCATCAATCCTTACGGCCTGATGTTCGACGAGATCACGGCGTCGAGCCTGGTCAAGATCGACATCCAGGGCAATATCCTGCAGGACACGCCCTTCCCGATCAACCCTGCCGGCTTCGTCATCCACAGCGCGGTGCACTCGGCGCGCCACGACGTGCAGTGCGTGATGCACACGCACACGCTCAACGGCATCGCCGTGGCGGCGCAAAAACGCGGCCTCCTGCCGATCTCGCAGCATTCGATCTTCGTGCTGTCGAGCCTGGGCTACCACGATTACGAAGGCGTCGCCCTGCGCGACGAAGAGAAGCCCCGCCTCGTCGCCGACCTGGGCGACAAGCGCTTCCTGATGCTGCGCAACCATGGCCTCTTGACGGTCGGCGCAACCGTGTCGGCAGCCTTCGAGGCGATGTACATCTTCGAGACCTCGTGCACCATCCAGATCCGCGCCCAGGCGGGCGGCACGCTCGCCAGCGGCGACCTGATCGAGGTCGATCCGCGCATCATCGCCGGCGCTGCCGAGGCGGCGCGCGCCGTGACGATCGGCGCCGGTGCTTCGCTCACCTGGCCCGGCCTGCTGCGCCGTCTCGACCGCGCCGACGACAGCTGGCGCCATTGATGGCTACGACCACCCGCCGAAGCCCGGCGAAGAAGGCGACCGCCGGCAAGGGCGGCAACGGCGCCGCGGCGCCGCACGAGGAGTGCATCCTCGTCCTGCAGGGCGGCGGCGCGCTCGGCGCCTACCAGGCCGGCGTCTACGAGACGCTGGCGGCGATGGGGCAGACGCCGCACTGGGTGGCCGGCATCTCGATCGGCGCGATCAACGCCGCGCTGATCGCCGGCAACGTCCCCGAGCGCCGGGTCGAGCGGCTGCGCGAATTCTGGGACGGCGTGTCGTCCTTTCCGTTCGCCCCGCCGCCGCTGCCCGCCGAGCTGCATCGCCTCGACGGCGCGCGCGATGCGGTCAACGAGACCAACGCGACGATCGCGATGCTGTTCGGCGTCTCGGGCTTTTTCTCGCCGCGCGTGCCCGCGGCGCCCTTCCAGCCACCGGGAACGCTCGAAGCGATCAGCTACTACGACACCGAGCCCTTGAAAAAGACGCTCGAGCGCCTGGTCGATTTCGACCTGCTCAATTCGGGCAAGGTGCGCCTCTCGGTCGGCGCGGTCAGCGTCACGACCGGCAACTTCAAGTACTTCGACACCGCGCATCGCGGCGACCTCGACGCGCGCCACATCATGGCCAGCGGCGCCCTGCCGCCGGGCTTTCCGCCGATCGAGATCGACGGCGACTTCTACTGGGACGGCGGCATCGTCTCGAACACGCCGCTGCAGTACGTGCTCGACCAGCCGGGGCGGCGCGCGCGACTGGTGTTCCAGGTCGACCTGTTCGCGGCGCGCGGCGAGATGCCGAAGAATCTGGGCGAAGCGAACGAGCGCGAGAAGGACATCCGCTTTTCCAGCCGCACGCGACTCAACACGACCTTCGAGCTGCGCCGCCAGGCGACCCTGCAGTCGGCCAAGCGACTTGTCGCCAAGTTGCCGGCCAGCCTGCGCGACGACCCCGATGCCAAGGCACTGGCCGCCCTGCCGGCCGAAGCGGCCGTCTCGGTGGTCCACCTCATCTACCGCAGCAAGCACTACGAGAGCCAGTCCAAGGACTACGAGTTCTCGCGCGTCTCGATGCTCGAGCACTGGTCCTCGGGCATGGCCGACACCCAGTCGACGCTGGGCGACCCGCGCTGGAAGCGCCGCGAGCTGCCCTCGCATGGTGTGCACGTGTTCGACTTCGCCTCGACCAGCCAGACCACGAACAAGACTGTGACCCCGACCACCACTTCCAGGACCCTCGCCACATGAGCAACAAACTTCAGGACAAGATCGCCTTCGTCACCGGCGCCGCCAGCGGCATCGGCAAGGAGATCGCCGCCACCTACGCGCGTGAAGGCGCCAAGGTGGCGATCGCCGACATGAACATGACCGCCGCGCAGGCGGCCGCCGACGAGCTGAAGGCGACCGGCGCCAGCGCCATGGCCGTCGCCGCCGACGTCACCGACGAGGCGCAGGTCAACGCCGCCGTCGCCGCCGTCGCCGCGGCCTGGGGCGGCATCGACATCCTGGTCAGTAACGCCGGCATCCAGATCGTCCATCCGCTCGAGGAATTTCCCTTCGCCGACTGGAAGAAGATGCTCGCCATCCACCTCGACGGCGCCTTCCTCACGACCAAGGCCTGCCTGCCGCACATGTATGCGTCGGGCCGCGGCGGCTCGATCATCTACATGGGCTCGGTGCACTCGAAGGAAGCGTCGATGCTGAAGGCGCCTTACGTCACCGCCAAGCACGGCCTGATCGGCCTGGCCAAGACGGTCGCCAAGGAAGGCGCCAAGCACAAGGTGCGCGCCAATGTCATCTGCCCCGGCTTCGTGCGCACGCCGCTCGTCGACAAGCAGATTCCGGAGCAGGCAGCGGTGCTCGGCATGAGCGAGGCCGACGTCATCAAGAACGTCATGCTGAAGGAGACGGTCGACGGCGAGTTCACGACGGTCGCCGATGTGGCCGAGGTTGCGCTGCTGTTCGCCAGCTTCCCGAGCAACGCGCTGACCGGCCAGTCGCTGGTCGTGAGCCACGGCTGGTTCATGCAGTAACCGCCTCGTCGGGCGGCGCATGTAGGACGGGGGCGGAGGCACGACCCGCCGGCCGCCGACACGATCTCGGTCGTCCTCCCGGGGGCGGCGCGCGCCGCCCCCGCCGACCC
>JANXXS010000229.1 GCA_025350505.1 Burkholderiales bacterium
GCTGCTCGACATCTGGGCCGAGTGGTGCGGCCCGTGCAAGGCGCTCGGCCCGGTGCTCGAAAAGCTCGAGGTCGAGTACGCCGGCCGCTTCAAGCTGGTCAAGCTCGACGCCGACGCCGAGCCCGAGATCGCGCAGCAGCTTTCACAGATGTTCGGCGTGCGCAGCATTCCGTTCTGCGTCCTCTTCAAGGGCGGCCAGCCGGCCGACGGTTTCGTCGGCGCGCTGCCCGAAGCCGAGGTCAAGAAGTTTCTCGACAAGCACGTGCCGAGCGCCGACGAGCAGGCGGCGCAGGAAGACATGCTCGAGGCGGAAGAGCTGCTCGCCGAAGGCGACAGCGACGCCGCCATCGACCGGCTGCAGGCCGCCGTCGCCACCAACCCGGCCAACGAGACCGCCCGCTTCGACTACCTGCGCGCCCTGCTCACGGCCGGCCGCGTCGAGGACGCGCGCAAGGCCTTCGATCCGGTGGCAGGCAGCATGGTCCCTGATGCGCGGCTGGTTGCCGCCGGCCACTGGCTCGCGGCGATGGAAGCTGCGCCGGCCTTGCGGCCGCGCGACACGCTGGTCAGCACGCTCGAAGCGAACAAGCGCGACTTCGACGCCCGCTTCGAGCTCGCGCAATCGCACTTCGCCAAGAGCGAGTTCACCGAGGCGATGGACCAGCTGCTCGAGATCGTCATGCGCGACAAGGCCTGGAAAGACGGCCTGGCGCGCAAGACCTACGTCGCCATCCTCGAGATGATGAGCAAGCCGCCGCAGAAAGCCAAGGCTGACGCGGCGGCGCCGAAGGGCACGCTCGAGGTCGCCGGCAAGATGTCGACCGCGCCCGGCGATCCGGTCGTCGACGCCTATCGGCGCAAGCTGAGCATGGCCCTGTTCTAGACGAGCCTCCCCGTCATCCTGAACGAAGTGAAGGATCTCGGCGGTCGAGATCCTTCGCTGGCGCTCAGGATGACGCCTGGTTCATCAGAATGCCGGCAACCGCGCGATAGGTTTCGGCCGTCTGCGCGATGACCTCTTCCGGCAGCACCGGCGCCGGCGCCCGCTTGTTCCACGGCTGGCCGTCGACGCGCACGCTCTCGAGCCAGTCGCGCACGAACTGCTTGTCGAAGCTCGGCGGATTCGATCCTTCCACGTAGCGATCGGCCGGCCAGAAGCGCGACGAGTCGGGCGTCAGCACCTCGTCCATCAGCGTCAGCGTGCCCGCGTCGTCGAGGCCGAACTCGAACTTGGTGTCGGCGATGATGATGCCCTTGGCCAGCGCGATCTGCGCCGCCTCGCTGTAGAGACGGATCGCCGTGTCGCGCACGCGCGCCGCGAGCTCGGCGCCGATCGTCTCTTCGGCACGCTCGAAGTCGATGTTCTCGTCGTGTTCGCCCATCTCGGCCTTGGTCGCCGGCGTGAAGATCGGCACCGGCAACCTGGAGGCGTTGCGCAAGCCCGGCGACAGCGGCACGCCGCAGACGCTGCCGCTCTGCTGGTATTCCTTCCAGCCGCTGCCCGCCAGGTAGCCGCGCACGACGGCCTCGATCGGCAAGGGCTTCAGCTTCTTCACGAGCATCGAACGGCCGCGCACCTGCTCCCGCTCGTCGTCGGCGACGACCGACTCCGGGTCGTCGCCGGTCAGGTGATTGGGCACGACATGCGCGAGCTTGGCGAACCACCAGAGCGCCATCTGCGTCAGCACCCGGCCCTTGCCGGGGATGGGCTCGGTCATGACGACGTCGAAGGCGCTCAGGCGGTCGCTCGCCACCATCAGCATGCGGTCGCTGCCGACGGCATAGTTCTCGCGCACCTTGCCGCGCGCGATCAGCGGCAGCGAATGCAGGCGGCTTTCGTAGAGCGGGGCCTCGCCCGGCGCGGCACTCGCCTCCATCAAACGACCGTCTGCGCCAGCTCGCCCTGCGCGTAGCGCTTGGCGACCTGGGTCAGCGACTGCGCCGCGATCTTGCCGGCCTGACCCTCGCAGCCGAACTGCAGGTAGCGCTCGCGGCAGATCTTCTTCGCCGCTTCGCGCGCCGGTTTCAGGAAGTCGCGCGGGTCGAACTTCTCGGGGTTCTCGGCCAGGTATTTGCGCACCGCCGCGGTCATCGCCAGGCGGATGTCGGTGTCGATGTTGATCTTGCGCACGCCGTGCCTGATCGCTTCCTGGATCTCCTCGACCGGCACGCCGTAGGTCTCTTTCAGGCTGCCGCCGTACTGGCGGATCACGGCGAGCAGGTCCTGCGGCACGCTCGAGGAGCCGTGCATCACGAGGTGCGTGTTCGGGATGCGGCGATGGATCTCCTTGATGCGGTCGATGGCCAGGATGTCGCCGGTGGGCTTGCGCGTGAACTTGTAGGCGCCGTGACTGGTGCCGATGGCGATGGCCAGTGCATCGAGCTGGGTGCGCTTGACGAAGTCGGCCGCCTGCTCGGGGTCGGTGAGGAGCTGCTCCCGCGTCATCGTCGCTTCGGTGCCGTGGCCGTCTTCCTTGTCGCCGCGCATCGTCTCCAGCGAGCCGAGGCAGCCGAGCTCGCCTTCGACCGTGACGCCGCGCGCATGCGCCATGTCGACCACCTTCTTCGTCACGTCGACGTTGTAGTCGTAGCTGGCGATCGACTTGCCGTCGGCCTCGAGCGAGCCGTCCATCATCACCGACGAAAAGCCGAGATCGATCGCGCTCTGGCACACCGCCGGGCTCTGGCCGTGGTCCTGGTGCATGACCAGCGGCACCTTCGGCCACGACTCGAGCGCCGCTTCGATCAGGTGCTTGATGAAAGGCTCGCCGGCGTACTTGCGGGCGCCGGCGCTGGCCTGCAGGATGACCGGCGCGCCGACCTCGTCGGCCGCGGTCATCACCGCCTGCACCTGCTCGAGGTTGTTGACGTTGAAGGCGGGGATGCCGTAGCCGTTCTCGGCAGCGTGGTCGAGCAACTGGCGCATGGAAACGAGCGGCATGGCGGCATCCTGGGGCGATGAGGGGCTGGACCACGAATTCTAGAAGGCTGCGCCACCGGACGACCCCGGAGCAACGCGGCCAACGCGGGCTTCCGAGTGGCCGGACCGAGGCTCGAAGGCCTATGCTCGAAGCCCGCTCACCCTGAAGGCCCAAGGAGCACCGCCATGTTCGACCCGCAACTGATGGCCGGCCAGCGCATCCTCGTCACCGGCGGCGGCACCGGCCTGGGCCAGGCGATGGCCGAGCAGTTCCTGCGCCTGGGCGCCGACATCGCCATCTGCGGCCGCCGCAAGGCGGTCTGCGACGCGACCGCCGAAGCCTGGCGCCAGCAGTTTCCGGAGCGCAGCATCGACAGCTTCGGCGTCGACATCCGCGCCGCCGACGCCGTCGACGAGATGGTCGATTCGCTCTGGCAGTCGGGCGGCCTGACCGGCCTCGTCAACAACGCCGCCGGCAACTTCGTCGCGCCGACCGAGAGCCTTTCGGCGCGCGCCTTCGACGCCATCGCGGGCATCGTCTTCCACGGCTCGTTCTACGTCACGCAGGCGGTCGGCAAGCGCTGGGTCGCC
>JANXXS010000277.1 GCA_025350505.1 Burkholderiales bacterium
CATGCCCCCGCCCCGCGGTAAAGGTCGGTTCTCCAAGGACCGCAAGCCCAAGCGCAACACCCAGTCGCTGCTGTTCCGTCGCAAGCGCTTCTGCCGCTTCACGGTCACCGGCGTCAAGGAAATCGACTACAAGGACATCGATACCTTGCGCGATTTCATCAACGAGAACGGCAAGATCACGCCCGCCCGGCTGACCGGCACGCGCGCCTTCTTCCAGCGCCAGCTGACGACGTGCATCAAGCGCGCCCGATTCCTGGCGATGATGCCGTACACCGACCAGCACAGGAGCTGACGCCATGCAGGTCATTCTTCTGGAAAAGGTCGCCAACCTCGGCAACCTGGGCGACGTCGTCCGGGTCAAGGACGGCTTTGCGCGCAACTTCCTGATCCCGACCCGTGCCGCGCGCCGCGCCACGCCGGTGGCGATCAAGGAGTTCGAGGACAAGCGGGTCGAGCTCGAGAAGGTTGCCGCCGATCGGCTCGCCACGGCGCAGGCGCTCGGCGAGAAGATGAGCGGCCGCACCGTGCACATCACGCAGAAGGCCGGCGTCGACGGTCGGCTGTTCGGCTCGGTCACCAACGCCGACATCGCCGACGCGCTCAATCGCATCGACTTCAAGGTGACGAAGGCGCAGGTGCGCATGCCCAACGGCCCGCTCAAGATCACCGGCGAGCATGTCGTGACGGTGGCGCCGCACAGCGACGTGGTCGTCGACGTCAAGGTGGTGGTCCTGGGCGAAACCGCGTAGCGCGGTTTCGCCGGCGGCCCACCACCTTCGGTGGCGGGACTGCTCCTTCCCCGCTTCGCTCCCCTTCCTCCGAGAGGAAGGGGGGGGCTCCTCTGGAGCCCTTTTTTTTTTGGCTGTCCACCGTCCATGCAGCGGCTGTCCCCAGGCTTGTCCACTGGCGGGCGACAGCGCGGCTCTATGATTTCCGAATGAGCGCGATCTTTTCTTCTTCGCCTCCCGTGGCCGACCCTCGCGGCGACGACGAGGTCGCGCGGCTGCGCGTGCCGCCGCATTCGGTCGAGGCCGAGCAGAGCGTGCTCGGCGGGCTGTTGCTCGACAACGGCGCATGGGACCGGGTCGGCGACCTGCTCACCGAGTCTGACTTCTACCGCTTCGAGCATCGGCTGATCTTCACGGCGATGGCGGTGCTGGTCAACGCGACCAAGCCGGCCGACGTCATCACCGTCTTCGAGCAGTTGCAGAGCCTGGGCAAGGCCGAGGAGTGCGGCGGCCTCGCCTACCTCAACGCGCTGGCGCAGAGTGTGCCGAGCGCGGCCAACATCCGCCGCTACGCGGAGATCGTGCGCGAGCGCTCGGTGCTGCGAAAGCTGGTTGCGGCGAGCGACGAGATCGCTACCTCGGCCTTCAATCCGCAAGGCCGCCCGGTGGCGCAGATCCTCGACGAGGCCGAGGGCAAGATCTTCCGCATCGGCGAAGAAGGCTCGAAGTCGCGCCAGGGCTTCCAGAGCATGGATCAGTTGGTGGTGCAGCTGATCGACCGCGTCAACGAGCTGCACGACAACGGCGCCGAGGAAGTGACCGGCGTTCGCACCGGCTTCTACGACCTCGATCGATTGACCGCCGGGCTGCAGGCCGGCGACCTGATCGTGCTGGCAGCGCGGCCCTCGATGGGCAAGACCGCGCTCGCCCTCAACATCGCCGAGCACGTTGCCGTCAAGGAGGGGTTGCCGGTCGTCGTCTTCTCGATGGAAATGGGCGCCTCGCAACTCGCCCTGCGCATGGTCGGCTCGCTCGGCCGCATCGACCAGCAACGGCTGCGCACCGGCGCCCTGCGCGACGACGAATGGGGGCGCTTGTCGGAGGCGGTGGAAAAGCTCGGCAAGGTCAGCCTCTTCATCGACGAAAGCGGCGCGCTCGGCCCGAGCGAGCTGCGCGCTCGGGCGCGACGCCAGGCGCGCCAGTGCGGCCAGCTCGGCCTGATCGTCGTCGACTACCTGCAGCTGATGAGCGGCAGCTCCGAGACGAGCGAGGAAAACCGCGCCACCGTCGTCGGCGAGATCTCGCGCGCCCTGAAGTCGCTGGCCAAGGAGCTGAAGTGCCCGCTGATCGCGGTCTCGCAGCTGAACCGCGGCGTCGAGTCGCGCACCGACAAGCGGCCGATGATGAGCGATCTGCGCGAGTCCGGCGCGATCGAGCAGGACGCCGACGTCATCATGTTCATCTACCGCGACGACTACTACAACAAGCTCGAGGGTCCGTCGCCGAGCAAGGAGCCGGGCGTCGCCGAGATCATCATCGCCAAGCAGCGCAACGGCCCGACCGACACCTTCAAGCTCACCTTCCTGAAGCCGCTCACCAAGTTCGACAACCTGGCGCCCGGTACCGGCGGCGGTGACTACTGAATTGACGCATCCGCGCGCCGTCCTGGCGATGGTCGTCGCGGCGCTCCTCTGGAGCATGGCCGGGGTCGTCACGCGCCATCTCGACTCGGCCGGCAGCTTCGAGGCCACCTTCTGGCGCAGCTTCTTCAACGCCCTTGCCCTCGTCGTCCTGCTCGCTTGGCTGCGCGGTCCGCGCGCGCTCGTGGCGACGCTACGTTCGGGCGGTGCCACGCTCTGGCTCTCGGGCCTGTGCTGGGCGGTGATGTTCACCGCCTTCATGGTCGCGATCACCATGACCACCGTCGCCAACGTGCTCGTGACGATGGCGATCGCGCCGCTCGTCACGGCCGTCGTGGCGCGGGTCGCGCTCGGCCATCGTCTGCCGGCGCAGACCTGGGGTGCGGTCGTCGTCGCCGGTGCCGGCATCGGCTGGATGTACGCCTGGCAGGCGAGCGCCGCCGACGCGCGCCAGCTCGCCGGCACGGCGATCGCGCTCGGCGTGCCGGTTGCGGCAGCGATCAACTGGACGGTGATCCAGAAAAACCACGCCGGCGGCATCGACCTGCTGCCCGCGGTTCTGATCGGCGCCATCGGCTCCAGCCTGGTCTGCCTGGCGCCCTCGCTGCCGTTCTCGGCCTCAACGCACGATATGGCGCTGCTCGGCCTGCTCGGCGTGGCACAGCTGGCCGTGCCATGCCTCATCGCCGTGGCCGCGGCGCGCTTGCTCAGCGCCCCCGAGGCGGCCCTGCTGTCGCTGCTCGAGATCGTCTTCGGCGTGACCTGGACCTGGCTCGGCGCCGACGAGGTGCCGGCGCCGCAAGTGCTGGCCGGCGGTGCTCTCGTCGTCGCTGCGCTGGTCGCCAACGAGACCGTTGCGCTGCGGCGCGCTCGGCAGGCGACCTGAAGGCGGCCGGCGCCTGTCGCCGGCGCGACAGCGCAGCCTAGGGCCGGCGCCTCAATCGTCGCCGCACCGAGCGGCTACCATGCCGCACGATTTTCAACCGCGATCTGCATGCCGAGACCTCGCCCGAACGCAGCACCGAACCCGAACCACACGCCGAGGCCGCCGCACGCGCTGCTCATGCTCCTGGAGGGGCGGGCGCCGATGGAGTACTTCTCGATGTTGGCCGCCTACCCTTGGCTGCGCAGGCTGCCGCGGGGCGACGGCCATCCGGTCATGGTGTTTCCCGGCATGGCCGCCAACGACCTCACGACCTGGCCGCTGCGCGGTTTCCTGCGCAGCCTCGGCTATGTGACGCAGGCCTGGGGCCAGGGCATCAACGCCGGTCCGCGCAACGGCGTCCTCGAGCGCTGCGCCGCCGACATCCGTTCGCTGGCTGAGCGCACCGGCCAGTCGGTGAGCCTGATCGGCTGGAGCCTGGGCGGCATCTATGCCCGCGAGATGGCCAAGCAGCAGCCTGAGGCGACGCGCTGCGTGATCACGCTCGGCACGCCCTTCACTGGTCATCCGCGGGCCACGAACGCTTGGCGGGTCTACGAGTGGTTGACCGGCACCCGCGTTGGCGATCCTGACGTGATGGCGCAGGTCAGCCGGCCACCCCTCGTGCCGACGACCTCGATCTTTTCGCGCAGCGACGGCATCGTCTCCTGGCGCTGCAGCCTCAACGAGCCCGGTCCGCTCGCCGAAAACATCGAGGTGCCGGCGAGCCACGTCGGCATGGGCATGAACCCGCTCGTGCTCTATGCCGTCGCCGATCGCCTGGCCCAGCCGGTCGGTCGCTGGCAGCCTTTCGAAGCCTCGGGTGCACGCCGCTGGTTCTTTCGCACCGGCGCCGCGCAGACGCCGCTGGCGGCGGGCTGAGGCGACGATGCGCATCGCCGCCAATGGCATCGCCCTCGAAGTCGAGGACCATGGCTCGCCGCAGGGCGAGCCGTTGATCCTGATCATGGGCCTCGGCATGCAGCTGCTCGCCTGGCACGAGGACTTTGTCGCGTCGCTGGTGGCGCGCGGCTTTCGCGTCATCCGCTTCGACAACCGCGACATCGGCCTCAGCCAGGGTTTCGACGAAGTCGGCGTCCCCAACCTCGTCATCGACTCGCTGCGCTATGCGGTCGGCCTCAAGGTGAAGAGCCCGTACACGCTCGTCGACATGGCCGCCGACACCGCCGGTCTGCTCGATGCGCTCGGCATCGAACGTGCCCACATCTGCGGCGCCTCGATGGGCGGCATGATCGCGCAGCGGCTGGCGGCCCAGATGCCGCAGCGCGTCAAGAGCCTGACCTTGATGATGACGTCGAGCGGCTCACGAAGCTTGCCCGGGCCGTCGCTGAAGGTGCGCGCGGCGATGATCTCGCGACCGAAAGAGCCGCCCCGCATCGAGAGCATCGTCGAGCATTACGTCAACCTCTACGAACTGATCGGCAGCCCGGGCTTCCCGGCGACCAAGGACTATCTGCGCGAACGCTTCACACGCTCGGTGACGCGCTCCTACCGCCCCGCCGGGACGGCGCGGCAGATGCTGGCGATCGCCGCCGACGGCGACCGCTCGGACCTGCTGGCGCGCCTGCGTCCGCCGACCCACGTGATCCACGGCGCCGCCGACCCGCTCATTCCGGTGCCGGCCGGTCGCGATCTGGCGGCGCGTATTCCGGGCGCCACGCTCGACGTCATCGACGGCATGGGCCACGACCTGCCGCGCGAACTCTGGCCGCGCTTCGTCGCCGGCATCGCCGGCGCCGCCGCGCGCGCCTGATCGCGCCCCGCCCGAAGCGGGCTCAATCGCGGAAGGTGATGCGCGACGCCTGCAGGCGCGTTCCGTCCGCCGAGAGGGTGCCGCGCGCCTCGACCAAGCGGCCGATTGCCAGGTCGGCGGGGCTGCCGTTGCGGTAGTCGATCGTTCCCGAATAGCTCACCGTCACGTCGTGCACGACGAAGTTCTTCTCGACGGTGTCGAGCGCCGTGATCGCGCCGCGCGTCTCGAAGGACTGACCCGCGTCTTCGCCATCGGTCACCAGCGCGACCCGGGTGGCGACGAGGACGCCGCCGACCGTCGCGCCCTCCACCTCGACCCGGCTGCCGAGCCCGAGTCCGGCGCTGCCGCCCGGGAACAGCGCGGCGCGTGCATCGACCGGCGTGCCATTGACGCTGAAGGTCGTCGCCGAGGTGAACGCGCTGACCAGGCCCTTGACGGTGACCTCTTCGCGGTTCTCGATCGTCGGCACGCCATCGGCGACGCGGATCGCGTTCCACACCGGACCGCTCGGTGCCAGCGCGATCAGGACGCGCACGATCCTGCCGTTGGCGAGCATGGAAGGCAGGTTGGCCGCGCCCAGGCCGCGGTAGGAGATGCGCGTCGCACCGATCGAGAACGCCTGCGCCGTCGTGTCGAGCCCGCTTACGACGCCACGCAACCGGTACGCCACGACGACCGTCCTGCGCTCGACCCGGGTCGCGGCATAGCGGCCGGTGGCGGCATCGAAGTGACCGTAGACCTCGACGATGTCGCCCGCGCCGAGCGCCGCCTGTCCGCCGGCCAGGCCGGTGTCGAAGGCGGTGCTGGTGGCGATGTCGACGGTCTGCCCGAGCACGGTCAAGGTCCGCGCCGCGAGGTCGTTGGCGACGAGCGGGCCGAGGATCTCGCTGCCGAAGACGATGCTGCTCGCGACACTGGCGGCGTTGCCGTCGCCGTCGGTGCCGACCGCCGAGCCGCGCACCTCGGTCGTCATGCCCAGGCGCAACTCGTCGCGGCTGCGGGCGTTGCCTTCGGTGTCGCTGACGGTGGCGGCGCGATCGTCGAAGTGCACGCCGTTGACGATCACCGAGCCGAAGCCGGTGATCGGGCCGCTCGCGTAGGCGCTCGAGGGCGCGCCGGTGCCGCCGCTGTCGACGCCGCCGCAACCGGCGACGAGCGCGGCGACGATGCCGCCGAGCACGGCGCGCCGGCAAAAGGTCTGCAAGGCGCGATATCGGCGCGGCAGGGAAGGCAGAGAGTCGAGCGCCGGCATCATCGATCCTTCTTCGGCGCGCGCTTGTTCGCGCCCGCGGTCTTCTTCGCCGATGCGCCGGCACGCCGAAGCGCGGGCGCGATCTCGGTCTCGGACATGGCGTCGTTCCAGGTGTAGAGGCCGATGCGCACGCGGCGGTCGCGAACGCGCGCCGCGGCGGCATCGGCATCGACCAGCGCCTGCAGCGCCGGCACGGTGGCGACGAGCAGCGTTTGCCACTGTGCCTTGGCGATGTCGCGAAACGCGGCCATCGATTCGGCCGAGAGTTCGTCGGCGAAGACCGCCTGCTCGACGTGCGGCGGCGTCTCGGCGAGCACGTTGGCGACGGCCGCGCGCAGGTGGTCGCCGACGTTGCCGCCGAGAAAGCCATAGGCCCGGTCGCTGTCGCCCGTGGCGACGACGCTGTCTCGGAGAAGCTTCACGGTGTCACCCTCGACGCTGACAAGCCCGAGCCGGCACAGCTCGTCGAGCAGGCTGCGCGGATGCACGTCCTGCGTCACCGACCGGGCCAACGCCTCGAAGCTCGGCGCCGCGCCCTGGCGTGGCAGGTTGATCGGCCGTCCGCGCCGATTCTTGAGCGCCGGGTCGGCACGCCAGCGCGTGAAGACCTGGGTCGCCGGCGAAGGTCGCGGTGGCGGCAGGCCGCCATCGGCAACGAGCAGTCGCGTCACTTCGCGACGGGTCAGGCCGGTCGCCGTGGCGACGCGGCTGACGATGCGCTGGCCCGCCTCGGGCGGCTGGGCCCGGCGCGCCGCGTCGACGAACGCCGCCTTGAGCAGATCTTCGACCGCCGCGAACGGCAGGCCGCGCGCCACCGCCAGGGCGGCGATCGGTTCGAGCAGCGAGGCGAGGGCCCCGGACAGCGCCGGGCCGCCCGGCACCACGCCCACTCCGGTGGCGCTTGCCTTGGCGCGCGACGACGCCTCCGCGTCGGCGGAGCGCGGCATCGTACGGCGCTTGGGCGGGGGCGAAGTCACGGCACGAGTCTACGAGCGGCCAGGCCCGCCGAAGGGCGGGCCTGGGCCGGCCAGCGTGTGGCCGCATGGTGCAAGTCGTGGGCCGTGTTCAGCCCTCGAAGGCGATGCGCGTCGCCTGCACCGTGGTGCCGTCGGCCGACAGGGTGCCGTGGACGACGACCGGTACGCCGACCGCCAGCTGCGCCGCCGTGCCGTGCGCGAAGACGACGTTCGGGGACGCGTAGCTCACCGTGACGCCGCGCACCTGGAAGGTCTGCGCCGTGGTGTCGATTGCCGTGATGGCGCCGTGCAGCTCGAAGCCGGCGGCGCGAACCGTTTCATGTGTCTCGACGGAGACGTGCGTGGCGATGACAACGCCGCCGCTCGACGTGCCCTTGACCTCGACCTGCGCGCCCAGGACGATGCCGGCGCCGCCGCCTTCGAGCTCGGCCTTGCTCGCGTCGACGGGAATGCCATTGACGCTGAACTGCGTCGTCGACGTGAAGGCAGTGATCGAGCCCTCGAGGTGCGCTGCATCGGCGTCGCCCACGTGCGGCGCACCGGCGCCGAGCCGCGTTGCGACCCAGGCACCGGCGACCTGCGTGGTCTGCAGCCGCACCGCCAGCAGCAGGCCGTTCGCGAGATCGGACGGAACGCTCGTCACGCCGGCGTAGGAGATGAGCGTGCCGCCCATCGTGAAGGTCATGGCCGTGGTGTCGAGGTTGGCGACGATGCCGCGGATCTTGTAGCCCGCCAGCGCCATGGTCGTGCCGACGCGGGTGGCGGTGTAGACGCCGGTGGTCGGGTCGAGCTGGCCATGCACTTCGACCAGCATGCCGGCGGTGATGCCGGCGAAGCCGCCGACCAGGCGCTCGTCGAACACCGTGGTGTCGAGCACGAGCACGGTCTGGCCCAGGATGACCAGGCTCTTCGCGGTCGCGTCGAGCGCGGTGACCGGGCCGACCAGGGCGGCGCCGAAGGTGATGTCGGTAGCGGTCGCCTTGGGGCCGGTGCCGTCGTCGCTGATGGCGCCGCCGTGCACCTCGGCCGTCATGCCGAGCTTGAGGTTGTCCTTGCTGCTGGCGCTGCCGTCGTCGTTGCTGACGTGCGCACTGCTGTCGTCGAAGCGCACGCCGTTGACGATGACCGAGCCGAAGCCCGTGATCGGTCCGGCCGCGAACGAGCTGAGGCCCGTGCCGCCGCTGCTCGGCGAGCTGGAGCCGCCGCCGCCGCAGCCGGCCACCAGCACCGCGGCGAAGGCCACCTGCGCGATGAGGAGCCGGGCAGACGAGGGCGGCGCGAGGAAGGATCGAAGGTTCATGAAGGTGCTCCCGGACAACGAACCGGCCGAGACGTTTCGACCATGACCCGGATCATAAATGTGCAATCAGCACATTCGGAAGCGACGTTACACCGGGAGACAGTCGTTGCGCGACTTCCGTCGCGCTTGCCGACGCGCGGTCCGGGCGCGGCGACAGGCGGTCGGGCGGCACAATCGACCCCGATGAATCCGCTGCCCGCCTCGCCATGGCGCCTTGCCGTCGCCCCGATGATGGATCGGCGCGAATGTGGCGCCAATGCTGCGCTTCCAGCGTGCTGTGTGCACTTTGTGTGCTGAGGGTTCGATGTTCGAATCGACCATCGCCTTGCTCGACGGCAATGCGGGTGGATCGAGCGGAGGCGCCCGGCCACCTCTCGTACTTGGGCTCCC
>JANXXS010000244.1 GCA_025350505.1 Burkholderiales bacterium
CTGGCTGGCGAGCCTCTCCTTCACGTCCGGCAAGGCGAGCGCGGCGTTGATTTCCTGGTTCATGCGCTCGACGATCTCGGTCGGCGTCGAGGCCGGCGCCATCACCGCCATCCAGGCCATGTTCTCGATCTCGGGCAGGCCGGCTTCCTTCATGGTCGGGATCTCGGGCGTGAGCGCGCTTCGCTTCGCGGTCGAGACGGCGAGCGGGCGGAGCTTGCCGGACTTGACCTGCGGCATCACGGCGATCGCCGGCACGCAGGCGAACTGCACGTCGCCCTGCAGCAGCGCGAGCACCGCGAGCGGCGACGACGCATACGGGATGTGCACGGCGAAGGTGTCGGTCTTCGCCTTCAGCAGCTCGACGCCGAGCTGCGACAGGCTGCCGACGCCGGTCGAGGAGAAGTTGTACTGGCCGGGATGCGCTTTCATCGCCTTGACCAGGTCGCCCAGCGAATTGATGCCCGAGTCGGTGCGCACGGCGCAGACGTTGGCCTGCGCGCCGCCCATCACGACCGGGCGCAGCTCGGTGAACGGGTCGTAGCCGAGCTTCTTGTAGAGCACCGTGTTGTAGACGAGCGGGCCGTTGGTGCTGACGAGAAACGTGTAGCCGTCGCCGGGCGACTTGGCGACCGCGCCGGTGCCGGTGTTGCCGCCGGCGCCGGCACGGTTGTCGACGATCACCGCCTGGCCGAGTCGCGGCGCGATCTTCTCGGCGACGATGCGCGCGAAGACGTCGGGCGACGAGCCCGCGGCATAGGGGATGACGATGCGGATCGTCCGGTTCGGCCAGGGGCCGCTTTGCGCCAGCGCGGCGCTGCCGGCGCAAGCGAGCAGCAGCGCGGCGGCGCAGCGCGCGAGAGCCGGCGATGCGGCGAAACGGAAAGGGTTCATGTCGGGATCGGCTCGGTCTCTGCGAAGAAGCGCTCTTCGCCGGCGATGAAGCCGGCGACGAGCACGCGGTAGGCGGCCTCGACGACGTCGGGCAGTGAAGGAAAGTCGGCGGCGTGTGCGTCGGCCAGCATGCGGACGCGTGCGAACACGGCGGCCTGGCGCTCGGGCGCCGCGACCTGGAAGGCGTCGCGCTTGAACCGCGTCGCATCGCGCACGCAGAGCGCGCGTTCGGCGAGCAGGGCGACGATCTGCGCATCGAGCGCGTCGATCTTCTCGCGCAACGCGCCGAGCGTCGCCGCTTGCGGTCGGTAGGTCGGGTCGCGAAAACGGCGCACCGGCGCGATGTCGACGCGGGGTTCCAGGGATGGAGGCATGGCGATCAAAGGTGTCGGCTACGCGCCGGGCAGAGCGCCGGATCGTACAAGCACGCTCGACGACGCTAGCGCTGCGGCATGTCCTTGGCGCCGTAGCCGAGACTCACCGTCGCATCGTCGGGAATCGGCGGCATGGTCGCGTTCCAGCGCAGCCAGTCGTCGCGCATCGCTGCCAGGCGCGCCGGCTCGCGCGGGCCGAGGTTGGCGCGCTCGCGCTCGTCGGCCGGGATGTCGAACAGGTATTCGTGCGCGTCGACCTTGAGGTACTTCCAGCGGCCGTCGCGCAGGGCGCGCTGGCCGCGGTGACTCATGCGCCAGTGCAGCGGCCGCGCGAAAGTGTGCGACGCGTCGTCGAGCACGGGCAACAGCGAGATACCGTCGAGCGGGTAGTCGGCGTGCGGCGCGACGCCGGCCGCCTCGAGCATCGTCGCCGACCAGTCCATCGTCATGCACAGCTGCTCGCTCGTGCCGCCGGCCGCGATGCGCGCCGGCCAGTGGGCGATCCAGGGCACGCGGATGCCGCCTTCGGTCAGGTCCATCTTGCCGCCGACGAGCGGCCAGTTGTCGGAGAAGCGCTCGCCGCCGTTGTCGCTGGTGAAGACGACGAGCGTGTCGCGGGCCACGCCTGTCGTCTCGAGCGCCGCGACGATCCAGCCGATGCCTTCGTCCATCTGCTCGACTCGTCGTAGCCCGAGCGCAGCGGGCTGAATGCCGGCGGATAACCGAGGTGCCACTTGCCGACGAGCGCCGTGCGATAGCCGGCGCCCTTCAACAACGAAGGCAGGGTCGGATGCCCGGACGGCAGGCCGAGCGTCGTGCTGCCGCGGCTCTGGCTGTTGATCGGCTCTTCGGCCGCGCCGCGCAGCCGGTACTGAAAGCGTGCCGTCATGAGGGCGAAGCGGGTCGGCGAGCCAGCGAGACCGGTGCGCGACCGCCATAGCAGCCCAGGTCGGCGAAGCCGAGGTCGTCGGCGACGATGAAGACGATGTTCGGTCGGTGTTTCATCGCGACGTTCGTGAGTCCCCGTCGAGCATATCCCGGGGCAGGCGGTTGCCGGCCTGCGCTCGGCATGTCATCCGACTACAGTCGGCGTGCGTACGGGACCGAAGCGCTCTAGCATCCGCGAGCCGGAGCGTCGCTCCGCTTGTCCCGCGCATCAACCTTCGAGGAGATTTCATGATCGCTCGCCGCTTCCCTCTCGCTTTGATCGCCGCCGCGGCGCTCGCCGCCGCCGGCTGCAGCATGACCGGCCCGTCCGACAGCAAGCCGATGTCGATGGGCGGCGAGATGAACGTGCCGCTCTCGGGGAAGAACGAGGTGCCGCCGAACGCCAGTACCGCCGTCGGTGCGGCCCGAGTCTGGCTCGACGGGATGACGGTCAAGTGGACCGTCACCTACTCGGGCACGACCGGCCCGGTGACGGCCGGCCATTTCCACGGCCCGGCCGCCGCCGGCACGAACGCCGGCGTCGCTTTGCCCTTCACCGGCTCGATGGCCAGCCCAATCGAAGGCTCCGCGACCCTCACGCCAGCCCAGGTCGACCAGCTCAAGGCAGGCCTCTGGTACGTGAACCTGCACACCG
Organism: Burkholderiales bacterium; assembly: GCA_025350505.1. GTDB lineage: Bacteria > Pseudomonadota > Gammaproteobacteria > Burkholderiales > Burkholderiaceae_C > Schlegelella_A. Next base: position 2,848 of record JANXXS010000244.1, read on the forward strand.
CCGCCAATCCGGGCGGCGAACTCCGCGGTCAGGTCAAGTAGCGCTTCTGCGGCCGGTCCGGCAGCGCCTATCATCGGCGCCGCCGCACCCGCGCCGTCCCGTCGACGGCCCTATTTCTCCCTGGAGATCGTGATGCACGCTCGACGACTTGCCCCACTCACCGCCTTCGTTGCCGGAACGTTCGCGCTCGCCGCGTGCAGCAACATGAGCATGCCCGCCATGCCGGGAATGCCCGCCGCCACCGCGCCTGCCGCTCCGAACGCGCCCGCCACGCCCGGGATGCAGATGCCTGCCGCGATGGCGCCGACGGCGCCCGCCA
>JANXXS010000324.1 GCA_025350505.1 Burkholderiales bacterium
TCGTCGCCGTCGTTGAGCAGCGCGTTCATGCTCATCGTGATCAGCTCGGAGGCGCCGTTGCCGAGGTAGACGTCGTCGACCGCCACGCCCTTGACATGCTTTTGCTGCGTGTAGTGGACGATCGCCTTGCGTGGCGCGAACAGGCCCTTCGAATCGGTGTAGCCTGCGGCGTTCGGCAGGTTGCGGATCATGTCCTGCACGATCTCGTCGGGCGGCTCGAGGCCGAACGCGGCGATGTTGCCGATGTTGAGCTTGATGATGTGCTGGCCCTCCTCCTCCATCTGCCGGGCCTTCTCGAGCACCGGGCCGCGGATGTCGTAGCAGACGCTGGCGAGCTTGCTCGACTTGAAAATGGACTGCACGAGAAGAGACTCCACCGAGCGGCTAAGGGGCAGATATTTGACCACAGGGGGTGTGGCGCGACGGCCCACGGATAATCGACGCATGAAGATGCGTGCCGACCGGATCGACGGCCAGAACGCGATCGCACGCCACGGCCCCGAGGGCGTGGCGGTGAACGGCGTCGAGTACACCGAGAGCGTGATCGTCCCCTGGACCGGTGCGGTCCAGCCCTGGAAGGCGGCCGGTTTCGAGTCGCTGGTCGCGGACCATTTCGCGCAGCTTGCGGCGCTCAAGCCCGAGCTCGTCATCTTCGGCAGCGGCGCGCGCCTGCGCTTTCCGCCCGCCGCGCTGCTGCGGCCGCTGATCGAGGCCGGCATCGGCGTCGAGACCATGGACACGGCGGCCGCTTGCCGCACCTACAACGTCCTGCTCGCCGAGGGCCGCTCGGTCGTCGCCGCCCTCCTCTTCGCCGCCGCCGCTTCCCCCGCCTGAGTGGCGAGGTTCAGCGTCGGGGCGCTGGTGTCAAGCCCTATAATCGATGGCTACGCCCCGCGACGGGGTAGATGATCACAAGAGCTTCATGACGCCTGCACTCAACAAACCTGTACCGGAATTTGAAGCGCTCGCAACCGGAGGAGTGAAGTTCACGCCACAGGCCTACGCCGGCAAGATCGTCGTCCTCTACTTCTACCCGAAGGACAACACGCCCGGATGCACCACCGAGGCGATGCAGTTCCGCGATCACTACAAGGATTTCGTCAAGGCCGGCGCCGTGCTGTTCGGCGTCTCGCGCGACAACATGGCCTCGCACGATCGCTTCAAGACCAATTTCGAGTTGCCCTTCGAGCTGATCGCCGATACCGAAGAAAAGCTCTGCCACATGTTCGGCGTGGTCAAGAACAAGATCATGTACGGCAAGAAGGTCAAGGGCATCGAGCGCAGCACCTTCCTCATCGACGGCGCCGGCGTCCTGCGCGCCGAGTGGCGTGGCCTAACGGTCGCCGGCCACGTCGAGGAAGTGCTGAAAGCCGTCAAGGCGATCAAGAAGAGCGGCTGAGCCGACGCCTTGCGCCCGCGTCGTCCGCCTCCGGCGCGACGGCGCCGAGCACCCCCGACCGAGCGCGCCTTCTCACTACGAGACCCGCATGCCCCTGCCCAAGCCCCCCGCCAAGCGCGCTGACTTCCTCAGCCGCGAACAGTTCGAGTCGCAAGGCGCCGCCGCGCCCGGCAAGGGGGCGCGGCGCGCCCGCCCGGCCGCCGAGCCGGTCGCCCCGGCGCTGCTCGAGCTGAGCAACGAAAGCCCGTTGCCGGCCGCCGCGCCGACCAGCCTGCCCGCCGTGACTCAGGCGCCCGCGCCGACGCGCAGCGGCCACCACGCGGTGCGCCCCGAGCGCGAGAAGAAGGCAGCGCGCGGCAACGGCCCGACGACCCTCTTCGTGCTCGACACGAACGTGCTGATGCACGACCCGACCTCGCTGTTCCGTTTCGAAGAGCATGACATTTACTTGCCGATGATCACGCTCGAGGAGCTCGACGGGCACAAGCGCGGCATGACCGAGGTGGCACGCAACGCCCGCCAGGTGAGCCGCGACCTCGACGCGCTCGCCGCCAACATGCCGACGCGCAATGCTGCCGGTCGGAGCGAAGGCATCGCCCTCAGCCGCACCGGCCACCGCGAAGCCGGCGGCAAGCTCTTCTTCCAGACCGACCTGATCGACATCGCCTTGCCGCAAGGCCTGCCGGCGGGCAAGGCCGACAACCAGATCCTCGGCGTCGTCAAGGCGCTCGGCGAGCAGCAGCAGGGTCGCGATGTGGTGCTGGTGTCGAAGGACATCAACATGCGCATCAAGGCGCGCGCCCTGGGGCTGCCCGCCGAGGACTACTTCAACGACAAGACGCTCGAAGACGGCGACCTGCTCTACACCGGCGTGCTGCAGCTGCCCGCCGACTTCTGGGACAAGCACGGCAAGACGGTCGAGAGCTGGCAGCAGTCGGGCCTGACCTACTACCGCATCAACGGCCCGATCGTGCCGCAGCTGCTCATCAACCAGTTCGTCTACCTCGAAGCGCCGGGCGCCGCGTCGCTCTACGCCAAGGTGATCGAGATCACCGGCAAGACCGCGGTCCTGCGCACGCTGAAGGACTACACGCACCAGAAGAACTCGGTCTGGGGCGTGATGGCGCGAAACCGCGACCAGAACTTCGCCTTCAACCTGCT
>JANXXS010000341.1 GCA_025350505.1 Burkholderiales bacterium
AGCCTGGTTACCCGCGGATGTGAGCGAGGTCTGCCCAGTGATGAACACACCTACATGGCCCGACGCTCCCGAAGCAGTTGTCCCGGCCGTATTGGTGCTGCTGCTGTTACGCACATTCGGATTGCCGGGGTAGCTGGACAGGTTCGGGTTGGGATTCGACGTGCCGATCGCAACGAACGGTTGCTGTGAATCCTGCGTCGGTTGCGGATTGGTCAGCCAGGTTTCGTACCGGTCTGCATTGGCGCCGTAGCCGATCAGAACCTTCCCGGTGATATCCGTCGCGACCGTGCCGGACAACCCCGGATAGCCGTCGGAGCCGATGGTGTACTTCGGAAATCCCGCAGCCTGATAATTGCCTACCACGCCATCGCGCTGAGTCGCAGCGGTGTGATCCGTGCCTTGCGCAAGCGTCAACAACTGCGCCGGCGTCTTCGTGGACGCACCGATGATCGCGGCTCCGGCACATTCGTGATCGGCCGTCACGATGACCAACGTATCTGGGTTAGCGGCGGCGAATTCCTGCGCCTTCTGCACTGCGCGATCGAACTCCAGCACCTCGAGCATCCAGCGATCGCTGTCCATCAAGTGCGCCTGCTTGTCGATCGATGCCCCCTCGGCCATCAGGATGAAGCCGTTGGTGTTCTTCGACAACACCTGCAGCGCCACATCGGTCATTTCGTCGAGCATCGGCTGGTCAGGGAAACCATAGTCGTTGACGACCGTCGATGCGCCTCGGCGGCCATTGATCTTGTCGTAGGCGACGTTCATGTTGGAGAAGGAAAACAATCCCAACAATTTCGTCGACGCCGGTCCAACCGAAACCAACGAGGTCTTGTCGGGTGCGTAAGCAAACCCCGCCGTCGTGAAGTCGGTGATCAAGTCGCGGTTATTGTCCAACGCTCCCACCGCGCTGGCCGGCAGTCCCCAGCCTGCGACAATGTCGCTCGGCAATACATAGTCAGAAGATGTACGGCGCTGCGAACCGTTGGTCGCGTTGTACGCACCGCTGACCGGCTGAATCGCATTGGTCGAGTTCGGCAGAAACCACTTTCGTCCGCCGCCCAGCAGCACCGACAAACCGGCCGAACCGACCGATTCATCCAGATACTGATCGACGATGCCACTGCCCTGACCGCGATCGCCGGTATGCACCGCGTTGGCGGCCGGCGTCGCATCGAACACATCCGCTGTCGTCACGATGCCCAGCGAGGTTCCTTTGGTCCGGTGCAGATACTCGGCGAGGTATTCGATGCGCGGGTTGTCGAACACCGCGGTCGTGTCGTCGGGCCAAACGCCCTCTTGTCCGCTGTTGGCCTTGTTGCCATTGACATAGTTGGCCATGCCGGGCGCGGAGTCGGTGATGATCGTATCAAGCGAGGCGGTCATCACCAGGCCGGTGAAGGGAAAGGTGTCCATTGCCAGACGGCCTTGCGCTTTTCCTTGTGCATATCCTTTGGCCATGATGCGTCCCGCAGTGCGATGCGCAGCGCCCATGCCATCGCCGAGCATGATGATGACGTTCTTCACCTTCGGCCCGATGGCCGCGGAAAAGGGAACGACTTCGAAATTGCCGCGCGCCGTCACCTTCTGCCCGTCGTCCTGGGCGGCGACGACGCCGAACTCGTGACGGCCGGGCGTCTCGACGCTGAAGGCCCGCACCGTGGCGATCGCCGCGTCGCCCGGGACACCCTTGACGCAGGCTGCGCCGCACTTGAAGAGCGCCACCTGCGCGGCGACGAGCTTGCCGTCGACGAGGAAGCGCGCCTCGACGATCTGCCTGCCGGCATCGGGCCGCAGCGTCGCCTGGAGGTCGAAGCGTTGCCCGGGCAGGAAGCGCGCGATCACCGGGTCGGGCCGGCCGCTCGCGAACAACTCGCTCGGAGGCGTCAGGCGCGAGACGGCGGGCGCCGCATGGAGGCCGCTCACGCCGGTGAGCATCAGGGTCGTGAGGAGAACAAGGGTTCTGGTCATGGAGGTGTCGAGTGGACTCATTGCCCGACGCGCGGCAGGACGACTGTCGTTGCCGTCGAGCCGGTGGCCGGCGTTTCGGGATCGAGATCGAGGTGCAACCACGAGACGTGGCCGGATGCGTCTTCGGCGCGACCCACATGCAAACGTCCGGTGATCGCAATCGGCCCGGGCTGCGGTGCGACGACCTGCTCGCGCAGACGCTCGGGCAGAACGACGGTCACCGTCGCGGGCGGAAGATCGTCGGCGTCGCCGTCGGCATCCTCGCTCAGTCGGACCGGTCGCGGCGTAAACAGGAACCAGCCCGCGACCGCGTGCTCGCGGGTCACGATGTAGCCGACCAACCGAACGCGCTGGCCGTCGGCGGCGCGCAGCGCTGCGCTGAACTCGAGGCCACGCGGTCCGATCGGCTGGCGGAAGAACGTCGCGAAGGCGAGGTCGATCGGCTGGCCTTCGCCGCCCTGGGCCGACGCCATCCCGGCCGATGCGAGCACCAGCGCCGATGCGACGCCCGCAATGGACCGTCGAACGAGGCTCGTCACGGCGAAGTCGGCATCCATCGAACGCAGGTCACCTCGGGTCGAAAATCAAGCACGCAGGATCGCCGCGTGACGTGACATTTCGATGACAGCGAATCGAGCCGTGGTCGCCGCCCGGGCGCGTCGTGACGGTCGCGTGTCGGTTCAGTGACAACGAGCCTCAGTAGACCTCTGGTACGACGATGTCCTGCGGCACCGGGTGGCGCACATAGTCCTCGTGATGCACCCGCTCGGGCAGAACGACCCGCGCGTGCGGCACCTCCTCGTACGGCATCTGGCTCAGAAGATGGTGGATGCAGTTCAGGCGCGCCTTTTTCTTGTCGTCGGCCTGCACCACCCACCAGGGCGCTTCCGGGATGTGCGTGCGGGCCAGCATCACTTCCTTGGCCCGGGTGTATTCCTCCCAGCGCCGGCGCGACTCGAGGTCCATCGGGCTCAGCTTCCACTGCTTGAGCGGGTCGTGGATGCGGCCGAGAAAGCGCAGGTGCTGCTCTGTGTCGGAAATCGAGAACCAGTACTTCACGAGCTGGATGCCCGAGCGCGCGAGCATCTTCTCGAACTCCGGCGCGGTGCGAAAGAACTCCTCGTACTGCGCGTCGTCGCAAAACCCCATCACCCGCTCGACGCCGGCGCGGTTGTACCAACTGCGATCGAGCAGCACCATCTCGCCAGCGGCCGGCAGATGCGCCACATAGCGCTGGAAGTACCACTGAGTGCGCTCACGGTCGTTCGGCGCCGGCAGCGCCGCGACCCGGCAGGTGCGGGGGTTGAGGCGTTGCGTGATGCGCTTGATCACGCCACCCTTGCCGGCGGCATCGCGCCCTTCGAAGACGATCACGACCTTGTGCCATGCCGCGACCACCCAGTCCTGCAATTTGACCAGTTCGCCCTGCAGGCGAAAGAGCTCCCGGAAATAGCGTCGGCGCGCTTCCTTGTCCTCGTCGCCGGACTCGCCGGCGACGCCCGCCGCGTTGTCGAGCATTCGGTCGTCGAGCTCCAGCTCCAGCTCTTCGTCGTAGCTGTCGCGCAGATCGGCGTGCATTCGGCGCATGGCCTCTGGGTCGTTCAGATTCACCAGCTCTGTCCTGACATTGGGCGGTCGGTGAAGGTAGCTCCCCAACATGGCAGGCGTGTGTCGAGGCATTGCGCGCTGCCGTTCGGACCGGATCGTCTGCAAGCGCGGGGTGTGATCGCCGCGCCGGCGGCAGAGCCGGCTACCGGGACATGCCCGAAAGCTGCCGCAGTGCCTGCTCAGCTTCCGGGCGCGCCGGCTGCGCCTCCAGGAGCTCCGTCAGCAACGCGCGGGCGGCAGGCGCATCGGTACGCGCGAGCGCCGCCGCCATCAGCACCAAGCGATCATAGGCGGGTCGGAAGTCGGGGCTGATGCGCAGCACCGACAAGAGGGGTTCGCGCACCTGCGCCAGCATCTGCTGCACGTCGGCCGAGGCACGCACATCGCGGCCGACCTCGATGAAACGATGTCGTGCCACCCAGTAGGCCGCGAGCCGTTTCGGCCATGCGGCATCGGGCGGCGACACGACGACTTCATCCGGCCTGACCTCGACTTGACCCAGCAGCGCGAGCAGCCGGTCGCGCGGCAACGAATCGGGCGCATAGGTGATCCGGGGCGCCCGGTAGGCAACCACCGGGCGGTCATCGGTATTGAGGGAGGCATCGCCGGCGAAGCGCCGCAGCGCCGGCGGGCCCGCGACGAAGCTGCCCAGCAACGCGAATTCGTCGGCAAGCCCGAGATCGGCCAGGCGCAGCGGCAGCGCGGCCCTGTCCAGGCGCTCGCGCACCTGCCGCAAATCGAAGCCGCCGGCGTCGCGCCGTGCCACCAGGCCCAGTACCGGAGTGTCCAGGCTGTTGGTGGCGAGCACCGCCCAGCCCCCAGGGTAGACGGCGACGAAGGTCTGCACGATGCTGCGCAGGGTTCGAAGATCCAGCTGATGCAATGGCAGCCATTGGCAGAACACGCCACCAGCGGCGAGGCGGCCGCGCACGGCCTGAAAGTGGCGCTGGTGCCTTCCTGCTGGCGGTTGTTGATGCGCAGCAGCAACACGCCCGCCGCGTCTTCCACCTGCGGTCAGGCGCCCCGCGGACGGCGCCTTCCGCCTCAGAACATGCTCGCGCCGATGTTGATGAGCAGCGCCAGCACGGTCGTGTTGAACAGGTACGACAGGATGCAGTGCAGCGTGCCGATGCGGCGCAGGGGCTTGGTCACGAACGACACGTCGGCGGTCTGCCCCGAGGTCCCGATGACCGAGGCGAAGTAGAAGAAGTCGCCGTAGTCGGGATGCTCCTCGTCGGGAAACTGCAGTCCCGGCGGCCGGCCGTGGCAGGCCGCGGCGTAGAAGTCGTGCGCGTAGTGCAGCGCGAACATGATCTGGATGAACGCCCATGACGTGAGCACCGTCACTCCGGCCAGTGCGATGTGCGCGCCCTTGTTGAAGCCGTGCATGTCCTTGACGACCGCCAGCTCGCCGCCGATCGCCGCCAGGCTGGCCACCGTCGCCACCACGACCAGCGCCAGGATCGTGCGCTGGCCGTCGTCCTGCAACTGCGCCCGGTGCCGCATGTGGTGGCTCGACGAGCGGATCATCATGACCGCGGCGAGCAGCACATAAAGCCCGGCGCCGGCGTTCCAGGCGAACAGCCAGCGCGTCACCGGTTGGCTGGCGATGGAGGTCGGCAGAAAATACGCGATCACGACGGCCAGCGCCGTGGCGATGAACAGGCACGGCCGCGACCGCACCAGACGCAGGAAACGATTGCGATGCCAGTTCATCCTGTTTTCTCCTTGGCCAGGGTATCTCTCTTGTCGGGCTCGGTCAGCGCCGGCACGGCGAGCTCGGCGATCGGCAGCAGCAGATCGACGAAGACGGCATCGGCTGGAGCGCTCATCGGTGAGGCCCGCATGATGCACTGCCGGCTCGTGCCCGGCACCTGTGCCGAAGGAGGTAGCGCCGGGCACGCCGTTCGGCCGGCGCGGCGCCGCCGGCCGTGGGCCAAGCTCGATCCTTGCCCAGGACCTTTGGCGCGCCGGGCCAATCCCCCTTAGAGTGCTCCTTTTACCGCAGCTCATCCACGCACCGACATGAAGAAATCCGCCAAAGCCAAGACTGTCGCGAACGCCACCGCCCGCCGCCGTGCGCCGCTGGTCACGCCGACCGACCTCGAGGCCGGCTCGACCAAGGACATCGCCGCAGCCATGAACGGCATCCTCGCCGACGTCTTCGCGCTCTACCTGAAGACGAAGAACTTCCACTGGCACATGAGCGGCCCGCACTTCCGCGACTACCACGTCATGCTCGACGAGCAGTCGGACCAGATCTACGCCATGGCCGATCCGATCGCCGAACGCGTGCGCAAGGTCGGCGGCTCGACGCTGCGCTCGATCGGCCACATCGCGCGCATGCAGCGCATCGCCGACAACGACGCCGACTTCGTCGAGCCCTCGGACATGCTGGCCGAGCTGCGCGAGGACAACAAAACGCTGGCCGCACGCCTGCGCGAGGCGCACGAGGTCTGCGACGAGCATCGCGACATCGCCACCGCCAGCCTGATCGAGGTCTGGATCGACGAGACCGAGCGCCGTACCTGGTTCCTGTTCGAAGCGGGCCGGCCGGGAGACACGACCGGCCATTGAGAAGCGACGAGCGGCCACCATGGCGACCGTACCGCCGCCGTGGTTGGCGCTGGCAAGCGAAGGCGGCGTCGATGTCCTCTACCTGCAGGGGCACTGGCGCCTGCCGCACGTTGCCGCGATCGAAGCCGAGATCGAAGCCCTGTCCCTCGCGGGCCGGACCCACTGCGTGATCGACGGCAGCCGGCTCGAAGACCTCGACACCGCCGCCGGCTTCCTGCTGCTGCGCCACCTGGCCGGGCTCGGCTGCGCCACCGCCACGGTCGAGGTGCGGCACATGCGCGAGGGTCACGAGCGCCTGCTCGCCCTGGTGCGCGAGCGCATGGCCGCACCCTCGGTGGCGGCGCCGACGCACCGCCGCCCGATCGTGCAGCGCATCGGCGCCGCGACGCTCGAAGTGACGCGCACGCTCGCCACGCACACCGGCTTCATCGGCGTCGTCGCGCTCGAGATCGTTGCTCTGCTGCGCCGGCCGCGCCTGTTCCGCTTCAGGGAGACGGTCTCGCAGTTCGAGGTGGTGGCGCTCGACGCGATCCCGATCGTCGCCCTCGTCATCTTCCTGATCGGCGTCGTCTTCGCCTATCTGCTCGGCGTGCAGGCACAGCGCTACGGCGCGACCATCTTCGTCGTCGACGGCGTCGGCATCGCCATCTGCCGCGAACTCTCGCCGATCCTGGTCGCGGTGATCGTCGCCGGCAGGTCGGGCGCCGCCTTCACGGCGCAGATCGGCTCGATGAAGGTGCAGGAGGAAACCGACGCGATCCAGACGCTGGGCTTGTCGCCGATCCAGGTGCTGGTGGTGCCGCGGCTGGTGGCGATCGTGCTCGGCCTGCCGCTGCTCGTCTTCGCCGGCGACGCCGCCGGTATCGCCGGCGGCATGCTGATCGGCGCCTTGCAACTCGGCATCGCGCCCGAGGCCTTTGCCAGCCGATTGCATCAGGTGCTGCCGATGAGCGCCTTCGTCGTCGGCGTGGCCAAGGCGCCGGTGTTCGCCGCCTTCATCGCCATGATCGCCTGCCGCATGGGCTTGTCGGTGGCGCGCGACGCGCGCAGCGTCGGCGAGCACACGACCTCGACGGTGGTGCAAAGCATCGTCTGGGTGATCGTGCTCGACGCCGCCTTCGCCGTCAGTCTGCAGCGCATGGGCATCTGATGGACACGGTGCTCGAGGTGAAGGACATCGTCACGCGCTTCGGCGCCGACCTGGTCCACGACGGCGTGAGCTTTGCGGTGCGGCGCGGCGAGGTGGCGGCGCTGATCGGCGGCAGCGGCACCGGCAAGTCGGTGCTGCTCAAGGAAATGATCGGCCTGCTGCGGCCGACCAGCGGCACCGTGCGCCTGCTCGGCACCGACGTCTGGAAGTCCGATGAAGCGCAGATGAACGGCCTGCGCCGCCGCTTCGGCATGCTGTTCCAGGACGGCGCCCTCTTTTCGTCGCTGAGCGTGGCCGAGAACATCGCCGTGCCGTTCCGCGAGCACACCGATCTCTCCGAGGATGTCATCGCGCCCCTCGTCGGCTTCAAGCTGTCGCTGGTCGGCCTGGCCCCGGACGTCGGCAGGAAGACGCCGGCGCAGCTCTCCGGCGGCATGAGGAAGCGCGTCGCGCTGGCGCGCGCGCTCGCCCTCGAGCCGGAGATCCTCTTTCTCGATGAGCCGACCTCGGGGCTGGACCCGATCGGCGCGCGCGCCTTCGACAGCCTGGTGCGCGCGCTCAGCGACAGCCTGGGACTGACCGTCTTCATGGTCACGCACGACCTGGATACGCTGCTCTCGATCATCGACCGCGCGATCGCGCTCTCGGCCGGCAAGGTGATCGCCGACGGGCCGGTCGATCAGGTGGTTCGCAGCGAACATCCATGGATCCGGGAATACTTTTCGGCGCGCGCGCCGCACAAGGAAGGAAGTCGCTGATGGAACCCGAAGCCAAGTACACCTTCGTCGGCACCTCGGTGCTCGTGCTGCTCGCCCTGGTGACCGCCGCGGTCGTCTGGCTCGCCTCGTCCGGGCAGCACGCCGACGTGCAGCGCTACAAGATCTTCTTCGCGCGCCAGTCGCTCGAGGGCCTGGACGTGCGCAGCGACGTGCGCATGAAGGGCATCCGCATCGGCGCGGTCGCCGGCTTCTCGTTCTCGAAGGAACGGGCCGGCACGGTCGAAGTGACGATCGGCATCGACCCGACCGCGCCCGTCAAGGAGAGCACGCGCGCCGTCGTCGAGCGCAACCTGGTCACCGGGCTGGCGACGATCCGCCTGCAGAACCTGAGCGAGGACAGCCCGGCCGCGCCGCGGCCGGCGCCGGGCACGGGCGACGCCGTCATCGCCGAAGGCGCGTCGCAGCTGCAGCAGTTCTCGGAGACGGTGAACGAGCTCGCACAGCGCGCCGACGAGACCATGCGCCGCATCAACGCGACGCTGTCGACGGAGAACCAGGCGGCGATCGGCCAGACCCTGGCCAACCTGCGCGACCTGACGCACAACGCCAGTGGTGCCGTGGCGCGACTCGACGGCACGCTGGCGTCGATCGGCCAGGCCGCCGACGGCCTGCGCACGTCGACGACGGCGCTGAGCGGCGACGTGCATCGGCTCGCCGACCGCTACGACACGCTCGGCGCCGAGACGACCGCCGGCATCAAGGACGTCTCGGTCGCGGTGCGGCAGGTGAGCGCCGACGCCTCGCAGTTGTCGCGACGCACCGAGAGCCTGCTCGTCGACACCGACGTCGAGGTGCGCCTCACCGGGCAGCAATTGCGCGGCACCGTCGACGCGCTGGGCGTGGCCGCGCGCAAGTTCCGCGATCCGCGGGCGACGCTGTTCGGTCCCGGCGAGGCGAGCCTCGGCCCGGGGGAGGATCGGCGATGAGGCGGATCGCGGCGACGTCCGCCGCCGCACTGCTCGCCGCCGCCGCTCTGCTCTGCGGCTGCAGCGGGCTCAGCGCCGGCACCTCGCAGCGCTACTTCGTGCTCGAGGTCGCGCCCTCGCAGGTCGTCGCCGGCGCGGCCATGAAGCGCGAAGCGATCCTGCTCGTCGCGCCGACGACCGCCTCGAGCTTCTACGACACGCAGGAGCTCATCTTCAGCCGCTCGGCCGGTCAGCGCGCCTACTACCAGTTCAGCAGCTGGACCGAACCGCCGAACCGCGGCCTTGCCGCACAGCTCGCGGCACGGCTCGAACAGGGCGGTGCCTTTCGCGCCGTCGCCGAGACGACGAGCAGCGTGCGCGGCAGCCTGTTGCTGCGCACCCACCTGCTCGAGATCTACCACGACGCCACCTCGGTGCCGGGTAACGCGCGTGTCGGCCTCGCCGCCGAGCTGAGCGACCCGGCCGGCCGCATGCTGCTGGCACGTCGAACCTTCGTCGCCGCGGTGCCGGTGCGCTCGCACGACGCCGCCGGCGCGGTGCAAGGCTTCGACGAGGCGCTCGGCACGATCCTCGACGAGGTCGCGAGCTGGGCCGCCGGCGCCGGGATGGCAGCCCGCTGAGCAGGCCGGCGCGCGGCAAACGCCGTCGACACGAAAAAAGTCGCCGGCGGCTGTCGATCCGGCAGTAGCGTCGCGTCATGACGGCGACCCCGGCCGTCGGGGCGAACCGAAAGGAGCGACGATGCACTACATCATCCTGATCTACGGCGACGAGAAGAACTTCGCCATGATGGCCGATGACCCGAAGGCGCAAGAGCAGATGTATGCCGCCTTCACGCGCTACGGCGGCGACATGCAGGCGGCCGGCGTGCTGCGCG